>JBKQHH010000063.1:0-22462 GCA_052148875.1 Solirubrobacteraceae bacterium
CGCGTCTGCGGGTCCAGCCCGATCGTCGGCTCGTCGAGGAACAGCACCCTGGGGACGTGCATCAGAGCCCTGGCGATTTCCAGCCGGCGCGCCATCCCGCCGGAGAACTCCGACACGAGGTCGTAGCGCCGGTCGCTGAGGTCGACGAGCTCGAGCACGCGGGCGATGCGCGCGTCGACCTCGCCGCTGGGCACGCGGTAGAGCACGGCGTGGAAGCGGAGGTTCTCCTGCGCGGTGAGCCTGTCGTCGAGCGTCTGGTCCTGGAAGACGAGGCCGATGTTGCGCCGTACGGCCTTCGGCCGCGTGGCGACGTCGAAGCCCGCGATCGTGACGTGCCCGGCGGTTGGACGGGCGAGCGTGCACAGCATGTTGATGGTCGTCGACTTGCCCGCGCCGTTGGGGCCGAGGAACGCGAACACCTCGCCTTCGCGCACGTCGAAGCTGATCGCGTCGACGGCGGTGAACTCGCCGAAGCGTCTGGTGAGATCGCGGACGTCGATCACGCAGGGACGCGACGCGGGAGCGGCCGCCTCCGGCCGGGCGTCGCTCGTGACGGTGCTGGCCATGCATCACATCCTCGCCGCCGCGCGGCGGCGATCCATCGGGGCGGGCAGCGGATTGCGTGTCCGTACTTTGCAGAAGCAGACCCGCACTAGCGTGTTGTAACGATGCGAGCGGTCCACGCCACCTAGTACTCGTGAGCCATCTGACCAGCGAGGCTCGTTTGCGGAGCCTGGATCGGCCCAGCGGTGGACGCTTGGGCGAGTTCGAGGTGCTGTACCGCGCGGAGGTGGCCACGGTGACGGCGTTCTTCGCTCGACGCACGCGCGATCCGCAGGCCGTCGCCGATCTGACGGCGGACACGTTCGTGGAGGCGATGAGATCGTTCGTGTCCTACGGTCCCGCGGCGGGCAGCGAGCGCCCGTGGCTGTTGACGATCGCTCGGCGCGTGTACGCCAAACACTGCGAGCGAGCGACGCGCAGGCACGATGCGGCGCGGCGCGATCTCGCACGCCAGATGCTCGACGAGGACGAGACCGAGCAGCTGACGGATCGGATCGACGCGGAGCGCCCCGGCCGAGAGCTGCTGGAGTCGCTCGCGGGGTTGTCCGAGCTCGACCGCGAGGCCGTGGAGTTCGTGGATCTCGCTGGTCTCACCCCGAAGGAAGCGGCGGCGGCGCTGGGCGTCTCGCCGGGCGCGCTGCGCGTGCGGTTGTTCAGGGCGCGAGCCAAGCTGAGAAAGGAGGGCGGTAAGGATGTCTAGCTTCGAGGATCGCCTGTGGTCGGAGCTCGTGCGCGAGCACGGGGAGAGGCTTGCGCTCGCCGGCGCGCGGCGCTCGCCGCGACCGCGGCGCTCGTGGCGAGCCCCCCTGGCCGCCGGCGGCGTCGTCCTGACAGCCGCGATCGTCGCGGGCGCGCTGCTGCTGACGGCAAGCACCAGCCCACCGGCGTACGCGGTGGTCGTCAACCCGGACGGCTCGGTGACGTTGACGATCGATGAGCTGATCGGCGTCAGCGCCGCAAACGCACGACTGGCCAAGCTCGGGGTCAGGGCGAGGGTCGCGGTCATCGAGGCTGGTTGCACCGCCAGGGGCGTGCACGCCGGATTCCCCCCGCTCCTCCCATTCGGCATGCAGCGCGAGCCGGTGACCGGCGCCGTTCACGCGCAGGAACGCGAGCGGGTCCTGCGGACCCTGCGCGACGAGCGTCAGATGGTACGGCCGGTGAAAGTCCGCCCCGGCTTCGGCGGCATCGGGATGGTCATCCGCCCCGCGGCGATCCCTCCGGGAGATACGCTTCTGCTGACGGCTCGCCGGCTATCGAGCGGCAGGCACGCAGGGGCTCGCGGTCACGCGGTCGGCCTGACCATGGGGCTGTACCGGGGTCCGGCGCCGGCCTGCGTTCCGCTCCGATAGGCGATCTGGCACGACACACGCATAGGTACGGACGCCTCTAGGACTGTGATGACTGTCTACGGCCGGTCGCCGTGTCTCAAGGCTTAGGGAGCAGCGCGTCTCTCGTCTCTCCGGATGCGTCGTCGACCTCGACGACGCGATTGAGCATCCAGTCGGCTGGAGCTTCGTGGGCCCGGGTGGCCTGGTGCTCGATGTGCGCGATGGCGTCGTCAAAGAGCGGGAGCTGAGCGTCGCGTGGGCGCTGTGGCAGGACGACGAGCCCTGTGTGCAGCTCGGCATTGGAGCAGAGTCCTGTGAAGTCGGCGTCGTTGTTCGTGACGAACACGAACTCCTCCCCGATGGCGATGGCTAGCAGTTCGTCGTCTGGCATACCGAGCCGCCCGCGGTCACGCGTGCATGTCGCCTCGTACCCGTGAACGTGAGCGCAGCCGACGAGCGCCGGGGTTAGACACTCGTCGATCCAGAACTTCACGCGCTCCGCGAGATGTCGCGCTCACGCTTAGGACGGCTCGCAGCGGTGTCCCACGGTGTCGGGGGTCGGCCGCGGCGCGGGTTTGCGTGCGCCCATAGCACTGCGACCGGGTATGCCTCTTCCGGGATGTGCGGGTAGTCCTCGCGCAGCACCTCGTGCGTCTCGCCCATCTCGAGCAGGCTCGCGAGCGTGCGGACGGGTACGCGCGTACCCGTGATGACCGGCTCGCCGCCCATCACTGCCGGATTGCGTTCGACGTAGCGGTCGCGAAGACGGGCGTAGGACTCGGCGCGCTCGATCGTTTGCGCGACATCCTCGGTCATCGCTACGCGCAGCGCCTCAGAGAGCGCGAACTCCGAGCCGACCTCCTGGGGTTGCAAGTGCGCGAGCCAGTTGCGCAGGCGCCCCTTCGCCTTGTTCGGGAGTGTCACGTCGATCTGACGCAGCAGCACGAGCAGTGCGACTTCGTGGGCGGGGAGCAGCGGCTTGCCCTTGCTGCGCTTCGGCTTCACGATGCCCTGTTCGATCGCCTTGTCGATGGCGTTCAGCGGGACGTGGCCGATCTCTGCGGCCTCGCGGCGTGTGAGCAGTGCAGATGTCGATGCCATAGAAATCTATCCCCTAACACGCAGCACTTTATCATGGCCTGCGGGCGTTCGCGGGCAACCGATCCGGCTACACGCGCCCGGTGTCGCGCCTGTACGCCAACGCGGCGAGCGCGGCGAGCAGCGCCGTCCAGGCGATGACCACCGCCCAGCCCTGGGTTCCCCATCCGTGGCCTTCGAGCGTGACGCGCCCGGCCTGGACGAGCCAGTAGGAGGGCAGCCACTGTCCGACGGTGTGCAGGAAGCCGGTGGCGGGGAACCACGTGCCGCTGACGATCGCCAGCAGCGAGACGGTGCCGCCGGCGATCGGGCCGATCGATTCGACGGTCATCAGGTGTCCGAGCAGGATCGCGAGCGCGCCGAACGGCAGCAGCGCGACGATGATCAGGCCGCTCATCTCCAGCCAGTCGCGCGCGGGCAGGCTGACCCCCAGGGAAGCGCCCGCTATGTACAGCAGCACGAGGCTGGTGACAGCCGTCATGTACGACGTCAGCATCTTCGCGCGGAAGTAGGCGCGCACCGGCAGCGGCGTGATCCGCAGTTGGCGTGTCCATCCGGCCTGGCGCTCGGCTGCGATCCTGCCGCCGCTGGAGACCATCGCGAACATCGTCCCGAACGACGCGAGGCTGACCATGTAGTACAGCGGCAGGGAGATCCCGGTGCCGTCGAAGTCGTGCACGTTGCGGTTCGGGCCGGCGATCACGAAGTAGAGCACCAGCGGAATGCCGAGCGAGAAGAAGAAATAGCGTCGGTTGCGAAAGGCGCGCAGGAGCTCGTAGCGCGTATAGGTGACAGCGCTCATGGCGGCGAGCTCGCCCGCCCGGAGACGTGCGCTCCCGCGTCGCCGTCACCGCCGGTCAGCTCGAGGAACGCCTCCTCGAGGCCCGCGCCGGTGATCTCCACGTCGCGCGCCGCCGGGTGGCGCTCGAGCAGCGCGCGGATCGCGCGGTCGGAGTCCGAGCAGCGCAGGATCACCGACTCGCCGCGGCGCTCGGCCGTGGCGACCCCGGGCAGCGCCGCCAGCTCGGCGACGTCGACCTCGGGGAGCGTCGCTCGGATCGTCTTCGTGCCGACCTGTGCCTTGATCTCGGTGGTCGGGCCGTCGGCGACGATCCGCCCGTGCGCCATCAGCACCGCCCTGTCGGCGTTCGCGTCGGCCTCCTCGAGGTAGTGCGTCGCGAAGATCACCGTCTTGCCGCGATCCGCATACGCGCGCATCGCGGCCCAGAACTCACGCCGGCCCTCGACGTCCATCGAGACGGTCGGCTCGTCCAGCACGAGCAGCTCCGGGTCGCCGACCAGCGCCACGGCGAACCTCACCCGCTGGCTCTGACCGCCCGAGAGCTTCTGCGTGCGCTGGCCGGCCGCCTCCGTCAGTCCCGCCAGCGAGATCAGCTCCTCTACGTCCATCGGCCTCGGGTACAGCGAGGCCATCATCGCCACGAGCTCGCGCACCGACAGGTCGCGGATCAGCTCGCCGCTCTGCATCATCGCGCCCACCAGGCCGCCGGCGACGGCGTCGCGCGGGGAGCGGCCGAACACGGTCACCGACCCGCTGTCCGGTCGCGTCAGGCCGAGCATCATGTCGATCGTCGTCGACTTGCCCGCGCCGTTGGGTCCCAGCAGCGCGACCGTCTCGCCGGCGGCGATCGACACGTCGATCCCGCGCACCGCCTGCACGGGGCCCTGCGCGCTCTGGTAGGTCTTCACCAGGCCTTTCAGCTGCAGCTCCGAGCTCATCGCTGCACACTATCGACGCCTTGCCGGGGGCTTACGGCACGTCGCTCACCGCACGGTCGGCGAGGCACAGTCCATTGGCCATCAGCCAGTGGACATCGCCCGCCTCATCGTCGGGAATGGCGCGTGCCAGCCCGAGCATCGCGTACGCCTTCTTCCCTGCCGCCAGCCTTTGATTCACGTCGCGGACGACGTCTCGCTTGATGGTTTCCTGATCGGAGTCATAGAAACGTATGTCGGTCACCCTGACTTGTGCTGTGGCATTCGGCGTGCCCAGCATGAGGTAGAGCTTCCCAAAATACATTCGAAGCTCGTCGTCGACGATGGGCACGACCGCCAACGAACGAGTGCCGCGCCCGGCGGGGACAGCCAGCTTGCGCCGCCGGATCGTCACCAGGTCCGCGCCAAACGCGGTCTGAACATCGGCATCGCTGACGTGGTCGAGGTGCTTGAGGTACGCGTCGTCGCTGACGTCTTCGATGTGTTTCGCCCGTACCGTGGCGAACCGATGATCCTCACAGCTTCAGAGATGCCGGATCTCGATGTTGGACCAATGCTCGGCGAGAAACTCGACCACGAGCCGGCGGTGACAGTGCTCCGGGCTGGCCTCGCTGCACAGCAGCGCCGTCCGCCGCTCGAAGGAAGCGGGCGGCAGCACCTCATGTATGTGGCGGCGTTCCATGAGCGCCAGGAACTCGACCTCGTATATCGCCCAGTCGCCTTTGCGCTTCTTGTAGGCGTCGAGGATGTCCTGGGTGGGGGCGAGGAGCGGTTGATGCTCGTAGGTGGCGCCCGCTAGCTCGCGCACGAAATATGGAAGATCCTGCGCCTTGGCGAAACCGGCGAGCTGTGAGGTGTTGTTGAGTCGCACATCGAGCAGGCGCTCGATGCCGGCATCGGTTAGCCGCGTGAAGAAGTGCTCAGCCGTCGTCTGTGTGAAACCGATCGTGTAGATCTCCATGACTGTTCATCATGCCCAAACAGCGTGTCCGGGGTGCTCAGCATCACCGAGCTCTCCTGCAGCACAGTCCCGTCCGGGAGGATGTGCCGCAGCTCGGCGCCCCGATCGCATAGGACCTTGCCCACCAGGAGCCTGCGATGGCATGCGTTCGGCTGGCCGCAGCTGCACAGCAGCGCGAGGCGATGCTCGGATGCGCCGCGCAGGAGCTGATCGATCGCCTCTGTAAAGGCCGGCTCTTCGGCCATCTTGCCGTACAGGGCATGCCCGTGGGCATCGAACTGGTCATCGCGCAGCGGTCGCCCACCGAGCGCCAGGCCGAGGAACACGTAATGGAGGCCGCGTGCCTCCATCGTTGCCTGCAGTTCCTCGCGGTTGAAGTGCGGCGCGAAACGGGAGTATGGATAGGACCGCACGTCGACCAGGTAGGCGATCTGATGGCGCTGCACCAGGGCAACGAACGCCTCGAGGTCGTGGTTGGAGTGGCCCACGGTCCACACGGTGGGCGACAGCAGCATCATGGTCCCATGGTACGGCCATCGTCCGACGATGCCGCTGCGCTCACACAGCCGCCCCCCGCGCCCCCAGCCCGAGCTCCGCGGCGGCCTCGCGCAGCTCCTCGCGCGCGTCGGGGTGGGCGGCGTGCTCGATCAGCAGCTGCGCCTGCGCGCGCTGGCTGCGTCCGAACAGGTGCGCGCAGCCCTGCTCGGTGATCACGGCGGAGTGCTGGAAGGAGGTGACCGGCTGGGTCAGCCTGGGGACGATCGTCGAGCTGGCGCTGCGATCGTGCCAGGAGCGCAGCGCGATGACGGCGTGTCCGCCGGAGGAGTGCAGCGCGCCGGAGACGAAGTCGGGCTGGCCGCCGAAGCCCGAGTACAGGCGCCCGGCGATGTGGCTGGCTCCGGCCTGGTCTGAGAGATCGACCTGCAGCGCGGTGTTCACGGAGACCATCCCCGCGTGCGCGGCGATGCGCGACGGGTCGTTGGTGGTCTCCGTGCGGGTCATCCTCAGCCTGGGGTTCCGGTCGACCCAGCTGTAGAGCTCGGGCGAGCCGAACAGGAACGAGCACACGATCTGCCGCCGCTGCTCGAGCGCGCCCGCGCGATCGAGCGCCATCACCCCATCGCTGATCATCTCCGACCAGATAGCGAGCTCCCGCCTGCCCTCGAGCGCGAGCAGCGTCGCGTCGGGCACCTGGCCGATGCCCAGCTGCAGCGTGGACCCGTCCTCGACGAGGCTCGCGACGAGCTGCGCGATCCGGTCGGTGTGCTCGTGCGTCGGCAGCAGCGCCGGCGAGGCGAGCTCTTCGTCGACCTCGATCGCGAGGTCGATCAGGCCCTCGTCGAGCTCGCTGTCGCCGAGCGTGTACGGCATCCGCGGGTTCATCTGCGCAACCACCAGGCCGCCGCGCGCGCGTACGCGTTCGACGGCCGCCACGAGGATGTTCACCTCGATCCCCAGCGACACGTTGCCCCCGCGGGGAGTGGAGGTGTGCAGCAGCACGACGTCCGGGGGGCGCAGCGTGTCGAACAGTCGCGGCACGAGCGACAGGCGGATCGGCAGGTAGTCCAGCCGCTCGCCGGCGCCGCGCATGCCGGGGCCGACGAACGGCGTCTCGAAGATCACGCCCTCGCGCACGGGCAGCGGCGCCTGCGCCGCGAGCATGAACAGCCGGTAGCGCTCGAGCGCCGTCTCCAGGAGGTCCAGCAGGCGCCGCGGCGTGGCGTGGTTTCCGCTCGCGACCACCCGCGGCTCGGAGGCCGGGAGCGCCTCGAGCGCCTGAGCCAGCTGCTGCTCGGAGATCACCCGCACGCGCTCGACCCCCCTATGCCGCGACGGGCACCGGCGCCATCACCCTCGCCGCGAGGTCCACCAGGCGGCTGGAGTAGCCCCACTCGTTGTCATACCAGGCCACGACCTTCACCTGGGTGCCGTCCATCACGCTCGTCAGCTCCGAATCGAGGATCGAAGAGTACGCGGACCCGACGATGTCGCTGGAGACGATCGGTTCCTCGCTGTAGGAGAGGATGCCGTGCAGCGGACCGTGCTCGGCGGCGTCGCGGAACGCGCCGTTGATCTCC
Organism: Solirubrobacteraceae bacterium; assembly: GCA_052148875.1. Lineage (GTDB taxonomy): Bacteria > Actinomycetota > Thermoleophilia > Solirubrobacterales > Solirubrobacteraceae > Palsa-744. Next base: position 7,770 of record JBKQHH010000063.1, read on the forward strand.
TCGACGCTCGTCGCGCGCTCGGCCTCGACGGTCAGATCGACGATCGAGCCCGTCGGCGTGGGCACGCGGATGGCGATCCCGCCGAGCCGTCCGTCGAGCTCGGGGATCACCAGGCCGAGCGCCTTCGCCGCGCCGGTGGACGTGGGCACGAGGTTCAGCGCGGCGGCGCGCGCGCGGCGCAGGTCCTTGTGCGGGCCGTCGAGCAGGTTCTGGTCGGCGGTGTAGGAGTGGACGGTGCTCATCTGGCCGTGGCGGATGCCGACCGCCTCGTGCAGCACCTTCGCGACGGGCGCCAGGCAGTTGGTCGTGCACGACGCGTTGCTGATGACGTGGTGGCGGTCGGGGTCGTAGACCGTCTCGAAGTTCACGCCGATCACGACCGTCGCATCGACCGGCTCCGAGCCCTTGGCGGGGGCGGAGATGATCACCTTGCGCGCGCCCGCCGTCAGGTGCTCGGCGGCCGCCGAGCGCGTGCGGTAGCGGCCGGTCGACTCGATCACGACGTCCACGCCGAGCTCTCGCCAGGGCAGCTTGCCGACCTCCGGCTCGGCCAGGGCGCGGATGCGCCGTCCGCCGATCACGATCGCATCGGCGGCGGACTCGACCAGACCGGGGAAGGCGCCGTAGACGGAGTCGTGGCGCAGCAGGTGCGCGAGCGTCGCGGCGTCGGTGAGGTCGTTGATCGCGACGATCTCGAGTTCCGAGCCGTGCTCGTGTGCGATGCGAAGCACGCCGCGTCCGACGCGGCCGAAGCCGTTGATGGCGACTCGAGTGGGCATCTCGCGTTCTCCTCGTTTGCTCGTGTCTTTGAAGAAGTCGCCTGGGGTTGGGGGGCTCAACCTCAGGCAATACGCAGGCTAGGCGCGATCGCGAGCCGCGTCATGGGTGCTCAGCCCCATGCTGGGGTGGTGATAACTACTGACCGCCGCTGCCGCTCATGCCGGCGCGGCTCCGGCGTGACGAAGCCGGTCGAGGCCGTCGAGGATGAGATCCAGCCCCCATGCGAACTCGACGGCGTTGTCGTACCCGGACTCGGGGAGCTTCGTGGCGATCTCGACGAGGTACGGGTAGCTCTCGAGCGCGCCGATCGTCTCCGCCCTCCTGCGCGCGGCTTCTCCGGCGCTGTCGGGGGTCTCGAACGCCGTATCCCTTTCCTGCAGGGCGAAGCCGTAGATGTAGGCGTCCTGGACCGAATAGGCGTGGATCGCCATCTCGAACGAGAAGCCAGCCTTGCGCAGGCAGCCCATCACCGCGTTGTGGTTTCGCAGGTTCGCCGGCCCCGGATGCCGCGACTCCATCATCCCGATCGCCCAGCCGTGGCGCTCGAGCGCCTCGCGCGTGGAGATCGCCCGGCGCCGCATGGCCGACCTCCAGTCGAGGTCCTCGGAAGGGAGCTCGATCTCGCTGAAGACGATGTCGACCATGCCGTCTAGGAGCTCCTCCTTGTTGGCGACGTGCTTGTAGAGCGCCATCGGCACGACGCCGAGCTCCTGTGCGAGCCCGCGCATGCTGAACGCTTCGAGCCCCGCCTCGTCGGCGAGGGCGACGGCGGCCTGCAGCACACGAGCTGTGCTCAGCGGTTTCCGGGTCGCGATCTCCTGCTTTGTCATCGGCCTTGACAAGTGTACAGCGTAAACCTAACAGAAAGGCATCCACATGAACCCCGACGCGCCTTATCCCGTCCAGTACTCGGTCGACTACCCGGACCGGCCGCTCAACCGCCTGACCACTTTCTTTCGCCTGTTCATGGTCATCCCGATCGCGATCGTGGCAGCCCTCATCGAGGGCGGCGGCTACGCCTACGCCGGCGGGAGGACCGCCGGGACTGTCGGCGCTGCCGGCCTGGTCGTGCTGCCCACCGTGCTGTTGATCCTGTTCCGGCAGAAGTACCCGCGCTGGTGGTTCGACTGGAACCTCGAGCTGATGCGGTTCTCCGCCCGGGTCGGCGTCTACCTGGCGCTGATGGAGGACCGCTATCCCTCCACGGACGAGCATCAGGCGGTGCATCTCGAGTTTCCCTATCCGGACGCGCGCAACGACCTCAACCGCTGGCTGCCGCTGGTCAAGTGGCTGCTGGCCGTCCCGCACTACGTGGTGCTGTTCTTCCTCTACATCGTCGCGTTCTTCGTCGTGATCGCCGCCTGGTTCGCGATCCTGTTCACCGGCCGCTTCCCGCGCGGCATGTTCGACTTCCTCGTCGGCGTCGGCCGCTGGACCAACCGCGTGATCGCGTACGCCCACGTGCTGGTCACCGATCGCTACCCGCCGTTCCGCCTCGCCCCGTAGGTTCCGCGAGCGGGTGCGGGAAGGCGACGGCCGTGATCACACCGCCGGACGTGCGAGCGACAGCGCGAACCCGTCCGGATCGGCATGTGCCGCCGTACGCAGCGCCGACCAATCCGGAATAGTCATGCTGATCAAATCGGATTGGTGTGCTCGGGCGGCCCGGAGCGGCCGCATGTCCGATGCGCCGCCCGCGGCAGTCGGTGAGAACTACTGAGCGCCTTCACGGTGTAGTGCGCTGGGCGATGCCCCCGCTCGACGCTTGACTGTTGTTCAGATCCCGGAGCACAATGAACGAGTCGAGGAGCTGTGAGCCGATGAGCGTTGTCACCGAGTCCGATGCCGCTGCCGCTGCCATGAGCGACGAGCCGACACGGCCGTTTGCGAGCCTGCGCCGCGCCGACGTCGCCTACGCCGGCGGCAAGGGCGCGAACCTGGGCGAGCTCACGTTCGCCGGGCTGCCCGTGCCCCCGGGCTTCGTCGTCGGCGCCCCCGCGTACGCCGCGTTCCTGGCGCAGACCGGGCTGCGCGAGCGCCTGACCGAGCTGCTGGGCGCCGTCGACGTGGAGGACACCGCCGCGCTGCGGGCCGCGAGCGTCGCCGCCCGCGACATGTTCGACCAGACTCCGATGCCCGAGCCGCTGGCGAGCGAGATCCGCGCGCGCTACGAGCAGCTGGCGGACGCCGGCGGGGATCACGACCTCCCGGTGGCGGTGCGCTCCTCGGCGACCGCGGAGGACACCGCCGCGACCTCCTTCGCGGGGATGAACGAGACGTTCCTGAACATCCGCGGCGCCGACGCGGTCATCGACGGCGTGCGCCGCTGCTGGCGTTCGCTGTTCGGCGCGCGCACCATCTACTACCGGGGCGTCAACGGCTTCGGGCAGGCGGACATGGACATCGCGGTCGTCGTGCAGCGCCAGATCGCCTCGACGCGCGCGGGCGTGATGTTCACCGTCAACCCCGCCACCGGCCAGCGCGACGAGCTCGTCATCGAGGGCTCCTTCGGCCTCGGCGAGGCGGTCGTCTCCGGCTCCGTCTCGCCCGACCGCTACGTCGTCGAGAAGGCGACGCTCGCGATTCGCCGCCGCGAGGTGCACCACAAGGACCTCGTCATCGAGTACTCCCCCGACGGCGGCACCCGCCAGCGCAACCTCTCCGAGCAGGACGCCCTGCGCCCGGTGCTCACCGACGCGGAGGTCGTCGCGGTCGCCGAGCTCGGCCGGCGCATCGAGGAGCACTACCAGTTCCCGCAGGACACCGAGTGGGCGTTCGACCCCGACGGCGTGCTGTGGATGCTGCAGAGCCGCCCGATCACCACGCTGCACGACGACGCCGCCGCGGGCGCCGCCACAGGGGCCGCCGCGACGGACGGCGGCTCGGGCGCCGGCGCGGGCGAGCCCGCCGAGCCGCAGGTCGTGCTGCTGCGCGGGCTGGGCGGGGCGCCGGGCAGCGCGAGCGGCGCCGCGCGCGTGCTGAAATCGCTCGACGACGCGGCCGGCCTGAACGACGGCGACGTGCTCGTCACGCACATGACCTCCCCGGACTGGCTGCCGCTGATGCGCCGCGCCGCCGCGATCGTCACCGACTCCGGCGGCATGACCTGCCACGCGGCGATCGTCTCGCGCGAGCTGGGCATCCCGTGCGTGGTCGGCACCGGCGAAGCGACGCGCAAGCTGCGCGACGGCGAGATCGTGACCGTCGACGCCACTCGCGGCGTCGTTTACGAGGGCGCGCGCCCCACCGCCGGCCCGTCGGTGCTCGCGGGCGGGACGGCGCAGGCGTCCTCCGGCGCGCAGGCCCCCGGCGCGACGGTCACCGGGGCCGCCATCCCGAGCCCGAGCGCGCCGGTGACCGCGACGCAGATCCTCGTCAACCTCTCCGAGCCCTCGCAGGTGGAGCGCGTCAAGGACCTGCCGGTCGACGGCGTCGGGCTGCTGCGCGCGGAGATGATGGTGCTCGAGGCGCTCGCCGGCGACCACCCCCGCACGCTGCTCGAGGAGGGGCGCGGGGACGACTTCGTCGCGAGCATGGCCGCCGGGCTGACCACGTTCGCCGCCGGCTTCGCGCCGCGGCCGGTCACCTACCGCACGATCGACTTCCGCACGAACGAGTTCTCCGGCCTGCGCGGCGGCGATCGCTTCGAGCCGCACGAGTCCAACCCGATGATCGGCTACCGCGGCGCGCTGCGCTACACGCGCGAGCCCGACGTGTTCGCGCTCGAGCTCGCCGCGCTGCGCCAGGTGTGGGACGCGGGCCTGCAGAACCTGCACGTGATGCTGCCGTTCGTGCGCTCCACGCGCGAGCTGCGCGCCTGCCGCGAGCTGATCGCGCAGTCCGGGCTGCTCGACCGTCCCGGCTTCGAGCTGTGGGTGATGGCCGAGGTGCCCTCCGTGCTGTTCAACCTGAAGGAGTACGCAGCGCTCGGCGTCACCGGCATCTCCGTCGGCTCCAACGACCTCACGCAGCTGCTGCTCGGCGCCGACCGCGACAACGAGGTGCTCGCCGAGACCTTCGACGAGCGCGACCCCGCCGTCACCGCCTACCTGCGCGAGCTGATCCCCACCGCCCGCCGGCTGGGGCTGCGGACCTCGATCTGCGGCCAGGCGCCCTCCGTGCACCCCGAGTACGCCGAGCTGCTCGTGCGCGCCGGGATCGACGCGATCTCCGTCAGCGTCGACGTCGTCGACCGCACGCGCAGGCTCGTCGCCGCCGCCGAGCAGCGCGTGCTGCTCGCCCACGCACGCGAGGGGTAGCGATGTTCGAGGTGCGCATCCACGGGCGCGGCGGCCAGGGCGTCGTCACCGCCGCGGAGATGCTCTCGCTCGCCGCGTTCGACGAGGGCCGCTGCGCGCAGGCGTTCCCGAGCTTCGGCTCCGAGCGCATGGGCGCGCCCGTGGTGGCGTTCTGCCGCATCGACGAGCACGAGATCCGCACGCGCGAGCCGGTGATGGAGCCCGACGCGCTGATCGTGCAGGACCCCACGCTGCTGCACCAGGTGGACGTGTTCGGGGGCCTGAAGCCAGAAGGCTTCATCCTGATCAACACCGCCAGGAGCTTCGACGAGCTCGGCCTCGGCGAGTTCGTCGAGGGCTTCCGCCACGAGCGGCTGCTGACGGTGCCCGCGTCCGAGCTCGCGCGCGAGCACACCGGGCGGGCGGTCGCCAACGCCGCGCTGCTCGGCGGCTTCGCCGCGCTCACCGGCGCGATCTCGCTCGACGCCGTCGCGCGCGCGATCCGCGAGCGCTTCGCCGGCGCCGTCGCCGAGGGCAACGTCGCCGCCGCGCAGGCGGCCAGCAAATGGGTGACGGACGAGCTGCGGGAGCTGAACGGTGCCGCGTCAGCTTGAGGGCTCGCGCGCCGTCGCCGAGGCCGTGGCGCTCTGCCGCCCGGAGGTCATCTGCGCGTACCCGATCTCCCCCCAGACGCACATCGTCGAGAACCTCTCGCAGCTCGTCAAGAACGGCGAGCTCGCGCCGTGCGAGTTCGTCAACGTCGAGTCCGAGTTCGCCGCCATGTCCGTCGCCATCGGCGCATCCGCCACCGGCGCGCGCGCCTACACCGCCACCGCCAGCCAGGGCCTGCTGTACATGACCGAGGCGCTGTACAACGCCTCCGGCCTGGGCCTGCCGATCGTGATGACCGTCGCCAACCGCGCGATCGGCGCGCCGATCAACATCTGGAACGACCACAGCGACTCCATGTCCCAGCGCGACTCCGGCTGGATCCAGCTGTACGCCGAGACCAACCAGGAGGCGCTCGACCTGCACATCCAGGCCTTCCGTCTGGCCGAGGAGCTCTCCACGCCGGTGATGGTGTGCATGGACGGCTTCATCCTCACGCACGCCGTCGAGCGCGTCGAGATGCCGGCGCAGGAGCAGGTGGACGCGTTCCTGCCCGCGTTCCAGCCGCGCCAGGCGCTCGACCCCGACGAGCCGATCTCGATCGGCGCGATGGTCGGGCCGGAGGCGTTCATGGAGGTCAAGTACCTCGCGCACGCCAAGCAGATGCAGGCGCTCGAGCTGATCCCCGAGATCGCCGCGGACTTCAAAGGCGCCTTCGGCCGCGACTCCGGTGGGCTGATCCGCGCCTACCGCGCCGAGGACGCCGAGACGATCGTCGTCGCGCTCGGCTCGGTGCTCGGCACGATCAAGGACACCGTCGACGAGCTGCGCGACGACGGCGTGAAGATCGGCGTCGTCGGGATCACGTCGTTCCGCCCGTTCCCGCTGGAGGCGGTGCGCGCGGCGCTCGGCCACGCCCAGCGCGTGCTCGTGCTCGAGAAGGCGCTCGCCGTCGGCGTCGGCGGGATCGTCTCCGCGAACGTGCGCATGGCGCTCACCGGCATCCAGCTGCACGGCTACACCGCCATCGCCGGCCTCGGCGGGCGGCCGATCACGAAGGCCTCGCTGCGCGGGCTGTTCCTCGACGCGGCCGCCGACCGCCTGGAGCCGCTCACGTTCCTCGACATGGATTGGGACGTCGTCAACCGCGAGCTCGAGCGCATGCGCTCCTCGCGCGCCTCGGGGGCGCACGCCGAGAACATCCTGCGCGACGTCGGCACCGTGGCGGCGGGGCCGGTATGAGCCATCCACGAGCACGGGGCCGACGGGCATGAAGGCCCCCGCGATCCGCTTCTACCAGACCGGCAGCTTCGCCGTGGGCAACCGCCTGCTCGACGCCGAGCAGCGCTCCGTGCAGGCCGGCGAGCAGCGCACCAACTCGATCACCTGCGGCCATCGCGCCTGCCAGGGCTGCGGCGAGGCGCTCGGCGCGCGCTACGCGCTGGATGCCGCCATGCGCGCCACCGACGGCCGCATGATCGCCGCCAACGCCACCGGTTGCCTGGAGGTGTTCTCCACTCCGTATCCGGAGACCTCCTGGCGGATCCCGTGGATCCACTCGCTGTTCGGAAACGCGCCGGCCGTCTCCACCGGCATCGCCGCCGCGCTGCGCGCGAAAGGCCGCGAGGACGTGCGCGTCGTCGGCCAGGGCGGCGACGGCGGCACCGTCGACATCGGCATGGCGTGCCTGTCGGGGATGTTCGAGCGCAACGACGACGTGCTGTACATCTGCTACGACAACGAGGCGTACATGAACACCGGCGTGCAGCGCTCCGGCTCGACGCCGCCCGCCGCGCGCACCGCCACCACGCAGGCCGTCGGCCCCGAGCCGGGGAACGTGTTCGGCCAGGGCAAGAGCGCGCCGCTGATCGCGATGGCGCACGAGATCCCCTACGTGGCCACCGCCACCGTCGCCGAGCTGCGCGACCTCGAGGCCAAGGTCCAGACGGCGATGGAGATCCGCGGCGCGCGCTACCTGCACGTGTTCGTGCCCTGCCCGCTCGGCTGGGGCAGCGCCTCCAAGGACACCATCAGGATCGCGCGGCTGGCGAAGGAGTCGGGCATCTTCCCCGTGTTCGAGGCCCGCGACGGCGAGGTCGCCGACGTCTCCAAGATCCGCCGCCAGGTGCCCGTCGAGGACTACCTGCGCCCGCAGAGGCGCTTCGCGCACCTGTTCAAGCCCGAGCCGCGCACCGACGTGATCGCCCGCATCCAGGCCGGCGCCGACCGCAACATCCGCCGCTTCGGGCTGCTCGACCCCGACCCCGCGCCCGACGGCTCCGCCGTGGCCGGGGAGGGGGGATCGTGATGGACAAGCCGTTCGCGATCACGCTGGACGTCGGCTCGAGCCTGGCCAACAAGACGGGCTCCTGGCGCGAGGAGCGCCCGCTGTACGTGCACCGCATGCCGCCGTGCAACCACGGCTGCCCGGCCGGCGAGAACATCCAGCAGTGGCTCTACCACGCCGAGTCCGGCGACTACGAGGCGGCGTGGCGCGAGCTCGTCGAGGACAACCCGCTGCCGGCGGTGATGGGACGGGTCTGCTACCACCCGTGCGAGACCGCGTGCAACCGCGCGCAGCTCGACGAGACCGTCGGCATCCACGGCGTCGAGCGCTTCCTCGGCGACGAGGCGATCCGCCGGGGCTGGAAGCTCACCGCCGACGCCGAGCCGACCGGCAAGCGCGTGCTGGTCGTCGGCGCGGGCCCGTCAGGCCTCTCGGCCGCCTACCACCTCGCCCGCCGCGGACACGCGGTCACGATCCGCGACGCCGGCCCGATGGCCGGCGGCATGATGCGCTTCGGCATCCCCAAGTACCGACTGCCGCGCGACGTGCTCGACGCCGAGGTGCGGCGCATCCTCGACCTCGGTGTGACGCTGGAGCTCGACAGCAAGGTCACGAGCATCCTCGACGCGATGCGCGACGGCGGCTTCGACGCCGCGTTCCTGGCGGTCGGCGCGCACATCGGCAAACGCGCGTACATCCCCGCCGGCGAGGCGGCGCACATCCTCGACGCGGTCACGCTGCTGCGCAGCATGGAGGGCGAGGAGCGCCCGCTGCTCGGCCGGCGCGTGGTCGTCTACGGCGGCGGCAACACCGCGATGGACGCCGCGCGCACCGCCAGGCGCCTGGGTGCGGAGGAGGCGATCGTCGTCTACCGGCGCACGCGCGATCGCATGCCCGCGCACGACTTCGAGGTCGAGGAGGCGCTCGACGAGGGCGTGACGATGAGGTGGCTGTCGACGATCAAGCAGGCCGACGAGGGCAGGCTGGTGCTGGAGCGGATGGAGCTCGACGACACGGGCTTCCCGCGGCCCACCGGCGAGACCGAGGAGCTGGAGGCGGACTCGCTCGTCCTCGCGCTCGGCCAGGAAGCCGACCTGTCGCTGCTCGACGGCGTGCCCGGCCTGGAGATCGAGGACGGCGTCGTGAAGGTCGACCGGCGCATGATGACCGGCCACGCCGGCATCTTCGCCGGCGGCGACATGGTGCCCGCCGAGCGCACCGTCACCGTCGGGGTCGGCCACGGCAAGCAGGCCGCGCGCAACATCGACGCGTGGCTGCGCGGGACCGAGTTCGTGCCGGGTGGGCGGGCAAACGAATCAGAGCTCGCGAGCTTCGAGCTGCTCAACACCTGGTACTACGCCGACGCGCCCCGGACGGTCGCGCCCCAGCTCGACACGATCCGCCGGCAGTCGAGCTTCGACGAGGTCACCCAGGGCCTGGACGAGACCAACGCGCTGTTCGAGGCGCGGCGCTGCCTGAGCTGCGGCAACTGCTTCGGCTGCGACAACTGCTACGGCGTGTGCCCGGACAACGCCGTGCTCAAGGTCGACGAGGCCGACGGCTATGCCTTCGATCTGGACTACTGCAAGGGCTGCGGTATCTGCGTGGAGGAGTGCCCGTGCGGAGCGATCGAAATGATTCCCGAGACCATCTGAGGCTGCAGAAGGGCCGCGGCTGAGGTCGGGCGGGCTCTGGCGGAATCATCGTCTCAGGCGGCGGCCGCGCTCGCGATCGGCTTGGGGTCGCGCTCGCCGACCGCGGCGAGGCGGGGCAGCACGAGCAGCGGGCAGCGCGCGTGGCGCTGCAGGTAGGCGGAGGTGCTGCCGATGATCAGGCGGCGCATCGGCCCGTAGCCGCGCGAGCCGACCACGAGGATGTCCAGCTGCTCGCCGAACGCGGCGAGCTCCTCGCCGGCGAGGCCGTAGACGGCGCGGCCCTCGACGCCGGGCATTTCGCGCATGCGGCTGCTCGCCTCATCGAGCATCGCGTCGATCGTCTCCCCGACCCCGGGGGCGACGATTCCCGTGTAGGCGACCGACGGGATCGCGACGACTTCCACGGCGTGAACGGTGGCCCGGGTGCGGGCCGCCAGCTCTCGCGCCGCGGCGAGCGCGACCTCGCTCTGCGGCGAGCCGTTGTACGCGACGCCGACGTTCGCGAGTGGAGCGGGGTGCTCGACGTAGCCGCGCGAGGCGATCGCCACCGCGCACGGAGCGCCGTTGAGGGAGGCGCGCGTGTCGTCGCCGAGCATCGCGCGGCCGAGGACGCCGCGGCTGCAGGAGCCGACCACGAGCAGGTCGGCGCCCCGCTCGTCCGCCTGCTGGTGCAGGCCGCGACCGGGGTTCGCCGCGACGGCGCTCACCAGCTCCGCCTCGACGCCGGCGCGGTCGCGTTCCCGCTCGAGCAGCTCGCGGGTGTCCCTGCGCTCCTCCGCCACATCGCCGTGGTGCACGTGCACCAGCGTCAGCCTGCCATCGGGGTCCATCAGCTGGGTGGCGAGCGCGATGGCGTCACGGCCGCTGGGCCGGCCATCCACTCCCACGAGCACGTTGTCGAACATCACGCGTTCTCCTTGTTGAGCTTGATGCCAAGGCTAGATCGCGAGCATCCGGGCGGCATCCGGGCCGGCCACTGGCGCGCTTGCGGCTTTCTACGCTGCGACCGCGGGGACCTGCTGGGTGATGCAGTGGATGTTGCCGCCGCCGAGGAGGATCTCGCGCGCGGGGACGCCGACGATCTCGCGATCGGGGAAGCAGCCGCGCAGCACCTCCGCGGCCGCGTCGTCGAAGCGCTCGTCGAGCAGCGGGAAGACGATCCGCGTTGTGGCGAGGTAGAAGTTGACGTAGGACGCGGCCAGGCGGTCGCCGGCGCGGCGCGGCAGGCTGCCGGCGACGGCGTCGACGCCTCGGGCCTCCTGCTCGTCGATCGTCAGCGGGCCCGGCGAGGGCAGGCGGATCACCTCGATCGAGCGCCCGCGCGCGTCCGTCGCGCCCTGCAGGCGCTCCTGCGCGTCGCGCGAGATCGCGTGCTGCGGATCGGACTCGTCGTCGGCGTGGGTGAGCAGCACGACCCCGGGCCGGGCGAAGCAGGCGAGGTTGTCGACGTGCCCGTCGGTCTCGTCGTTGCAGACGCCCCGGCCGAGCCAGATCATCTTCTCGGCGCCGAGGTGGTCGAACAGCGCCCGCTCGATCTGCTCGCGCGAGAGCTCGGGGTTGCGGTTGTGATTGAGCAGGCACTCTTCGGTGGCCATCACCGTCCCCTCGCCGTCCACGTGGATCGAGCCGCCCTCGAGCACGATCGGCGCGCGGTAGCGATCGGTGCCTTCGATCTCCAGGACCTTCTCGGCCACACGGTCGTCGCGGTCCCACGGGAAGTACAGGCCGCCGTCGAGCCCGCCCCAGGCGTTGAAGCGCCAGTCGACGCCGCGCCGCCCGCCGCTGCCGTCGAGGAGGAAGGTCGGGCCCATGTCGCGCATCCACGCGTCGTCGGTCGAGATCTCGACGACGCGGATCGACGGGGAGAGCACCGAGCGGCAATGCTCGAACTGGGCGTCGGAGACCGCCATCGTGACCGGCTCGCAGACGTTGATCGCCTCGGCCACCGCCGCGTAGGCCCGCTGTGCCGGCTTCGCGCCCAGGCGCCAGTTGTCGGGACGCTCGGGCCAGGCCATCCAGCAGCCCGAGTGCGCCTCGAACTCGCCCGGCATGCGGTAGCCGTCGGCGGCCGGGGTGGAGGCGAGGGTCGCGCTCACTGACGACAGCCTAGAGTCATCGGCGATGCACGAGATCCGCCTGATCCTCGCGCCGGCCCCGCCCGCCTCGCCGGCCCGCAAGCGCCCGCCGCGCCGCGCGCCGCTGCGAATCGCGGCGGTGCAGCAGCGCTGGCATCGCGATCCCGACGAGCACGAGGCGGCGCTCGCGGCCGGGATCAGGCTCGCCGCGGGGGAGGGCGCGCGGCTGGTGTGCCTGCAGGAGCTGACGCTCAGCCGCTACTTCGCCGTCGATCCGCGCGGCCCGCGGGCGGCGGGGGTGCAGCCGGAGGATCTCCCCGGCGGTCCCACCCACCGCTTCGCCGCGCGCATGGCGCGCGAGCTCGGCGTGCACGTCCACGCGTCGCTGTACGAGCGCGCCGACGGCGAGGACGGGCTCGGCTACAACACGGCGATCGTCGTGCGCCCCGACGGCGAGCTGGCCGCGCGCACCCGCAAGCTGCACATCCCCGTGACCGCCGGCTACCACGAGGACCGCTACTTCCGGCCCGGCCCGGGCGACGGGGACGCGTTCCCGCTGCTGGCCGTCGGCGAGGCGCATATCGGCCTGCCGACGTGCTGGGACCAGTGGTTCCCGGAGGTCGCGCGCGCGTACAGCCTGGAGGGTGCGGACGTGCTGGTGTATCCGACGGCGATCGGCTCCGAGCCCGAGCACCCGGACTTCGACACCCAGCCGCTGTGGGAGAAGGTGATCGTCGGCAACGCGATCGCCAACGGCGTGTTCATGGTGGCGGTCAACCGCGTCGGCGAGGAGCCGCCACTGCGCTTCTACGGCTCGTCGTTCATCTGCGACCCGTACGGGCGCATGCTCGCGCAGGCGCCTCGCGAGGAGCCGGCGGTGCTGGTGGCCGACCTGGACCTGGACCAGCGCCACGACTGGCTCGAGCTGTTCCCGTTCCTCGCCACCCGTCGCCCCGAGGTCTACGCGCGGCTGGCCGAGCAGGCCGCGGGGCTGACGGCGGCGGACTCGCGCGGCTGACAGGACGGCCCGATCAACTGTTCGTGGTCCACTCGAGGCCTGCGAAGTAGGCGGCGCTGGCTGGCGGGCGCATGCCGCTCGCATCGGCGTTCTCGTCGGTCCTGCGCCGATCCACGCCTTCCTGCACGAACGTGTCCGGGTCATCGGGGACCGCCCAGCCGCTCTCGTGCTCCACGGCCGCATCGACGGCGGGGATCTCGGCCGTGGGCTGTGCCGCGAATGCCGTGTCCTGCACCGGCCACGCCGGTCCCTCGACCGGGGCGTCGTCAGGCCACGCCGGCACCTCGACCGGGGCGTCGGCCGGCCATGCCTCGGCGGCGATCGCGTCATCCGCGGTCCATGCGGGCGCATCCCCGCTCCAGGCGGGCGCGCCGAGCGCGTAGCGGAACTGCCCGCTCTCGTCGGCGACCCAGAAGGCGTCGCCCTCGGGGGTCGCCTCGTGCAGGATCGAGCGATCGTAGTGTTCGGCGATCCGCGCCAGCGCATCCATGTCGGCGACGTCGATCACGGAGACTCCGGGCAGCTGCCAGACGTGTTCGACGGGGACGATCAGGTGCCGGTAGCGCGCCCGGATGCTCGCCGCCTCGTCGCGGCGTCGCGGCGCCATGAGCGCGAGTATCGGCTGGATCAGCGCGAGGGCCGCGAGCAGGGCTGCGAGGATGACGCCGATCGCGCTGAGCGCCAGCGTTCGCGCCGTGGAGACCGACATGTGCAGCGGTCCCAGCGCGAGCGTGCCCGGCTCGAGCTGCGAGCCGGTGGCCGAGCCGGACGCGCTCGGCGTCAGCGGATCGGCGCCGCCCGCGCCACCGCCGGTGAGCAGCCTGTTCCTGCTGGAGGCGAAGCTTTCACCGCCCTCGAGGCTGACCTCGCCGCTGTCCACCGAGAACTGGATCGTGGGCGAGAACGTGGTGCTGAGCGGCACGTTCTCGACGTTGCCGCTGGCTGTGACGGTGGGCACCAGCGTGAAGGTGTACCCGCTGTCCACGTGCGTGGTGGCTTCGATGTCGCGCGTCAGTTCGAGCAGCGAGCCGAGATCGAGCGTGCTGGCGATGGTCGCGTGGTCGCCCTTGAAGTAGGTGGGCGATCCGAGCGCCAGCGTCCGGTGCCAGCCGTCGCTTGCGACCATGAGCAGCAGGAACGAGCCCCTGCCGGTGAGCGAGTGTCTGGCGTTGGTCGCGAACGTGTAGTCGAATCGGAGGTTGACGTCGTTCACCAGGTGCGTGAAGAGCGGCTCGCCGGTCTTCACGACGCCGCTGGGGTAGACGGGGTTGGGCGCCGTGTCGGCGGCGTACGACAGCTTTCCGCTCTGCGTGTAGGGGATCTTGACGGCGCGACGCGTGGAGGGCGCGCGGGTGAACGCGAGCAGCGCGAGCACCAGGAACGGCAGCAACACGAGGGTGCCGATCGCCACGATCGCGGCGGCGGGCGCGGACGGGCTCAGCGGCAGCGTCCGCGGCAGGGTCCGCGGTGCGCGTGGGCTGGCGAGGCCGGCACGCCTGTCCCTCCGCCTGCGCCTGCGGCGGCGTGCGAACACGCCGCCGGTGAGGAGCAGCATGCCGAGCGCGATCAGCAGTCCCGCGCGCGCGGGACTGCTGAACGACTGCAGGGTGGTACCGCCGCCGCGGATGTGTATCCACAGCGCGCCCATCAGCTGGCTCGCGCGCGGGTGTTCGGGATCGATGAAGTCGTTGTTGTCGCCCTTGAAGATGTAGCGTTCGCCTTCGCGCCCGATGATGCGGTGCAGCGCCACCACGTGCAGCATCTTGTTGTGGTAGGCGACGATTTCCCCGACGTGGTAGCTGGGCTTGCTGCGCACGATCGCGAGGTCGCCGGTGTGGAAGCGCGGCTCCATGCTGATGCCGTGGGTGACCACGTAGCTCGTGGAGCCGCCGAGCGAGGTCGGGGCGAAGTAGAACCACACGGACCCCAGGACGATCAGTCCCAGGGCGGCGGCGAGAAGTTTCTTGAGTGGGTGGCGTCGCATGGCTTGGAGTTGGCGGGCGCCTCGTGGTGGGCTTGGCAGTGGGGCGG
>JBKQHH010000064.1:0-4262 GCA_052148875.1 Solirubrobacteraceae bacterium
GAGCTCGCGGACGAGCTCGACGTGCCGCTGCTCGGCAAGGTGCCCCTGACGATGCCGCTGCGCGAGCAGTCCGACGACGGCGTGCCGCTCGTGATCGAGGAGCCCGGCGACCCGGCCGCGCAGGCGATCCACCAGATCGCGCGCGGCGTGATCGCGATGTCGCCCGCGGCGCTGCCCGTGCTGCCGCTGGTGGAGGCCGCCGCGGCGGCCGAGCCGCCGGCGAGCCCGAAACCCGTGGGCATGTCGCTGCCGATGGCCTGAGCGCCTGTATCGTCTTCGACATGGCAACCCAGGACCAGCAGGCGCAGCCCGCTGCGCCCCCCGACGAGCGCGTTGAATTCGACGAACGCCGTGCCAAGATGGAGCGCCTGCGGGCGGAAGGCATCGACCCGTACCCGCCCGTCAGCCTGTGGAACACGCGCACGCGCATCGCCGACGTGCTCGCCGCGCACGACGCGGCCCAGCTCGATGCGGGCGAGCACCCGGAGCTCGCCTACCAGGTCGCCGGGCGGCTGATCTCCCGCCGCGGCCACGGCAAGACGGCGTTCCTCGACGTGCGCGACCTGTCGGGCACGATCCAGGTCGTCGTCAGGGTGGACGCGCTCGGCCAGGAGACATACGACCGCATCCTCAACCTCGACATCGGAGACATCGTCGGCGTCGACGGCTGCGTGTACGTGACCCAGCGCGGCCAGCTCGCGCTGGCGGTGAAGGAGTGCACGCTGCTGACCAAGACGCTGCGCCCGCCGCCCGACAAGCACCACGGCCTGGCGGACACGGGCACGCGCTACCGCTACCGCGAGCTGGACCTGCTCGCCAACGAGGAGACGCGCGACCTGTTCGTCAAACGCCACAGGATCGTGTTCGAGATCCGCAAGTGGCTCAACGCCCGCAACTTCATCGAGGTGGAAACCCCGGCGCTGCAGTCGCTCGCGGGCGGCGCCGGCTCGCGCCCGTTCGTCACCCACCACAACGCGCTCGACCGCGAGCTGTACCTGCGCATCTCGGTCGAGCTGTTCCTCAACCGCTGCATCGTCGGCGGCATGGAGAACGTGTACGACATGGGCAAGGTGTTCCGCAACGAGGGCATCTCCCCGAAGCACTCGCCGGAGTTCACGATCATCGAGTTCATGTGCGCGTACTCCGACTACAACGACGTGGCGACGGTGACCGAAGAGATGTTCCGCGACGTCGCGCAGGCGGCGCTGGGGCGCACGACGATCAAATGCAAGGGCGAGGACGTCGACTTGGCGAAGCCGTGGAAGCGCATCACCATGCGCGAGCTGATCCTCGAGCGCTTCGGCCTGGACTTCATGGAGTCCACGCGCGAGCAGCTGGCGGAGCTCCTCGACGAGCCGGTCGACCCGGCCGCCACGTGGGCGGACGTGGTGGCGGACGTCTACTCGGAGAAGATCGAGAGCACGATCGTCCAGCCGACGCACGTGTTCGACTTCCCGCTCGAGCCGTTCCCGATCACCAAGCGCCACGCGGTGCACCCGGAGCTCGGCGAGCACTTCGACGCGGTCATCGGCGGCATCGAGATCGTCAGCGGCGACACGGAGCTGAACGACCCGGTGGACGAGTGGCAGCGCTTCGTCGACCAGCGCAAGCGCCGCGCGGTCGACGACGGCGACGTGCCGCACCCCAACGACGAGGAATACACGCGCGCGCTGGAGTACGGCTACTCGCCGACGGCCGGCGGCGGCATGGGCGTCGACCGCCTGGTGATGATCCTCACCGAACGCGAGACGCTGCGCGAGGTGATTCCCTTCCCGATCGTCAGGGACCTGTCGTGACCGCCTCGAAGGGAAAGCTAGACCTCGACCCCGGCGTCGTCGCCGCCTGCCGCGAGGCCGCGAAGCAGATCGCCGACGGCGTCGCGGAGCGCATCGCGAACCGCACGACGGTGTCCGTGGAGCGCAGCGTCACGCGCCTGCTGGGCGTGGACGGCGCGAATGAGCTGGAGGCGCCGCTGCCGAACGTGCTCGTGGACCACGTGCACGACGGGGGAGGCCTCGGCAGGGGCGTGGCGTACTGGCTCGGCAACGCGATGCTGCAGACGGGGCGCACGCCCCAAGAGATCTCCGAGGGCGTCAACGCGCGCGAGCTCGACCTCTTCGGGCTGGCATCGTCCCCGGAGGGGGAGCGCGCAGAGGAGGGCGCCGTCCGCGAACGCGTCACCGCGGAGTGCGCGGCGCGGCTGAAGGAGATCCACGCGCGCTTCGACGAGCGCAGGGCGGTGCGCGCAAGGCTGGGCGAAGCGCCGACTCCCCTGCGCTACGTGCTGACTGCGACGGGCGACGTGTACGAGGACGTCGTGCACGCGAAGGCCGTGGCGGAAGCCGGCGGCGACATCGTCGCGGTGATCCGCTCTACCGCGCAGAGCCTGCTCGACTACGTCCCCTACGGCCCCACGACGGAGGGCTACGGCGGCACGTTCGCCACGCAGGCGAACTTCCGCATCATGCGCGAGGCGATGGACGAGTGGTCGGAGGCCCACGGCCGCTACGTGCGCCTGTCGAGCTTCTGCTCGGGCCTGTGCATGTCGGAGATCGCGGCGATGGGCGCGTGGGAGGGCTTCGACAACATGGTCAACGACGCCCTCTACGGGATCCTCTACCGCGACATCAACATCGTGCGCGGCCTGATCGACCAGCGCGTATCGCGCATGATCAACGGCCACTTCGGCGTCGTCATCAACACGGGCGAGGACAACTACCTGCGCACGGCGGACGCGGTCGAGGCGGCGCACACGGTGACGGCGTCGCAGTTCATCAACCACCAGCTCGCGCTCGACTCGGGCGTGCCGGACGCGCAGATCGCGCTGGGCGACGCGTTCGAGATCGACGTGCCGGTGAAGAACGGCCTGCTGTACGAGTGGGCGCAGGCGCAGCTCACGCGCGAGCTGTTCCCCGACTGCCCCGTCAAGTACATGCCGCCGACGCGCCACATGGACGGCAACCTGTTCCGCACGCACGCGGCGGACGCGCTGTTCAACCTCGTGACGGTCGCGACCGGCCAGGGCATCCAGACGATCGGGGTGCCCACCGAGGGCATCTTCACCCCCCACATCCACGACCGCGTGCTCGGCCTGCAGAACGTCGACTACGTTTTCAACGCCGCGCACGACCTCGGCGAGGAGATCGAGTTCAAGCGCGGCGGCATCGTCCAGACCCGCGCGCAGGAGGTGCTCGCGGGCGCGCACGAGCTGCTCGAGCGGATCGCCCAGACGGGCCTCTTCCAGGCGATCGACGAAGCCACGTTCGGCGACGTCAGCCGCAAGCTCGACGAGGGCCGCGGCATCGACGGCATCGTCACCACCGACGAGGGCTACTTCAACCCCGTCGTCGAGCTCATGCGCGACGAGCGCCCGGCACCGCAGGGCGAGGCCAGCTATGCGTGAGACTCCACGACGCGAGGCCACCCATGCATGAGGTGGACCTGGCCGCGGTGCGCCCGTACGCCGACCACCTCGACGACGGCCTCGTGCAGATGAGCTTCACGCTCCCCGTCCCGTATTCGCTCGCCGCCCGCAGGGCCGCCCTGGAGCTCGCCGGCAGCATGGGCTTCGAGGAGCCGGAGGTCGTCCACTACGAGCAGCTGACCGAGGGCTACACGTACTTCGTCATGTACGGCCGCTGCACCCAGACGGTCGACTTCGCGGCCCTGCAGGGGGAGGGATTCGACATCGAGTACATGAGCGAGGACGAGATCGAGCGCTTCGCGCGCGAGCATCTCGGGCGCAGGATCGTCGTCGTCGGCGCGAGCACCGGCTCGGACACGCACAGCGTGGGGATAGACGCGATGCTCAACCTCAAGGGCTACCACGGCCATTACGGCCTGGAGGGCTACCGCTGCTTTCAGACGTACAACCTCGGCAGCCAGGTCCCCAACAGCGTGCTCGTGGCGAAGGCGATCGAGGTCGGCGCCGACGCGATCCTCGTCTCCCAGACGGTTACCCAGCAGAACCTGCACATCCACAACCTGACCGAGCTCGTCGAGATGGTCGAGGCCGAGGGCAGGCGCGGGCAGATGATCCTCGCCTGCGGCGGGCCGCGCGTGTCCAACGAGCTCGCCAAGGAGCTCGGCTATGACGCCGGCTTCTCGAAGGGCACCTATCCCTACCACGTGGCGAGCTTCATCGTGCGTGAGCTGGCCGCGCGCGTCTCCGCGAGCGGCTGAGGCTCGTGCTCAGCGAGCTGACCGCCCCGGCCCGGCGCCTGGCGCTCGTCGGGCTGGCCAAGAACACCGGCAAGACCGAG
>JBKQHH010000065.1:0-10569 GCA_052148875.1 Solirubrobacteraceae bacterium
GTGGGGTGTTTGTACTCGTCCGAGTCTTCTCCCTGGTAAACCTAGCACCGCGGCGTCGCCGGCTTCCTTGAGGATCTCGCGTACGAGCCAGTCGACCCCGGCGAAGCTCAGCTCGACGATCACCGCGCCGTCGTCCCACTCCTCGACCACCCGCCGCGCCTCGCGCGCCCAGCGCGCGCGCTCCGGCGAGACCCACACGCGCGCGGTGGCCGACGCGGGCACCTCGCCTGTGCGCAGCCAGCCGTCGACCTCCGCCGCGGGATCGACCTCCGGGCGCGGCTCGAACTTCTGGTCGGTGACGTTCACGTGCTTGATCCGATCCAGGCGGAAGTGGCGCACGCCGTCGCGCTCTGGGTCGAACGACGCGACATACCAGCCCTCGCGGCCGTTGGTGAGCGCGTACGGCTCGACCCTGCGCAGCGCGATCTCGTCCTCGTTCTCCTTGTAGTACTCGAGCTCGATCATCTTGCGGGCGACGATCGCCTTGGAAACGAGGCGCGCGACGTCCGAGTCATCGCCCGCGGTCGCCGCCACCTGCAGACCCTGCTCCATCGGGTCCTCGCCGAGCGCCGCGACGATCTTCTTGCGTGCGGAGGTCAGCGAACCCTCGGGGATGTGCTCGCCGATCAGGTCGATCGCCGCCACCAGCGCCTTCGCCTCGACCGGCAGCAGGCGCGCGGGCCGGTCGAAGTTGTCGCTGTAGGGCTCGGGGTCGACCTCGATCTCCCCCTCCTCGTCCTTGAACTCCGCATACAGGACGTAGGAGCCACCGCCGAAGTTGACCACGTTGAGGACGTTCACGTCCTCGCGCAGCTCCTCCTCGCTGATCTGCAGGCGCTCGCAGACCTCCGCGATGGCCACGCGCTCGCCCGCTCGCCCCGCCTTGATCAGGATGCTCGCGAGCGTCACCAGGCGAGCGAAGCGCTCGGGTCGGATGGCGGCCTCGGGCCGGGCGGCGCCGGCCTCGCCGTCTGCCTCCGCAGGATCTCCCCTACGTCCCGCGCGCGAGCGCGACGACGCCGTTATCCGCGCTCCCGCCGATGCGCCGCCGCTCGCCGCGGCGACCCCGCCATGCCCGCTCGGGGCGGCGGGTGGCGTGTCGCCGTGGCGTTCCTCGAGCAGCTCCAGACGGCGCTGGAACTCGCACACGAGTTCGTCGGGGCCGAGTAGCCGCGCGTTCGCGCCCAGCCCCAGCACCCACGAGATCAGGCTGCGCGGATTGGAGTAGCCGGTGAGGAAGACCGTCTCGCCGTCCTCTTCCGCGATCTCGCCGTAGCGGCCGAAGTGGCGTTCGATCTGCCACGCGATCCGCTCGCCGACGAGGATCTTTGCGACGCCCTGCTCCTCGCCCAGCTGCCAGTCGGCGCGGTTGGCGTACGCGCGGGGGTCGAAGTCGGCGGGGCGGTGGAAGTCGTGCTCGGCCTTGGTCGCGTAGGAGACCTTGCCGCGGATGCGCGTCAACCGGAACACGCGCACGGCCTTGCGCTCGTGCGCGTAGCCGAGCAGGTAGAACTGCCCGCCCTGGAACAGCAGGTGGTAGGGATCGACGCGGCGCGTGCTGACCTCGTCGCGCTCCATCGTGTAGTAGTCGAACACGATCGTCTTGTTGCGGAAGATCGCGGTCTCGACCTTCGCCAGGCGCGCGGACAGCTCGTGCCCGCCGGCGGAGGCGGTGATGCCGAGCGCGACCGAGCGCTGCTCGGGCGCGCGCAGCGGGCTGGGGCGCCCCCACGTGATCTGCTGCAGCGCCAGGCGCAGGGGCTCCGCGTAGGCGAATTCACCGTCGAGCAGGCTGAGCGCGGTCTGCAGCGCGGCGAGCTCCTTGTCGGTGAACTCGATCGGCGGCAGGTGGAAGTTCTCCGGGCGCAGCGAGTAGTTCTCCTGCTCGGCCGCGCCGTCCGCCGGCCGGTCGACGGTCAGCTGTATGCGCAGCGATTCGAGCTCGGAGCGGTCGGCGTAGAAGCGCCGCGCGAACGCGTCCTCGTTCATGCCGCTGTAGCCCTCCACGTCGCGCCGAATCTCAAGAGCCGTGACCGGCCGGCGCTCGGCCATCAGGTAGGAGATCAGCGACAGCTGGCGGATCAGCTTCTCGGTGTCCTTTGCCATCGGTTCTCAAAGATAGAAGCCGGCGGCGAGACGGATACTGCACGGTCGAATGGGCGCCCCGCTATTTGCGGAGTTTCAGGCGGCTTCGCGCGCGGGCGCCGGCTCCTCGGCCTGCGCCGGCTCGCCGGCAGACGCGGTCGAGGATCGCTCGGCGAAGAACGCGCCCGCGCCGATCGCGCGGTCGAACGGCGACCAGCGCCGGCCGGGGGAGAGCTCCTTTTCGAGCCGGTCGAAGCTGCCCAGGCGTCCCCCGAGGTTGTCGATCATGTGCACGAGCGTGGCCTCGCGCGTGCACGGCACGACCGGGCTGCCGTGCTCGAGCGCGCCGTGATGAGAGAGGATGATGTGCCCCACCGCCTGCGCCAGCTCGGCGGGGAAGCCGTCGATGTCCTCGATCAGGCGGCGGATGCGGTAGTAGCCGAGGGCGATCTCGCCGTGCAGCCTGCCCGCATCGGTGAGATCGATGACCTGATCCCGCCCTCCCTCGTCTGTGTAGGCCTCGAGCTTGCCGATGTCGTGCAGCAGCGCGCCCGTCACCGCCATGTCGCGGTCGATCCCCGGGAACGTCGCGCTGATCGCGCTGACCGCCTGCGCTACGCCGAGGCAGTGCTCGAGCAGCCCGTGAGCGTACGCCTGGTGGTAGTACTTCGCCGCGGGCGCCGTACGGTAGCCGGCCCACAGCTCGCCGTCCTCGCCGAACACGCGCCCCAGGAGGATCCGCAGGTGCGGCTGCTGGATCGTGTCGAGCAGCTCTCGGATCTCGCCTTCCATCTGCTCGACCCCGCGTGCGGGCCCGTCGCGCAGGTCCGCCGGGTCGAAGCTCCCGGGCTCCGCCGCGTGCAGGCCGCGCAGGTTGATCTGCGGGCCGAAGCGCGGGTGCACCGTGTAGCGGCCGCTGACCCTGACGGGCGTGCCCGCGCGCGCGAGCTCCTCGACCTCGGACAGCGCCTCCCAAACCATGCACGCGACCGCGCCCGTGCGGTCGCCCAGCTGCAGGCGCAGGTAGTCGCCGCCGTCGCGTCGCTGCCGGCGCTCGGCCTCGCGCACCATGAGGACCTGGTCGATCTCCATGCCGTCTGTCAGCTCGTTCAAGAGCATGGCCTGAAGGTAGACGGGGCCGCGGACGGGACGCCGCAGGCCTTCACGGACGCCGCGGCCGGTGAGGGCTGCGACGCCCGCGGAGACCTGGCGCCGGGGGACGCCTCGATCTCTCCCCGAGCATCGCCGGAGAGGTGGGGCGATGCTCAAGCTCACGTCGTTCGCCCCTGGCCGCTGCGCTTCGCGGTGCACCCGCCTGGGAGAATCGATCGCTCTGCTACGGACTGTAGTTCCATATATGCGATATTCGCCAGGCTTGTTTCCTACTCTGCGCAGCCCGGTCCAGGCCTGTGCCCGCGTCACGGGACGCCCGTTCCAGGCCGGTCGCCCGCGGTGCCCATACACTTGGCCGTCCATGGGCAAGCGAGCCTGGACGTGACCACGACGCATGTTTCGAGCACCGGGATCGAGAGCTCGGACGGCATCGACGGCTCGACGGGGGTGCTGCCGTCGCAGCGGCTGCGTGAGGCGATCGCGCGCGAGTGGATGGTCGCCGGCCCGTGGCGAATTCCGGGCGAGTCGGTGCAGCCGGCCAGCGTCGACCTGCGACTCGGCGAGCACGCGTGGGCGCTGCGCTGCAGCTTCCTGCCCGACAGCGACTCGACGGTCGAGCAGAAGATCGAGGACCTGGCGTTCGAAAGGATCGACCTGCGCGACGGTGCCACGCTCGAGCGCGACCGGCCGTATCTCGTTCCCCTGATCGAGGAGCTGCGCCTGCCGGGCGAGATCCGCGCGAAGGCCAACCCCAAGAGCTCGACGGGGCGCCTGGACGTGTTCACGCGGGTGCTGACCGACCGCAACCACCGCTTCGACGAGATCGCCGCCGGCTATCACGGCAAGCTGTATCTGGAGGTCGTCCCGCGCACGTTCGCCATCCGCGTGAACACCGGGCTGGCGCTCAACCAGGTGCGGCTGATGTCCGCGGACGCGCGCCTGAGCGACGAGGAGCTGTTCGCGCTGCACGCACGCTCGCCGTTGCTGTACCTGGACTCCCGCCCCCTTCCCCAGTCCGAGCTCTCGCTCGGCGACGGTCTGTTCCTCAGCCTCGACGTGTCCTGCTCGGCGGAGGCCATCGTCGGCTACCGGGCCAAGAAGAACAGCCTGCCCATAGACCTCACCAAGGTGGGAGCGCTGCGCTGGCGCGACTACTGGGAGCCGGTGCACCCCGAGCAGGGCGGGCGCATCGTGCTCGAGCCCGAGGTGTTCTACCTGCTGCTGTCAGCCGAGGGCGTCAGCATCCCGCCGTCGTACGCCGCGGAGATGCTCGCATATGACCCCACGGCCGGCGAGCTACGCACCCACTACGCCGGCTTCTTCGACCCCGGCTTTGGGTACTCGCGCGACCCCGCCGCGCGCGGGAGCCGCGCCGCCCTGGAGGTGAGAGCGCGCGACGTCTCGTTCATGGTCGAGCATCGCCAGCCCGTCTGCAAGCTCGCATTCGAGCGCATGGCCGAGCGGCCGGACGTGCTGTATGGGCGGGACATCGGCTCCAATTACCAGGGGCAGGAGACGATGCTGAGCAAGCAT
This sequence comes from Solirubrobacteraceae bacterium, assembly GCA_052148875.1. Taxonomy (GTDB): domain Bacteria; phylum Actinomycetota; class Thermoleophilia; order Solirubrobacterales; family Solirubrobacteraceae; genus Palsa-744. Next base: position 4,732 of record JBKQHH010000065.1, read on the forward strand.
TTTCTTGAGCGCACACGGCCACCGGATGACGTGGCCGGCGTTACTCCGAAGTAGCCGGGACGCCGCGCTGTATCTATACAAATAAGAGAAATGCTTGTCCCTATTCCGATAGAGACAAGTTCGCCAAAACCATGCCGAGCGAGTCCCCAGGGTAAGAGACAGCACTTTCCTTCTTTTCACTACATCGGTTATGGTCGCTCGAGTCCGGGTAGTGTCGTCCGCAGGTCACAGTCGTTCTGTGACCTTGGATGATTCACACAGAATGGGCTCCCGAGCTCTCCGGACTGAAACCAAAACGCTCTGGAGCCCGTTACACCTCAACAAAGGAGAAACGGATGGGCAGCATACGTATCAAGACAGTCCTACTGGCCCTCGTGGCCGCGTTTGCGATGAGTCTCGTCGCGTCAGCGACGGCCTCGGCGGCAGTGCCGTTATTACCGTTACTGTTAAACAAAGAAGGGAAAGATCTCTCGATAACCTTATTCAAAGGCAAAAGCGGGGCAAGCACATTCGAAACGAAGAGCGGCTCCAGCGTAAAGTGCAAAGCCGACACGATTACGGGCAACATCACCGGGTTATCAACCGATGAAGCGGAAATCAAGTTCACTGGATGTACCGCCACGCTTGTATTCACGCTCAACTGCAAGACCCCGGGTGCCGCGTCGGGGGAAATCATACTCAAAGTAACCAGCTTACTCGTGTGGATCAACGTGGCCAAAGAAGAACCCGGTGAGGACGATATCCTGCCGTCAGGCGGGCTAACGATCGAATGCACCGGCGTAGTCAAAGAGACACTGAAAGTCAAGGGCTCCACCATCTGCCCCACGACGAAGAACCTGTCGAAGACGGCGACCATCACCTGTACACAGACAAAAGGCGTACAGGCACCGACCGAATACGAAATGGAAGGCGGCTCAAAAGTCAAGGACATCACCGAAACCGAAGGGACGGGCGCGAAAACCTTCGGGTTTGAAGAGTCTGGCCTGACCGGCATAGATGAACTCGAATTCGACGAAGAAGTGCAAATCACATAGCCAGAGCGCCTGACATCGCCGCTTGACCCAGACGGTGTGCGTGGGAGCGTCGTGCTTCCACGCACACCCGAGGCGGTCCCGACTCCGGCCGGACGGTACGCGTCCAGCGCCTCCGCTGGGAAAGCTGCTCTCCGCCCACGGCCAGCTCTCCGCCCACGGCCAGCTCTCCGTCCACGGCCACGCCCCGCCCACGCCCACGGCCAGCTCCGCGCCCACGGCCGCGGCACTATCGAACAGCGCTCCGCGAGGTAAGAGACATCACTGTACTTTCTCGGGGTATGACGATATTGTCGTGGCGCCGGTCTGGTGTAGTCCAACAGACTGTGGACTCTTGCAGTCTGGGACCACTGCACATGAACGGCCCTGCGCGCTCGGGCCGGCGAAGCACGCTCTGGGCTACTCAGCAATCCAAAACAAAAGGAGCAGCGGATGAGAAACTTACGTGTCGGAACGATGGTACTGGCCCTCGTGGCCGTGCTCGCGATGAGCGTGGTCACGGCGGCGACGGCGTCGGCGAAGACGACGATGCCCGAAATCGTCAACAAAAGCAAAGAAACGCCGAAAAAAACTGGATTCACGAGCAAAAGCGGGGCCAGCGAATTCGAAACCAAAGGTGGCCACGTCATCAAATGCAAAGAAGACTCGGACACGGGCAAACTGACCGGGCCCTCGTCAGACGAATCGACGATCAAATTCACGGGGTGTTCGACCACGTTCATCCTCACGCTCAAATGCAACTCGGAAGGCGCCAAAGAAGGCGAAATCGTCCTCAAAGTGACCAGCGAGCTCGTCTGGCTCAACAAAACCGAAGAATCGGAACCGGGTGAGGACCTCCAGCTGCCGTCGACCCTGACGATCAAATGCACCAGCTCGGAGACGCTGCATGTAAAGGGCTCCACCGTCTGCCCGATTTCGGGCTTCAAAGTCCTCTCGACGACAGGCACGATCACCTGCGAACAGTCGAAAGGCGTCCAGAAATTCACGAAATACTTCTTAGGAGAAAAAGAAGTGACGGACCTCACCGAAACCGAAGGCTCGGGCCTCATCAGCTTCGGCTACGAACAGTCGGCTCTGAAAAGCACGGACTCGCTCACATACGAAGAAGAAGTCGAAATCATCTAGCCGCAAGGCGGCGCCGGGCATCAGTGCCTGGGCGCTAGCGTCAGAGGGTGTGCGTGGGCCATGCGCCCATGCACACCCTCGTTTGCCTCGCGAGCTGGATGAGACTCGGACAGCGTGAGCGCGGCGCCCTACGGCTCCAGCCGGTGCGGCCCGCGATACAGGAACGTGACCTCGCGCACGTTCTCCTGCCCTAGCATCTGCATCAGCAGGCGCGTCAGCCCGAAGCCGAAGCCGCCGTGCGGCGGCGCGCCGAAGCGGAAGAAGTCCAGGTAGTACTGGATCGGGCCGACGTCCACGCCCTTGTCCTGGGCCTGCGCGAGCAGCTGCTCGTAGCGGTGCTCGCGCTGGGCTCCCGTCGTCAGCTCGATGCCGCGCCAGAGCAGGTCGAAGCTCTTCGTCAGCGTCGGCTGATCGGCGTGACGCATGTGGTAGAAGGGCCGCACCGTGGTCGGGTAGTCGGTCACGAACGCGAACTCGTGGCCGTGCAGCTCCTTGACGATCGCCGAAAGCGCGCGCTCGCTCGGGGGGTCGAGGTCGTGCCCCGCGCCCGGCGCGTCGTGGCCGTGCTCGCGCAGCAGCTCCTTGGCGTGCTCGAGCGTCACCCTCGGAAACGGCACGCTCGGCACCGTCAGCTCCGTCTCGAACGTCGCTTCGATCTGCTCGCCGTGGGTCTCCTTGACCGCCGCCAGCACGTGCGCCAGCCAGCGCTCCTCGAAGGCCATCACGTCTTCGTGCGAGTCGATCCACGAGATCTCCACGTCGACGCTCGTGAACTCCGTGTCGTGGCGCGACGTGAACGACGGGTTCGCGCGGAACACCGGGCCGACCTCGAACACCTTGCCGAAGCCCGCCGCCATCGCCATCTGCTTGTAGAACTGCGGCGACTGCGCCAGGTACGCCACGCGCTCGAAGTACTCCACCTTGAACAGCTCCGCCCCCGACTCGCTCGCCGAGCCCATGAACTTCGGCGTGTGCAGCTCGATGAAGCCCTGCTTGCGCCAGTGGTCGCGCATCGCGTGCTCGGCCGTCGTCTGCACCTCGAAGATCAGCCGCCTGTCCGGGCGGCGCAGGTCCAGGTAGCGCCAGTCGATGCGCTTGTCAAGCGCCGAGTCCGGCGCGATCGGCACCTCCGGCTCCGCCAGCGAGTCCACCGCCAGCTCCTCGAGCTTCAGCTCCAGGCCGCCCAGTTTCACGCGCTCGTCCGCCGCCACCGTCCCCGCGATCGTCACCGCCGACTCCGCCGTCAGCGCCGATACCCGCTCGTTGAGCTCGCTCGGCGGGTCCTCCTTGGGAAGGACCACCTGCGCCAGGCCCGTTTCGTCGCGCACGATCACGAACTGGACGCTCTTCTGGTCGCGGATCGCCTGCACCCAGCCGCGGATCGTCACCCGCTGGTCGATCTGCTCGGGCAGATCGGATATGAGCGTCCTCGTCACAGACGGGGACCCTATCCGAGGAGGAGATCGGCGGGCTGTGTGTATACTATGCGCATGGCACGCGTGAACGTGTATCTCCCCGACGAGCTGGCGCAGGAAGCGCGGGCCGCTGGGTTGAACATCTCCGGGGTCACGCAGGCGGCGCTTAGTGGCGCCCTCGCGTGCAGCGAGACCGACCGCTGGCTCGACCGCCTCGACCGTCTGCCACGAGCAGGCATCCAACACACGAGCGTGATCGCGGCGATCGACGCAGCCCGCGCCGAGCTCGGCGACACCGATGAGTCCGTCTCCGCCTGAAGCCCTGGTCGTGGACGCCTCCGCGCTCGTGGAGGCGCTGCTGGGCACCGACCTCGGCGTGAGGGTCCGCGGGCGGATGCGCGGCCGTCAGCTGCACGCTCCGGCGCATCTCGACGCAGAGGTGCTCTCCGCGCTCGGACGTCTGCACCGTGCCGGTGAGCTCCAGGAGCCGACCGTGGCCCAGTCGCTCGCCGAGCTCGCCGCGGCGCCGATCCGCCGCCATCCCCTGGCGGGCCTGCTTTCGGGCGCATGGAAACGGCGCGAGAACCAGCGGCTCGTCGACGCGCTGTACGCCGAGCTCGCCGCGTCGCTCGACTCGATCCCAGTTCTCACGACAGACGCTCGACTCGCTCGCACCGATGACCGGGTCGAGCTGGTCGCAGACGGAGGCTAATCGACGCCCCTCGCCGGCAACCCTTTCGGCCCGCTCTTTGTCCCGTAAGGATATAGAGCTATCCTTACAAAGCACGGGAGGCTCCGAAAGGAACGCGATGCCGCCTACGACCGGGAACACGACGACCACGCCTCTTGGCCACCATGAGGAGCGTTACTGGCCCGCCGACCCCACCGCCCCGCCCGGTGGTCAACGCGGCGGCGCTTATGAGGTCTTCATCCCGGACCCGATAGCCGAGCGCGAGTTCACCCTCGACAGCGGGGCGGTCGCCGTGGTTGCCGAAGCGACGAAGGCGCTCGGGCATCTCAACGACACGCGCCCCCAGTTGACGTCGCTGGCTGCCCTGGCCCGCAACCTGCTGCGCTCCGAGAGCGCGGCGTCGTCGCGAATCGAGGGCGTGAAGATCTCGCACAAGCGGCTCGCACGCGCCGCGTACGCCCAAGCCAGCAGCCGACGTGGGGATAACCGTGCCGCCGAAGTCCTGGGCAACGTCGAAGCGATGGAGCGAGCGATCGAGCTGGGCACAGGCGCTCAGCCGTTCGGCGTCAACGACATCCAGGACATCCATCGCACGCTCTTGTGGTTCACCGACGACCGCGAAATCGCGGGCGTCATCCGGACGAAGCTGAGTTGGATCGGCGGCAACGACTACCACCCCATCGGTGCGCCGTACGTCGGCCCTCCGCATGAGCAGGTCCCAGAGCTCCTGGATGACCTCTGCCGCTTCATCGCCCGCACTGACGTCGCGGCCGTGGCACAGGCGGCGATCGTACACGCGCAGTTCGAGAACATCCACCCATTCACAGACGGCAACGGTCGCACGGGGCGTGCGCTCATCTACACCGTTCTACGCCGTCGTGGAGAAATCGACAACTACATCCCTCCAATCAGCCTCGTTCTGGCGGGCCAGCCCAAGAACTACGTCAGTGGCCTCGGTGCGTACAGCCAAGGCAAGGTTGGCAGCTGGTGCAAGCGATTCGCCCACGCCACGGCCCGTGCCGCGCTCGAGGCCGAGCAACTCGCCCATGCAATCGAACGCCTTCAAGCCACGTGGCTCGAACGTCTCGGCCAGCCCCGACGTGACGCCGCGGTACGTGAACTCGTGAGCGCTCTTCCAGCGCAGCCCGTGATCGACGTGCCCGCCGCCCAACGACTCACCGGCAAGTCCCATGTCGCCGTCGGCAACGCCATCACACAACTCGAGGAGGCTGGGATCCTGCAAAAGCTGAACGAGCGCAAGTGGGGGCGTGTTTGGGAATGCGGCGAGCTGCTCGCGCTCGTCGAGACCTTTGAGAAGGGGGTCTCTACCCCCTGACGGACTCTGGGCCGCTCAGCCCCCGCACGAGCGTGTCCGCCGCGAGCTTGTGGGCGTCGCAGATCCTCCCGAGGTGCAGCAGCGAGTCCGTCTCGGCGGCGACCTCGCCGTCTCCGAGGCGCAGGACCAGCGGGACGCCCGGCGCGAGATCGCTCGCGGCAAGCCCAACCGCCACGTTGACGAGGTCGTCGGACGTCACCGCGGCGACCGCCGCGCAGCGGCGGATGCCCAGACGTTCGA
>JBKQHH010000066.1:0-4388 GCA_052148875.1 Solirubrobacteraceae bacterium
GCACGTGGCCGGCGAGCGCCCGCGCCTCGGGCAGGTTGGGCGTGAGCACGCTCGCCCGCGGCAGGATCTCCTGCACGAGCGCGCGCTGGGCGTCGGGCGCGAGCAGCCGCGCGCCAGACTCGGCGACCATCACCGGATCGACCACCACGGGCGTGCCCGCGGGCAGCTCGTCGAGCGCCGCCGCGACAGCCAGCGCGACCTCGACCGTGCCGAGCATCCCCACCTTGACCGCGTCGACGCCGATGTCGCTCACCACCGCGCGCACCTGCGCGAGCACGATCTCCGGCGGCACGTGGTGGATGGCGCTGACGCCGATCGTGTTCTGGGCGGTGACGGCGGTGATCGCGCACGTGCCGTGCACGCCGCAGCGCGCGAACGCCTTCAGGTCGGCCTGGATGCCGGCGCCGCCGCCGGAGTCCGAGCCCGCGATCGTGAGGACCGTGGGGGTCACGCCTGCGTGCGCAGCTCCCGCGGGACGCGAATCGAATAGATCCCCACGGCGGTGACCAGCAGCCGGTCGTCCTCGTGGCGGACCTCGGATTTCATGATGCCGACGGTCCGGTTGCGCCGGTCGAGCACGGTCCTGCAGACGATCTCGCCCTCGGTCGCGGTTTGGATGTAATTGATCGAGATCGAGATCGTCGCGATGCGCTCGTCCTTCGCGGTCTGCACCCACAGCGTCGAGCCCATGCAGTAGTCGACCATCGCGTACGTCGCCACTCCCGAGAGCAGCCCGCCGCCGTTGATCAGCTCCGGGCGGATCTGCATGCGCACGGTCTGCGCATCCTCCCAGCGCAGGCCCATGAAGCTGCTGACGCCGTCGAGCGACCGCGGCCCTCCGTGCCGCGCGCCCTCCCCCGGGACGCCGTCCGCGTTTAGGTCCGCCGCCCTCTGGGTAGCCTGTTCCTCGGTGCCCTTTCGATCGTCGCTCATGGCACGCAGGCTACGCGAGCGCGACCGCGCGTGCGCGGCTCGCGAGCCGCGCACCAGCCCCGCTCGAGATCGGCCCTTGACATTCTCAATGTTTTCGATATATTAAGTGGACAATGTCCGATCGCACGCCTACCGCTCCGGCGCCTACCAAGACCCCCGGGCTCCGGATTCGCGTCGAAGCGACGCCGGTCGGCGTGACCGGACGATGTCGACGTACCTGACGTTTCGTCTCATCCCTCCTGTCCGGGGAGGGCACGTGCCCTCCCCGGACGAACTTCCCGACGCGCCGGCTCCCTCCCCGCCGGCGCGTCCGCGTGCCACGACCGCCAACCACCCGACAGAGGAAATCCCATGCCCAGGATCATCGTCACGACCGACCCCGTCGCATCCGAGCTGACCGACGAGACCCCAGTGCTGCTCGACGAGCACGTGCACCCGGTGCATCTGAGCACCGACCACGCCGCCGCGCAGCTCATCGAGCGACTCGCGTGGGCGATCCGCGACGCCGAGAAAGTCGAGCGCGTGCGCGCGGAGCGCCGCGCCTGGCAGGATCGCTCGGCGCGCTGCCGCGGGTCCGCGCCGCGCTCGCGCGGGCGCCGTGCGATCAGCGCGTAGGCTCACTTCGCACCCGGACACAGTGTTGACACGACCGGGGCACTGAATCGGCACAGAGCGCTCACGCGCGTCACATCTGGCGGCATAGCGTGCCTGCCGTGTCCACCCGACAGCCCACGCGAGACGCGACCCGCCCGCCCCACGACGAGCGCGGCACCGACGCACGCCGCACGATTGGACGCCTGGGCGAGGATCTCGCCGCCGCGCACCTCGATCGGCTGGGCTTCGCGACGATTGCGCGCAACGTGCGCACCCGCCACGGGGAGATCGACCTGATCGTGTTCGACGGGCGCACGCTCGCGTTCGTCGAGGTCAAGACCCGCGCCGCGGGATTCGGCGGGCGACCGATCCGCCCGGACCAGGAGCCGCTGCCGTGGCTGCGCCCGCGCCAGCGAGCACGCCTGCGACGGCTCGCGCGCGCGTGGCTGAGCGACGAGCGTCACGAGCGGCCGACCGCCCGCACGATCCGCTTCGACGCGGTGGGCGTGATCGTCGACGAGCGGGGTCGGCTGCTGCGCCTCGACCATGTCGAGGCCGCCTGGTAGGCGCCGCTACAGCGTCTCCGCCAGGCCGGTCGGGTCAACGCCGGGAATCGCCATCACCCGGATGAGCCGCTCGGCGACCTTGCGCCAGGTGAACAGGCGCGCGTGCTCTTGCGCCAGCGCGCCGAGCCGCGCGGCGACCGCAGGCTCGGCCAGCTCCAGCATCGAGTCTGCGATCTCGTCGAGGCTGATCGGGTCGACGAGACGCCCCCCGTCTCCGATGACAGTCGCCGCGCCCCCGTTGGTCGTGCCGATCGAGGCGATGCCGGCGCCGCCCGCCTCCGCGTAGACGGTGCCGGTCGGCTCGTGCAACGAGGGCATGACGAACACGGTCGCGCTGGCGAACAGCGAAGCGAGCCGGTCACGACTGGCGGGGTCGCCGAGCGAGAGTGAGCCATGGCCGGTCACCCCCGGCTGATCCAACCGCGGATGACCGCCAACGACGTCCAGCCGCGCCTGCGGCCAGCGTTCGCGCACGCGCGCGAACGCGCGCAGGACCGCCGGACCGTTCTTGCGCTCCCACGCCACCCCGACGAACAGGAATCGCGGTGTCGACCAGTCGCGCGGCGCCGCGCTGAGCTCGTGGTTTTTGCCCAGCCCGACGACGTGAACCCGGGCCGGGTCCACGCCATAGTCGCCGACCACGCTCTCCGCGGCCCAGTGGGAGGACACGCAGGCGCCAACGACCTGGTGATAGATCCGGCGCTGACGCGCCGCGTATCTTTCGAGCTCGGCCTGGCGCAGTCCCTGCAGGTGCGGCCACGGGTAGGACCGCACCGCCTGCAGCAGCGTGGAGTCCTCGAACGTCACGACCGGTGCCCGCCGGGGCAGCAGCATGTCGCAGCCGCGCTGCACGACGCCGTTCAAAGCACCGGCGCGCCGCAGGCGGCTCCACGCGGCGACCCGGCGCGACGCGGTCAACGAGCGTCCCAACAGCGCCGAGTTGGACACCCTGTGCGCCCCGCTTCTGATGTCGCGCAGGTCGGCGGCGCGCAGGCGAACGGCCATGCTCGCGAGATACAGCAGACGGTGAGCGGGGCCTGGCAGCTGGGCGTGGACGGGCACCACCTCTCCGACCACATCCGAGAACGCCGAGGTCAACGAGCTCGACCAGCCCGATCCCAGCCTCACGTCCTCGGGGTCATGCGAGTCGACGACCGCGATCCGCAGCTCCGTCAGCTCCATCGAGCGCCTCCCAAGCGGGTATGTTGAAGGTCGTGTGTCGGCCGGCTGCACCGTGCCCGACCGCGCTTGACATCGTCTGTTAGGTAAGTAACCTACCAGGAGGGGTAGATAACAAGCGCCGGTCCCAGCAGCGACTCCTCAACCTGCCGCCGGCGTATCCACCGGGAGAGGAAACAATGGAGCGCTTGAGCGACAAGCCATTCGGAGAGGCGCTGCGCGCGCTGATGGACGAGCGCGGCCTGAGCTACCGGAGCCTCGCCGAGGCCACCCGCGAACTCGACGGCCGGGGGATGACCCATGCCCACATCAACATGCTCGCCAACGGGCACGACAAGCCGTCGATGCGCGCGATGGAGCTGATTGCACAGGCCTGCGGCATAGAGCCGGCCCACTTCGCCGAATATCGACTGGCTGCAGCCATGCGCGCGCTCGACCCCGCCGAAGTTGGGCTCGAGCAGGCGCTCGAGAACCTCAACGCTCGACTGGGTGCCCAGCGCCAATCCGCCGCCCTACGACGAACAGCGCAAGTGCCCCAAGCAAGACCTCGTCCCACCGGCTAGCGATCGGGTCGGCAGGGCTGATCGCGATGCCGAACAGCACGATCCACACGAGCCACGCCATCTGCACGCTGCGGCGGGTCACCTCCGGATAGCGCCAGATCATGCGATTGAGGCGCCCCGCAAAGAAACCCAGCTCGTGCTCGTCGCCCAGGAGCCACGCCGTCGTGGAAAGCGCCCCCAGTGCGAGGACGAACGCCAGGTAGCCGAAGGGCCGGCAGCACGCTCGGCCCAGGGCGCGCGCTGCTCGAGCCAATTGCACGTAGTTGCTCCTCACGGTCCGGTCCCTCCGCTCCCACCCTGCGGCATCACGCTGACAACGCCTACAGCGCGAGCTGCTGATACGCGAGCGACTGGAAGGACATCCTGTGCAGCGGCGAGACGCCCTGGCGGAGGATCGCGTCGCGGTGCGAGGGCGTGGAGTAGCCGACGTGCTCGGCAAAGCGCCACCCGGGGTGCCGGACGTCCGCCAGGCGCATGTAGCGGTCGCGGGTGACCTTGGCGACGATCGACGCCGCGGCGATCGCCGCGCTGGTGGCGTCGCCGTCGATGATCG
>JBKQHH010000067.1:0-13435 GCA_052148875.1 Solirubrobacteraceae bacterium
GACGATGTCTCTGATTCCCTCCACGTGTAGCGACACGGCGATCCCGCATATCCACAGACGATTCCCGCCGGATTGACCGTCCGTGTACGAGGGCTCCCCCAGCTGACACCTTGACGCGCGGCGCGGCCTGGGGAATCGTCCCAGCCATGCCCATCTGCGCGCGAGGCCGCTTGCTGAGCACATTGCTGGCGCTGGCCCTGCTGGTCGCCGGCTGTGGCAGCGGGGGCTCCAAGTCGCGCTCGACGGCCACGAAGACCGGGAACGCGAGCGCCGCGTCGCCAACCACCCGCGCCCCCGCCTCCGGGCAGCCCGCAGCCACCGCCACGGCGCAGACGACGGGCAGCGCCCCGGCCCAGCACATCGCGCTGGTCGACATCACGGTGTCCAGCCCAGCCGTCGCGGAAGGCGGCGCCCTGCCCGCGCGCTACACCTGCCACGGAGCGGACATCTCGCCACCGTTGCGATGGGGCGCCGTCCCCGCGGGCACCGCGGAGCTCGTTCTCTTCATCTCGAACCTCGAACGGAAGGCCCCCGGGGGCGGGCCACTGATCTACTGGGCCGTGGCCGGCCTGCGCCCGGCACCCGGGGGCATCGCCGCGGGCGCACCGGCGGCCGGAGCGGTCGTCGGACGCAACAGCCTCGGACAGGACCGCTACTCGATCTGCCCCTCGCCGGGCGGCGTCCAGCACTACCTCGTCAGCCTGTTCGCTCTGGCGCACCCGATCGCCGCCAAGCCAGGCTTCGACGCCGCTGCGCTCTACCAGAGCGCAGCGAGCGTCGCCGAACACAAGGGGCTCTTCGGCTTCGCCGACCAGCCCAACGGGCGCTGATGCGAGGAGCGATCGCGATCGCGGGCGGCGTGCTGCTCGCGTCGCTCGCCCTCGCCGGCTGCGGGGGCGGCAGCTCGGGATCCACCGCCGGCGCAGCCAACGGCAACCTCGAACGCGTCTCGCTCGACAGCCCCGCCGTCGCCGCCACCGCCGCGCTCCCTGCCCGCTACACCTGCGACGGGCAGAACACGTCCCTGCCGCTGCGGTGGCGCGACCTCCCCCACGCCACCAGGGAACTGCTGCTCCTGATGTTCGCCATCAGCACCTCCCGCACGCCCGAAGGCGTCCGCGAGAAGGTCTCCGTGCTGTGGGGGGTCGCGGGCCTGCCCCCGACGCTGCACGAACTCGCCCCCGGCAGGCTGCCACCGGGGGCGGTCCTCGGATCCAACGACGTCGGCCAGACGCGCTACTCGATCTGCCCGCCACGAGGAACGAACCAGAGCTACCTGATCATGCTGTTCGCCTCGCCGCGCAGGCTCTCGCTGCCGCCGGGCTTCAGCGACGAAGCCGTCTTCCACCAGCTCAGCTCCACGAAGCCCCCGTTCGGCGCGCTCAACTTCACGTACGCTCGCTCCGGCTCGCGGTCCGCTCGCGCCCGGTGATCGCGCAGAGCCGGCAGCGTGCGCCATTTTCGAATGGTTCTGTCATGCCAATCCCGGCGGGGCGTTGCGGCCCCGGCGGCGCATGGCTGCACGCGGTGGCCGGGCGGCGCTGCCAGCGCGTGTAACGGCACGGTCGGAGTTGTGGGTCGCTCGGATTTGCAAGCGGTGGTGTATCGTTTCGGACGAGTCAAGCTATGCCACGACCTGCCCGTCAACCAGTCGCGGCGCGGGGGCAACGCGCCGCCAAGCACTCCGGCGAAGGCGCGCCGGCACAGGCACCGAAGCCAACCCAGCGCGAGCGGCTCCTGGAAGCGATGGTCGAGCTGTCGGCCAGCGCGGGATACCAGGCGGCGAGCATCGCCCAGCTGAGCTCCCGGGCGGGGGTCTCGAGCGCGACGTTCTACGAGCAGTTCGAGGGCAAGGAAGACTGCTTCGTGACCGCCTACCGGACGGTCACCGAGCGCGTGCTCGAGCAGCTGGACCCGGTGGCGACGGATACGGTCATGTCCGACGAGGAATGGTCGCAGGAGGCGCGCGCGGCACTCGGACGGCTGCTGAGCGCGATCCAGCGCGACCCCGACGGCGGGCGGGTGCTGTACATCGAGTCGATGGCCGGTGGGCCGCGGATGCTCGAGGAGCGCAGGCGAGTGCTCGAGGAGTTCGAACAGCGCGCGCAGAACCTTCTGGACAGCACGCCCCCGGGCGGCAGCACGCTCGACCTCCCGGCGACGGCGCTCGTCGGGGCGACCCGCGCGATCGTCACCCGCCACCTGCGCACGGACGCCCAGGACGAGCTGCCGGCGCTGGCGGACGACCTCGTCGCGTGGCTGGAAGCGTACGCCGTGCCCGCCGGCCGCGAGCGCTGGAGCACGGGACGGCGAGCGCTGCTCTCGGCCCAGCGCGCACGGCGCACGTCGGCGCACGCCACTCACGCCAACGCCCACGCTCCGCAGCGGCTGCCCCGTGGCCGCCACGGCCTGCCGGCCGGCGTGGTCGCGCGCAGCCAGCGCACGCGGATCATCTACGGGACCGCCGAGGTGGTGATGGCGAAGGGCTACGCGAACGCGACGGTCGCCGACATCGTCGCCGCGGCAGGCGTCGCGCGGGATGTCTTCTACGAGCACTTCACCGACAAGCACCACGCCTTCCTGGAAGCCCAGCAGCACCCCACGCAGCACATCCTCGACACGTGTGCGGCCGCGTACTTCGCCGCGGGGGACTGGCCGGAGCGGGTGTGGCAGGGGCTGGGCACGCTGATCGAGCTGATCGTCGAGAATCCCGCGATCTCGCACCTGCGCCTGGTCGCTTGCTATGCGGCGGGGCCGGAGGCGATCCGCCGCGCGGAGGAGATCACCAGATCCTTCACCATCTTCCTCGAGGAGGGCTACAACCACCGGCCGCAGGCCCAGGAGCTGCCGCGCCTGTCCTCCCAGGCGATCGCCGGCGCGGTCTTCGAGGTCGTGCGGCGACACATCGCCCGCGGCGACTACGCCGGGCTCAGGCGTCGACTGCCGCAGCTCACCTACGTCGCGATCGCTCCGTTCACAGGGCCGCAGGAGGCCGCCGTGCTGCTCGAGGAGCTCAGCGCGCGGCGCCGCGTTTGAGCTTGCTGAGCTCGATCGCGTTAGCCGGAGCACTGAGCGCTATGGGCTCGTTCCAGCCCGAGAAGGCGATCTTGCCGGTTTCCTGGCCGTGCTTGACGATCTCGATCGGGTAGGGCTCGCCGGTGGTGGCAATGTACAGCGAGCCGGTGAAGAGTTTGGCGGTTTGCTTCAGCTCGACGCTCGCCTGCCCGTCGATGGTGGCAACGGCGCCCTTCGTGAGCGGCCCGGCGCTTGCGAGCAGCAGATCCAGCCTGCTGCCCAGCTCGGTCAGCCCGGCGAGCCGATCGAGGCTGCCGGTGTCGGCGGGCCCCTCCAGCCATCTGCCCCGGGGCAGGCGCAGCCCGGTCCTGCGTTCCAGGCGCCTGTCGAGGGTGGCGTCGCCCTTGACGTAGAGGGTGTTGCCGATACGAATCACTTCGTAGCGGAGGCCGAGCAGGGAGAGCTTCGCGCGGCCGCCGTCGCTGGCGAGCTGCAGGTCGGTTGTGAGCGACAGCCCGCCTTGGGAGATCGTGCCGAGGACGTGCACCGAGGTGGCGCGTTTGGCGGCAGCCTGGCTCGCCGCGAAGATCTCGGCGGCGGATTGCGAGGCGATGCCAGCGCTGGACGACGAGGCGCCGGTGCCGCTGGATGAGCCGCCGCAGCCCGTGAAAGCCGCGGCAGGCGCGAGCACCAGCACGAGCGCGAGGCGGACTGCGGCGCGAGCGTGCGCGATCTGCGGACGGGCGAACACTATGCGCTATCCGGCGTGCCGGCGCTTGGCGGTCACGGTGGTCTTGTGCGCGGCGCTCTTCGCGCCGTAGCGCTTGCGGGCCCGCTTTTCGCAGGCCAGCCGCCTGCTTCTCTTCTTGTCCTTCCTGCAGGCGTGCAGGGCTTTGGCGAGCAGCTGCGCCCTGGAGGGTTTGACCTTCTTTTCGGGCAGCACGCCGCCGCAGCCGGTGACGGCGACGCTCGTGTCCTGTTCGAGCACGCTGCCGTCCTGGGCGGTGATCGTCGTGGGCATCGCGAGCTTGGTCTTGCAGAGATTGAAGTCTTCCGCTTCGGGCACGTTGGGCGTGAGCACGGAGTGCGGGCCGGCCGGCAGTTCGGTTTCGAAGAGCGTGAACGGCGCATCCGGCGCGGATTCGAATTTGGAGTATGTGATTTTGTCCTTTATGTCCGTCTTGCCGTCGAGGACGAGCCTGACGCCTTCGCCCTGCAGCACGAACTCGACGTCCGGGAATTCCGCGCCGCCGTGGGAGACGAGGTACGCGGGGCCGCTCAGCGGAGTCTTCAGCACCGGCGTGTGCACCGTCGCAGACCCGATCACCGACCCTTCGTCGCAGGCCGCCGGGTTCGCGTCGAACACCGCTTCAAGGCAGGCTTTCTGCAGCGTCGGCAGACGCGTCGACAGCGCCGCAGGCAGCTGCAGGTCGACTTTGGCGATGTTCGCCTGCGCCAGCCCCGACGCTCCCGGCGCGGGCGCTTCGATCTTGACGTCCAGGCTCGTCCCGTCGACTTTGCTGCCGTGCCCGCCGGCGGACGCCGTCAGCTTCGGCGCGAACGGCAGGCTCGCGCAGCCCCCGAGCTGGAACGGCGAGGACACCCCTGCGGTGGCCTGGTCGGCTCCGGTGCCCGCTTCCGCGCCCGTCAGGGTCCCGTCGATCCGCATCGGGTTGCAGCTGGTGGGGTTGAACTCGAAATGGTCCCGATCGACGGTCACGAGAAGACGTTTCAGCTGCACCGGGATGCCTTTGAGCATCGTCGGAAGCGATTCGCCGCGCGGGCCCGGGTCGGTCGTGATGGTGACCGCCGCGGTGCTTTCGTTGACGTTGATCCGCGAACGCACGTTCACCATGCCCAGTTCGAACGGACCGGCGTGCGCGGGCGTCTGCACCAGCAGCCCGAACGGCGCCCCGTCGTAGCCGACGGTCAGATACGCCTTGCCTTCCAGCGCGATCGGCTTGCCGCCCAAGCCCGAGAACGCCGTGGAGTGCCCGATCAGGCTCTCTTCGCCACACGCCCATTCCTGGCCGGCGGGCGGTTCCGGACACGGCGTCACCGACGACAGGAGCGCGGCGATGCCTGGGGGCATGTGCACTTCGACTCCCGTCAAGGCGCGATCGCCGTCGGGGCGCGCGAGTTCGAGCTCGAACGGGGAGAACGCTCCCGCTTGCGCGTTCGTGACCTGCGCGTCGAAGCCGGGTGAGAACGGCAGCGGACTGGACGGGCACGCGCCACCCCCCGGCCCGGAGAGGATGCTGAGCGGCGATTCGGAGGCGAGCTTGCGGGTGGCGCCGGACCACGCCGTGAGTTCCGCTTCGGCTTCGGGCCCGTAGCTGGCGCACAGAGGCGGCGTCGTCAATGATGCGCGTTCCCCGCCGAACAGTTCGACGTCGAGTTCTTCGAACGGCAGCTGCGGCGTGCTGCGGAAGGTCGTGGAGATGCGGCCGGCGGGCCCTTCCAGCCGCCCTTCGCCGGCGAGCTTCACGAGCACGCCGGCTTCCCTGTCTTCGGCGACGATGTACAGCGCGATCAGCGAGTTGAACGGGTTCTTCCCGGCTTCTCCGTTGGGCGCCGGCGTTGCCAGATACATCGCGCCTTCCAGTTCGCGCGGGAGCAGCGGCGTCTTGATGTGCACGAGACCGACCTTCGACGCTTCCGGACAGGACGGTGGGAGCTTCTCGCCGCCGCTTTCTTCTTCCTTGAGCCTGAAGCTGGGCGTGAACGTGGCCGTTTCCGGTTCCGGTTCGGCGCCGCTGAGTTTCGTGAAGCCGGTGAAGCCGATGCCTTCGCTACCGCCTTCGGGCGACTCCGGGCACGCCTCGAGTCCGTTCGCCGCCGACGGGCTCACCTGCACGCCTGCAGGCAGTCGCACGGTCGTGTCGCGCACGTCCGCCTCCGCGCGTCCTTCGGGATTCGGTTCCAGCGTCGGCGCCTGCGGCAGCTTCACCTTGACGCTCAGTCCCGTCGGCGTGCTCGCCCTGCTCGTTTCGGATGTCACGGCGAGCGACGGGCTGAACGGAAGCTTCGCGCAGCTTTCCGGTTCCAGGCCCAGCGGTTCGCCGAGCGGACCGGACCACACGTACGTGAACGGTTCGCCGAAGTCTCCCGGCGCCGCCCACGAATCTGCTTCCACCGAGGAGATCAGCGGTTCGCCGGCGGGGCAGGCGGTCGGCATGCTCAGCAGCGGCGTCTGCGACAGGCCGGGCGGCGTGCTGCACGATTTGCCTCCGAGGCATTCCCAGCCGCGGGATTGGTCGTGGCGCGCGTCGCCTGGCACGCCCCAGAAGGTCACCTGGGAGCTGACGAGCCCCGCGAGCTCGGTGGTGTTCTTGACGCTCGCCACGACGCTGTAGCTGCCGCCCGAGAGCACCGAGGTGTCGATCACGATCGGCACCAGCCCCAGAACCTCGAAGCCGAAACGCGCCGGCTCGCCCTGTGCCGGCACGAGGTTGAACAGCGGGGCTTCGAGCGTGTGGTCTCCGCTCAGGGCGGGTTCGTACACCGTGACGCTCACGACGCCCACGACCGAGCCCGGCGGACAGAGATTGGTCGTACTCAGTTCGACGATCGCGGTGAAGTCCGTCATCGGGCACTGTTCCGTCGCGCTCGGGTCGCCGATCAGGCCCGGCGGCAGGTAGAAGCGCAGATCCTTGGGCAGCGCCACCGGCTGGCGAGCGTTGTTCTGGCCTGTCTGGTTCATGACGAGCGTCTGCGTGAGCTCGAACGGATGAGAGCCAGCCTGCGTGTCGGGTGCGCCGTCTTCGTTGTACAGCGACAGTTCGTCGGACTGCACGCCGAACGGCGTCGGGTCTCCGCTGATCACCGCGTGCTGGATGCTGGAGATGCTCTGCGCGCCGCCACCCTGCACGCTGACTTCGTCCGGCAGCGTGGCGATGGCGCCCGGTGGCTCTTCGACTTCGACCTTCACGGTGATCGTAAACGCCAGCCGTTCGTAGGGATTGAGGATGCCGGCGTACGTGCAGCGGACTTCGCGCGGTTCGCCTTTTTCGATCTGGCACTTCAGGGCGGTGCCATTCACGGTTGGGCTGCTGACGGCTGTGGCGATCAGATGGGCGGGCAGCTTGTCGGTGACGACGACGGGGTCGCCGCCTCCCCCGTTGACGAGCCCGTCGCCGACGTTGCTTGCCACCACGACGATCTGGCCTGTGCCCGCCGTGCCTTCCACCTGCGGCGGCAGGTAGGTAGGCGTCACTTCGGAGTCGATGTGCCACCACGGCGCCGCGGCGAGCGCGGGCGCGGCGCCCGTCAGCGCGAGCGCCACGACGCCCGCGAACGCCGCCAGCAGGCGCACGCGCGTGCGCAGGATCGCCTGAGCTGAGCGCGAGACGACCGGAGCGCTCATCGGTGGCCTCCTTGGGCGAGCCTCAAGAGCCCGCCTGAGGACTTCCTCGCCGTCGCGCCCTTCTTCGCTTTCTTCTTCGGCCCGTAGCGCTTCCTCGCCTGCGCTTCGCACGCCTGGCGCTTCTTCTTGGAGTGAGGATGCAGCCGCTTGCATGCCGCCAACGCCGCAGCGAGCTTCTGCGCCGCGGTGGGCGCATGGACGCCTGTCTTGACGCCCTTGACTTCCTGCTTGCCCGCTGGCGCAGCGAGGTTGCCGGGGCCGGAGAAGCTCGCGCTGCCCGACGGTCCGATCGGCGCCTGCTGAGCGGGCGGCGCCGGACGGCACGCGTCGGCTTCGCTGCATCCGGCCGGCGATTCCCGCGGCGGCGTCAGGCACGGGGATTCCTGCGTACACACGCGCGCGTCGTAGATGTCGAACACGGGGTCGGTGTCCTGCGGGGAGAGCTGCGCGGCGGTCAGGAAGAACGCGTCGTCGCCGCTGGGCGTCGCTTCCAGGAACGCCGATTCCTGGGAGGAGCCGCCGGAGGAGATCAGCGCCACGCAGCCGCCGGTGGCGCTTTCGCAAGACCCCACGCCGGCAGGCTCGTACTCGTAGACGTTCTCCACGCCCACCTTTTGCTTCTCCAGCTGCTTGTGGCCGTCGACATCCTCTTCGACTTCCTCTTCGCGCGTCGGGCTCGTCACCTGCGCTACCAGGGCGTCGGCGCTGTCGAAGAAGAGCCGCCCTTCGTCTGACAGATAGCGCGACTGCAGCAGCGCGCTGACGTCGCTCTGCGCAGTCCAGCCGGGAATGTTGCCGGCAAGCCAATGCCCCTTCCAGACCAGCCTTCTGTCGACGAGCAACCCGATGCCTTCGCCGGCGATTCCCTCGTCGAGCACGCCGACCGGCCGTGCGCCCGTGGGATCGCACGAAACGCAGGTGAGGCTGGCGGAATGGGAATCGTAGAGGTAGACCTCCTCGTCGAGCCGTTCTTTCGGCTTCTCGCTGGAGACGTCTTCGTTGTCGTAGCCCGTGAGGCTCTTCTGCGACATGAATGCCAGATAGCGGCCGTTGGGCGAGACGCGCGCCGTCAGGTACGACGTGTCAGCCAGACCAGCGCTCCCTTCGCTGCCTTCCACGTTCGCCCCCCCTTCCCACTCGACGCTGTCGCTTTCGGCGAGGGCCGCGACGAACGTGATCGTCCATTCCGGGTTCGCTTCTTTGCCGTTGTAGTGGAGCTCATAGAGGTTCTCTTCGCCGTCCCTGGCCTTCTCGCCCTCGCCGTTTTCGTTGGTTGCGAGCACACCGTGCGCGACGAGGTAGGCGCTCGAGCAGTCTTTGCTCGAGCCGAACAGGAGGCTCTGCACGGCGGCGTGTTCGCCCGCGTGGACGACTCCTGCCGTCAGGTCTTGCAGACGGCACGTCGACTCCCCGCGTTCTTCGACGATTTCGCACTCATACAGGTCATCGCTTTTCGAGTCCGCGGTCGAGTCAGCGGTCAACCGCTGCGTATCGGTAAAGAGCACACGCGAACCGTCGCTGCTGGCCGTCTGGAACTGCGCCTCGCCTGTCGGCTGTTCCTGTTCTGGGAGGCCCGGCACCGCATCGAGCATGATCGTCGTGCCCGTGACGGTGTCGCGCATATAGAGATGGCCCCGGGAGGCCCTGCTGGCGGTCCAGATCACGCGCGTGCCGTCGTCGGAGATCGCGTTCGCATGAACGTTGTGATAGCCGAGGGCCACTTCCGGCCCGGCCGATTCCCCGTCCGGCAGGACGCTCACTGGCTGGAGCGTGCCCGTCGACCACTCGTACAGGCCCGGACCCGAAGACGGACCCGCGAGGGCGACCTTCGAATACAGCACGACGTGACTGAGATCGGGTGTGGCGTCGACGAACTGCAATTCCCCTCCGAACTCGGTGCCCTGCGCCACGTTGGCTTCCGTGACAAGCGGCAGATAGCCGGGGTAGTCCGCCGGCGTTTCCCCGTTTTCCTTGGCGTGTTCGTATGTTTCCGCGGCGTGCGCGTAGGCTTCCGCCTCGTCTTCGCCTGGCCGCAGCGGCGGGTTGTCGCGCAGGTACATGGTCGACTGCACCGCGTCCGGCGCGAGCGGCGGCTGCGATTCGAGGGCTTTGTTGTACGGATCCACCAGCGCGAGCGACAGGTCGGGCGAGAAGAACTGGTACTCCGGCGGTTCTGCAAGGTCCTGGCCCAGGGCCTTCGTCTGCGGCGTGGCGATGTCCTGCGAGCTCCATTCGCTCGTGCCGCGCGTCGCGAGCACCTGCTGCAGTTCGAGGCTGCGGTTGCCTTCCGCCTGTTCAGTGACCGCGCCCTTCGCGACATAGGTGATCGCGTCGCCGTCTTCGGCGGCGAAGATCCACCCGCCTTCCTTCGTCAGCGCTTCGACCGGCGCGCCGTGCTTGTCGGGCGGGGTGACGAGCTCCCAGGCGCGATGGTCCGGCAGCGCGAAGGAGGCGCTGGACGACTGGGTCGTGAACGTGCGTTCGATGCCGTCGCTCGTGCCGAGGCTGTTGGACGCGACCACACGGTAGTAGTAGGTCGTGTCGGGCTGCAGACCTTGGAGCTGGACGCTATCGGCGACAGCGACTTCGCCGGAGCCGATGTCGGCGGGTTCGCTCGGCGCGTCGGTGCACGCACCCGGGTTGCCTCGACAGCTTTCGGTCCCGTACTGGAACTGGTATGCCGTGTCGTGCCCGTTGGGGTCGATCTGGCTCTGTAGTGTCGCGCTCGTCGCAGCGACCTGCGTGGCCGACTCGTCGTCGATAGCGGCGGATGGTCGGCGGCACGCGACGGAGACCGCCTGCCCCGTTTCTTCGCCACCCTCGATGAACCATCGGCCGATACCGCAGCTGGTGCCGTTCTCGTTCCCCGCCACCAGGCGGTAGTAGTACTTCGTGCCGGCTTTCAGTCCCGTCACGGTCGCCCGCACCGCTTCTTCGCCACCGCCCGTGGTATGCATGACGGTAGTGCTCAGCCCGCCGTACGCTTCGGTTTCGCCGAGCTCGAAGTGGTAACTGGCCTGTGCGCCGTCGCCACTGACCTTGCCATTTAGCACGGCCGTCGGTTCCTGCGCTTTCGACGCCTTGTTGGTTTCCACGCTCGGCACCATCACATCCGGGCCGAACACGTCCACCGCGTGCAGGATCCTGTCGGCGATGTACACGTCCCCCGACGCGCCGACCGCGATCCCGCTGACTTCGCCGAAGGGCCCACTCGGCGTGCTGGTCACCCAGCCGACCCATTCGCCCGAGCCGTTGAACTCGCTGACGACGTCGCGTTCGGCCTCCGCGACGAGCAGGTCGCCGGTGGTTTCGTCGATCGCCAGCGCGGTCACATTCCCTTCTTCTGCTTCTTTGCCGCGGAAAGACCCCAACGGCGAGCCGGACCCTTTGAGCTTTTCTTCGAACGCCCCGGAGGAGCTGAACGTGTAGATGAGGCCTTTGACGCTGTCGGCGACATAGACCCTGCCGGTCGCGACGCTCACGACCGCCCCGTTCGGTTCTTCGAGCTTCACGCTCGGTTCCCCCTTCTTTACGCCTCCCAGCGCTCGCACGAATTCGCCTTCCTGGCCTTCCTCCGGCCCTGCGGGCCTGGGCTTGAAGACATCCACCGCGCCGCGTCCCGAGGGTTCGCTTTCTCCTTCGACCAGAGCGAGACTTTCGGCATCGACGACATATACGTCCCCGGCCGACGGGTCCGATCCGCTCGTCGAATTGTCGACCGCCACTCCCACCACTTCCCCGAAGCCTGCGCCTGGCGTGGCGGCGCCCGACCACTGGGAGAGCTGCACGTACTTCCCGGACCCGTCCGGCTTGAACACCACGACGGCATCGTCGACCGGTTCGGCTATATAGACGTCGCCGCTCGCTTCATCGACGGCGACCGCCGCAGCTTCGAGGTCTTCGCCGAAGCGCGTGACAAAGCTCCCGTTGGAGCTGAAGACGTCCACCACGCCCCTGCCGGGATCCGCCACGAACACGTCGCCGGTCGCGTGGTCCACCGCCACTGCGCCGGGTTCGCTCAGGGGCTTGCCCACCGGACCTTCGCTCAAGCTCGACAGAAGGTTGTGCCCGACCGCGGCAAGCGCCGCGCCCGGGGAGACGAGCGGCAGGACACATGCGACCAGCGCGCAGGCGAGCGCCGTGCCGGCGCACGCAGGCTCCACACTGCTGCGGCGACGCCTCCATGCGCCTCGCTGAGCATCTGTCCGTGAACCGCCCATCAAGCCTCTCAGACTCGTTCGTTTGCTTGAGATGTGAAGCGTGCGTGGGGCCCAAGCGGCGGCCCCACGCACAACTTCTAGCGCTGATGCTGCATCAAGCGCTCGCTACGCTTTGATCTCCGCTTCTCCTTCCACCGTGTTGACGTTCGTGATTTCCTGGCCAGCCGGTGACCATGCGAGGCTGCCATGGGTTTCCAGGGATTCCAGGTACGATTCGAGCAACTCGATGTGTTCGCCTTCGAAGTGGCTCGGCACGTTTTCGTGGTTAGCGTTGACCGTGTAGTTCTGCGTGAACGTGGGGGTCATTTTGTTGATCGGCGTGATCGGCGAGATGATCCCGTCGTAGCCGCCCGTAGCTTCCGGCGTGTAGTACGCACCTTCCGTGGCGTTACCTACGCCGACGACCACGAGCTCTTCCGTGCCTTCGCATTCGATTTCCGCGAACTTGCCACCGACAGCGGCCGGTTCGAGAAGCACACCGACGTGCGCTCCGGTTTTTTCGATGTATCCGAGCCGTCCCACCAGCGGGTTGACGTGGATTTCTCCAGCACCCGCACCGGCAGAGTTGCATGGAAGGCTCCCACCGAGCTTGCAGCCTTTGAACAGCACCGACACGTTCGTGACCTGATTCGTCCCGGTCGCTTCACCAGACGCCGCCTCGCTCGTGCATTCGACCGAGAGATGCGGGATGGCGACCACGTAGTGTTCGCAGTCCGCACGCGGAGCGCGGATTTCGACTTCTTCCACGTCGCATTCGTACATCGCGGCGCTCAGAACGCCCGCGCCGCCTTTACCGGTGAATTTACCGCCCCCGGTCTTTTCGTATTTGCCCTTCGGTTTGCCTTTGACGATGTCTTCCGTTTCGCATTTGGCTTCTTTGTACTTGCCGGCCTTCTGGGCTACGCAGTCAGCCTGCGCCCCCGGCAGCCATTCGAATTTGCCCTTCGGTTTGCCTTTGCTTTCATCGCGTGTCTGGCAGTTGGAGTCCGAGTAGAACCCCTTCTTCACGGACACGCAGCGGCCCCATTCCGGCCCGGCCGCCTGCGCCGCCGAGGCGACGAGCGCGCCGAAGGCGAAGGCGGCCACGAGGCAGAGCCCCACCGTCCTGATGCGTTTCATCTGAGTCATTGCTCCTTTTCCCTCTGGATTGGATCGACCGACCCCCGGAGATCGTCCCTTCATGAAGGAGACGCCTGGAGGGACGGCGATGGTCGCGGGCAGCGACGCCGCCAGCGATCATGTACGCCTGACCTCGCTAGAACATGCGGGGACAGGCCCAGGCGGCCCTCGGGCATCTTCCCGTTTGGAAGGCGCCCGACACCGCTTGCTTGCGACGCGCATCCCCGAGCGGCCACCGGCCGCAGGGACGCGCGCTCGTGACCGGAGCGGGCGCCGACGGCTCCCGCAGCGATGCACACTCGCTCACAGTTGACTCGCACGGCGCGTGCGGCACGGCGTCGGGGCAGGCCTGCTCCGACGAGCCGTGCGTCCTGGTCGCAGAGATCACGGTCAGAAGGCTGAAGCGCGAGGCAGCGCGCGCGACCCTGGCCCGTTGCGAGCAGACTGCTCAGCTCTATCGGCATCCGTTCTTCCCCGGTCCCTCTGACCCCATGCATCGGCATCCCTTCCTCCCCGACCTCTCCGTCAGCACCGCAATGCGGGCTCGTCGTCTTGAACGATGACGGTATCTAAGCAAAGCGGCCGCTTCATGTCAAGGGGCAGGTCTTTACATGACATTACCGCAATGTCAACGCCTCTTCGCGAGGACGCCGCACCGCCGGCGAGGTCTCTCGCTGTCGCGAGCCGCACGCGGCGGGGGCTACGGTCCCACCTC
>JBKQHH010000068.1:0-13165 GCA_052148875.1 Solirubrobacteraceae bacterium
TCAAGAAAGCCGGTTACCAGACGGAACTGCTCCTCGGAGACCAGGGGTCCCATCTGCGTCCCAGGTTCCATCCCCGGTCCCATCTTGATCGACTTGGCGATCTGCGCCACGCCGTCGACGACTTCATCGAAGCGGCCACGCTGGACATACAGCCGTGATCCGGCTACGCAACACTGCCCGTGGTTGAAGAAGATCGCATTCGCGGCGCCCTCGATGGCGGCGGGCCCGGCATCGTTGAACACGATGTTCGGGCTCTTCCCGCCGAGTTCCAGGGTCAGCTTCTTCAGGTTGCTGGCCCCCGAAGCCGCGACGATCAGCTTGCCCACCTCGGTGGATCCGGTGAACGCGACCTTATCCACGTCATTGTGGGCGGCCAGGGCCGCTCCGGCGGTCTCGCCGAAGCCGGGTACCACGTTCACGACGCCGGCGGGCATGCCAGCCTCGGCGATGAGCCCAGCCAGGCGCAGTGCGGTCAGCGGGGTCTGCTCGGCCGGCTTGAGCACCACGCAGTTGCCGGTGGTCAGCGCCGGGCCGAGCTTCCACGCCGCCATCAGCAGCGGGAAGTTCCACGGGATGATCTGAGCGCACACGCCGATCGGCTCACGGCGGGTGTAGCAGTGCATGTTCGGCGCGCTCACCGGCAGCACTCCGCCCTCGATCTTCGTGGGCCAGCCCGCGAAGTAGCGCAGGTGCCCGATCGCTCCGTTGACGTCCACGTACTGGGCGAGCCCGACGGGCTTGCCGTTGTCGAGCGACTCGATCTGCGCGATCTCCTCGGCGCGCTGTTCGAGCGCGTCCGCGAGCGCGAGCATCAGGCGCTCGCGCCCGGCGGCGGGCATCGAGGACCAGGGGCCGTCCGTGAAGGCCGCCCGCGCGGCCGCGACCGCCCGCGCGACATCCTCGGGACCCGCGAGCGCGACCTCCGCGATCTCCCTGCCCGTGGCCGGGTCGAGCGTGGCGAACGTGCGCCCGTCGGCCGCATCCAGACGCTCGGAGCCGATCAGGAGACGGTGTGACTGGGAGATGAACTCGCGCGCCGGAGCGCCCAGCGCGTCGGGGAGGGTGTCTGCGGAGATAGTGGTCATCGGGGGAGCGTACCTCGCCCTGTCGGAGACGCGCTGCGCTGGCCGTCGCCGGGGTGGCGCGGGTCCGCTCCGGGAGCTGGGCGAACGCATATGCTGGGCCGATGGCCGAGCCCTCCAAGGCGGTGCTGATCACCGGCTGCTCGTCCGGCATCGGCCGGGCCACCGCGCTGCGGCTGGCGGGCAGCGGCTGGACCGTGTACGCGACCGCGCGCCGGCCCGAGTCGATCGCCGAGCTGGGCGACGCCGGCTGCCACACGCTCGCGCTGGACGTCACCGACGAGGACTCGATGCGCGCGGCGGTCGACGCCGTCGAGCAGGCCGAGGGCGCGGTCGGGGTGCTGATCAACAACGCCGGCTACAGCCAGAGCGGCGCGATCGAGACGGTCCCGATGGACGCCGTGCGCCGGCAGTTCGAGACGAACGTCTTCGGCCTCGTGCGCCTGACGCAGCTCGTGCTGCCGAGGATGCGCGCGCAGCGCTGGGGCAAGATCGTCAACGTGGGCTCGATGGGCGGGCGCCTGACATTCCCCGGCGGCGGTCACTACCACGCGACCAAGCACGCGCTCGAGGCGATCTCCGACGCGCTGCGCTTCGAGCTGCACGGCTTCGGCATCGACGTGATCCTGCTCGAGCCGGGACTGATCACGACCGAGTTCGGCGAGGCGGCGAACGCCAGCATGGCCGACGTCGGCGGCGCGCAGGAGGACCCCTACGCGCACTTCAACGCGACCGTAGGCGCGCTCACGGCGGGCGCGTACGACGGCCCCATGCGCCGGCTCGGCGCGGGGCCCGAGCGCGTCGCCAAGGTGATCGAGCGCGCCATCACCCGCCGCCGCCCGCCCGCCCGGATCACCATCACCCCCTCCGCCAAGCTCTCGATCGCGACCCGCCGCCTGCTGAGCGACCGCGCGTGGGACGCCGCGATGCGCGGGCAGTTTCCCCAGCCGGAGTAGGGGTCGCTGTTCGGAGTAGGGGTCGCTGTTACTCCTCGAGTGCGGGGTGTATAACTATGGCTATACACCACCGGCGGATCGGAGGCTCAGAGGCTCAGAGGCTCAGAGCTCGGCCGCGAGCGCCGGCTGCGGGTGCCCGACGGCGAAGCCCTGGGCGTAGTCGACGCCGTAGCTGCGCAGCATGCTCATGGTCATCTCGTCGCCGACGAACTCGGCGATCGTGCGCCTGCCCATCCCGCGAACGACGCCGGCGAGCGCCCTGACGACGAGCTGGTCTGTCCGCGAGACCGGCAGCAGGCGGATGAAGTCGCCGTCGATCTTCAGGTAGCTGAAGGGCAGGTGCTTGAGGTACTGGAAGGAGCCGAAGCCGGCGCCGAAGTCGTCCAGCGCGACCTCGCAGCCGAGCGCCAGCAAGCCGGCGCAGAAGGCCCTTGCGCTGTCCATGTCGGAGATCGCCGCCGTCTCGGTGACCTCGATCACCAGTTGCGAGGGGTCGGCCCCGTGCCACTCCAGGCGCCGCTGCACGTACGCGAGCATGCCGGGGTCGGTGACCGACACGGCCGACACGTTCACCGCGATCCGCGTGGGCCGATCTTCCAGCGGCGGGCCGGCTTCCGCCACGGCGCCGGCGCCGGCCGATGGGCTCGCGCGCGCCCCGAGCAGCGCGGCGACCTCGTCGAGCACCATCCGGTCGATGTCGCGAATCAACCCGTAGCGCTCGGCCGCCGGCAGGAAGCGCCCGGGCGCGACCAGGCGACCGTCGGGCTCGTCGGCGAGGCGCAGCAGCGCCTCGTGGTGGGACACGCTGCGATCGCTCAGCGCGACGATCGGCTGGAAGTGCAGCACGAACAGCCCCCCGTCCAGCGCGCGGCGCAGGCGCGCCAGCCACGGGCGCCGGTGCAGGCCCGCCGGCGAGCAGAACCCCGCATTCAGCGCCCGCGCGTCGACGTCGCCACGCGCTCCGCCGCGCTCCGCCGGCCTGTCGAGAAACAGGCGCGGGGTGGCGTCGGCTGTGGTCGAGCTCGACATCTCCCGCAGTGTCTTCGACGGCGCCGCGGGCTCACCTGCGTGTGCCCTTTGGGTGCCTGTGCCCTTTGGGTGCTGTGTGCCCTTTGGGTACGTGTGCCGTTTGGGTGCTGTGTGCCCTTTGAGTGCCTCTGCCCTTGGGTTCGGGCGAAGCGCGCCGGTCAGGTGCGCTTCGGAGCGACATACGGGCGCCGCGCGCGGTCGGAGACCACCAGCAGCAGCGCCACGAGCACGAAGTTCATCACCACCGAGGATCCCCCGTAGGCGACGAACGGCAGCGTCACGCCGGTGAGCGGGATCACGCGCGTGACGCCGCCGACGATCACGAACACCTGCATCGCCACCACGAACGAGAGCCCCGTCGCGAGCAGCTTCGAGAACGAGTCGCGCGCGAGCACCGCCGTCTTCAGCCCGCGCGCGATGAACAGCAGGTAGACCCCCAGCAGCGCCGCGGCGCCGACCAGGCCGAGCTCGTTGACGATGACCGCGTAGATCATGTCGCTTTCGGGGACCGGCAGGATCGAGGTCCTATGCGGGCCGGCGCGCAGCAGCGAGCGGTCGAAGCCGGTTCCGAGCAGCCCCCCGTCGGCCTGCGCGAACAGCGACTGCGCCAGCTGGTAGCTGCCTCCTTCCAGTTTGTTGTACAGGGCCGGCTCGAACGGGTGTTCCCAGGCGAGCACACGCGCCTGCACATGGCTGACGTGAGCGGTCAGGTACCAGGCGCCGAGCGCGAACAGCACGATCCCGATCAGCGGGAACGACAGGCGTCCGGTGGCGACGTACAGCAGCGCGAGGAACGCGCCGTAGAACATCAGCGAGGTGCCCAGCTCGCGCGTGAGCAGCAACGTCGCCATCGCCGCGCCCCAGACGATCAGCATCGGGCCGAACTGCTTCATCGGCGGGATCGTCAGCCCCAGCACACGCCGCCCCGCCGTCACGAGGATCTGGCGGTTGTCGCGCAGGTAGCTGGCAAGGAAGATCACGATCGCGACCTTCGCGAACTCGGCCGGCTGGAAGGAGACGCTGCCGAGGTGGATGTCGAGGTACGCGCCGTTGACCTGCTCGCCGATGCCCGGCAGGCGCGGCAGCACGGTCATGCCGATGCCGACCGCGGCGATCGTGTAGCGGTAGCGCTCGAGCACGCTCACGCCCCGCTTACGCAGCGCGAGGATCGTCGCCGCGAACAGCACCAGCCCGAGCACCATCCACTGCGCCTGCTGGCGGGCCAGCGTCGGTTCGATGCGGTAGACCATCACGATGCCCACGCTCGCCAGCACCGCCACCAGCGGGAACAGGTAGGGGTCCGCGTTCGGCAGCGCGAAGCGGATCACCAGGTGCGCGGCCAGGCACAACCCGAGGAACAGGGCGCCGTAGGTCAGCGACACGCTGGAGGCGTGGTTGAGCGTCAGGTTCGTCGCCGCAGCCGGCGTGTTGTTCTGCGCCTGGATGAAGATCGCCGTGAAGCCCGCCGTCACGAGCAGCGCCGAGGGCACGAGGCCCAGGAGCTCACGGTTGCGGGGGCTGAGCACGGATCGAGCGTACCCGCAGACGCGGCGCTTGCGTTCCGATCGGCCCGCTACCCTTGACTTGGAGCGCACCGCACCCTCAAGGGGGCACATACGGAGGAGCGGCGTGCGCTTGCGCCCAAGCGATATGAGCTGCCCCGTTTCGATACCCCATGGATGACGAGCGCCCGCCCTCCCTGTGGTGGGGCATGTGGAAGCGGTTCCTGCTCGCCGGAGTCCTGATCACGGCGCTGAGCGGCGCCGCGACGGCTACCGTCGCATTGAACAAGCTCACGACGCTCGCCGACGAGGTCTTCCCGTCGCTCAGCCACATCAACGCCCCCAAGGGCCTGATCACGCCCGAATACGGCGGCGGCCCGCAGACGTTCCTGATCCTCGGCTCGGACAGGCGCTCGGGCTCCAAGAACGCCGAAGAACGCGACGCCGCGCCGCACAGCGACACGATCCTGCTCGTGCGCTTCGACCCCCAACAGGGCCAGACCTCGGTGCTGTCGATCCCGCGCGATCTGATGGTCGACATCAGGACGCCCTCGGGCCAGGTCTACGCCAACGAAAAGATCAACGCCGCGTACACGATCGGCAGCCAGATCGGCGGCGCCAACGAGGCGAGCGTGCTCGCCGCCGAAACGATCGTGCGCGAAGTGTTCCCCGAACTCGAGGGCAAGCTCAACGGGATCATCGACGTCAACTTCGCCGGCTTCATCAAAGTCGTCGACACGCTCGGCTGCGCGTACGTGAACGTGGACCACCGCTACTACAACGAGAACATCGGCTCGACCGAAACGGACTACACGAGCATCAACCTCGAGCCCGGCTACCAGAAGCTCTGCTACGAAAACGCGCTCGACTACGTGCGCTACCGCCACACCGACTCGGACTTCGTGCGCGTGGCGCGCCAGCAGGACTTCCTGCGCGACCTGCGCGAGCAGATCGATCCCGCCAACGAGCTCGGTCAGATCGACACCGTGGCCAAGACGGTGGGGCGCGCGATCAGGAGCAACTTCCCCGCCACCCCCGAAGAGCTGGTGCTGCTGTCGAAGCTGATCGCCTTCTCGCAGACCAAGCCCCTGCGCCAGGTGAAGTTCCTGAGCACCAACGTCGACTATCAACCCGGCGGGGCCGCCGGCGGCGACTACGTCACCTCGGACCCCGAACTGGAGAAACGGACGCTCGACACGTTCCTCGAAGGCCACGAACAGCTTCAGCTCCCGGCGGGCACCTCGCACAGCGGGCACGCCTCCAGCCACGGTCGCCACCACGCCAGCCACCACGCCAAAGGCCTCTCACCGGCGGCGCTGAACCTGTACCCCACGTCCTCCGCCGGCGAAGGCGAAATGGTCAAAGCGGCCGTCGAAGTGCCCTTCCCCGTCCTGTACCCGAGCCTGCAGACCGGGCAGGCCGAACAGCAGCAGGTGCGTGCCTACCCGCTCAAGAACCAGCAGAACATCCGCCATCACGCCTACGTCGTCGTCTTCGCGCAGAACGCGACACTCGGCGGCTACTACGACTTCGAGGGCACCGACTGGCTGAACCCGCCGCTGTTCGCGCACGCGCGCACGCAGGTCATCGGCGGGCGCACGTACGAGTTCGTCAACGACGGCTCGCACATCCACGTCGTCGGCTGGCGGGTCGGCAACGTCCTTTACTGGCTCAGCAACACGTTGCTCGAGGAACTTTCCAACTCGCAGATGCTTGCCATCGCCAAATCGGCGCAGCCGCTTCACTAGCGCTCCGCGTCAAGTCGATTTCGTCGCGGCGCGAGCGCTCCGCGTCCACCTCGATCGTCGGGGCGCTTCGCGCGGCCGCCGATCGACGTGGACGCTGCGCTTTGCCCAGAGGCGGATATTGCCGCTGGCTGTCTGCAGCACGCGCTCGGCCGTCGGCGCGGCGTCGCTTCTGGACCGGAGCGCGAGCGGGCCGGCGAGCTTAGATGAGTGCTGCTCGTCGTCCAACTCAGCAGTCTCCCGGCGGCCCATCGGGACACTCGCATTGGTCGTGATGGGGGCCTCGGGTTGGGGTTCCGCACCCCGCCGGGCGGCGAGCGGGCGACCACCGCAGCTGGCCTGCGGATACCGCCGAATATGCAAAGTCGCAGACTTCAACGTCGAGGAGATGAGCCAGGCTGGCATGGGTCCGCACGGCCTGAGCGGCTGATGAGAAGAGCCTGGTGACGGGAGACTGTCACGCCGGGATCCGTGGGAGTCGGGGGACTGCGACGCCGCCGGCCACCCGCTCTACGAGCCGCCGGCAGGTGCGCGCAGGGTGGCGGTCCCTACGATCACCGATTCGTGGTGTGAGCCGCGTCCTGGTGTCGGGAGGCTGTCGTTGAGGTATTGGACCTTGAATTCGCCGGAGGTGCAGTTGAACAGCCCTGATGATTGCGTGCGTACCGTTTCGCCCTGTTGGATGTCCTGGAAGAACGACCAGCTGCTGGCGCGAGCGTGATTGCAGCTCGATTTGGCCTGCACGAAGTATTCGCTGCCGGCGCTGGTGACTGCGTAGGGCGCCTTGAACTCAATCTCAGCGCGGTAGCAGGGATCGACCAGATAGGCCGCGCTGCAGCTCTCATGCGACTGTGTTCTGAGCAGGACATGCACCGGCTCGCCCAGGCTGCGGGTCGGTGCAAAGCGGTTCTCGGGCGTCGGGCGGGGCCTCGGGCAGCTTGCCGCTACCGGCGCGCCGTGGCCGATCGAGCAGGTGAACGAGCCGAAGCGAAAGGTCGCCGCGATCACAGAGCCGCCCACCCCGCCGGGGCCGCGGAACCCGGCGGCGACCTCGTGTCCCGAGGTCCATCCCACGAGTTCCCCGCCAGCACCGATCGAGCGGGGTACGTGGCTGACTGCGCTTACGATCAGGTAAGCGCCGGTCCCGGGGGCCACCGCACGGGTCCGCACGCCAGCGGCGGTGCGGTAGGTGATGCTCACAGCATGTGGTCCCAGCAGCCCCCATGAGATCAATCGCAGATCCTTGGCTGTCGGCTTGAAGCTGGTGAGTTCCGGCGAGGGGGCCGCGCTGCGGTCCCCGCTTGGCCAACTGCCGATCGCGATCGAATGGGCAACGTTGCAGCTGACGTCGCCGCTGTCGCTGTATTCGGGGAGAATGTCCGGCGCGAGCGGATGAAAACGCCCGTCGTCGTGGAATGCGCCATCGATACCGAGCTGGCCGAGCTGATCGTCGTCGAGGCGGCCGATCTGCACGCAGATCTCTCCACGGGTGGTGTGCACGAGCCGCATGCCCCACGGCAGGCCGCCCTGCGGATCGACTGCGCGCAGCGCCAGCAAACGCGACCCTCCGGGGGCAGGGACGCCGATGCCAGCGTTCGGGCTCAGCCTTCCCTGCTCTTTCACCGGGCTACCACTTAGCACGCCTGTCGCAGCCACCGCGATCGCGCCGCCCGACAGCACAAGCACCACCGCCATCACACTCGCGTTCACGCGACGCGACAGCCACGAACGCACGCCGGCCGCAGCGCGAGGGCTGGCCTCTTGCCTGTGCGCGGCGGCGATCAGCTCGTCGCGCACCTCCTGCAGGATCTGTAGATGCTCGAACCGGTCGGTGGTTTCAGGCATGATCGGTGCTCCTCTGGAGATCGAGTGGGCTCTGGACGGTTGCGGCATCGATGGCGGCGCGCAGCGCCTGTAGCCCGCGGCTGACGCGCGCGCGGGCGGTGTCCTGGCTGATGTCGAGCGTTCGCGCGAGCGTCTGGTAGCCCTGTTCGTCGACCACGCGCAGACGGACCGCTTCGCGCTGGTCGACCGGCAGCGCGTCCAGCTCCTCCGCAACGCGGTCACGTAGCTCGCTGGATCCAGCGAGCTCCTCGATGCGCTCGTACTCCACGTCGGTCAACGGGCGGCGCTCGATCCCAAGACGGGCGAGAGCACGTCGCTGCGCGCCGTCTCGCCGGAAATGGTCGGCCAGCTCGTGACGGGCGATGCCATACAGCCACGCCCCAGCGGCATCGCGGTCACGGCCACGAAAGCGGTGACGGCCCTCGAGCGCTACAGCGAACGTCTCGGCCAGGATGTCCACCGCTACCTCCGGATCCCAGGTGCGGCGGACCAGGAACGCCAGGATCGCCTCCGCATGACGGTCATAGAGTTCCGCGACCTCATCGGCGCTCAACGCCACAGGAAGTCCTGACGGGATGGCTCAGTCATGTACAGGAGTCGCATGAGGCCCCTATTCTGTGACGAGCGAAAAGCGCGGCCGGCGATCGCGAGCAACGGATCCGACCCGCCCTGGGCATGGTGAACCGTAGCTCTAGATCGGGGCACCGGTACTGTCCGGCAACCAGCGTGCGTCTCTGTGTTCGCACGTGACATGACCACTCGCCGCCATCCAGATCCGCGAGCAGCTGCTCATATCGCGCGCGAGTAGCGCTATCGCGTGATAGGAGTCGTCTCGTCCGTCGCTCATCAGGTGCCTCCTTTGGACGGTGGGTGTCGCGCAAAGTTGCCCCCCGGTTTGCGAGACACCCACGACGACTAGCAGGAGCGCGAAAGCCGTGGGATCGCGGCCGACTGCTTT
This sequence comes from Solirubrobacteraceae bacterium, assembly GCA_052148875.1. Taxonomy (GTDB): domain Bacteria; phylum Actinomycetota; class Thermoleophilia; order Solirubrobacterales; family Solirubrobacteraceae; genus Palsa-744. Next base: position 9,118 of record JBKQHH010000068.1, read on the forward strand.
CGCGTAATGCGGCATAGGACGATCGAGCCTGGATCGAGTGGGGGCTATATCGCTCCGTCCGAGGAGAAAAACGCCGCCCCTCAGCGGGCGGCCTTGGCCTGGTCCAGGGCTGCGTTTACCAGAGCATCCGCGTTGGCGTTCTGGGCTCGCGGGACGGTCCTGATCGACCACTTCTGGAAGGCCCGCAGCGCCTCCATCGCCTCCAGGTACAGCGGGCGCATGGACGGGTGCTTGACCTTGTAGAGGCCCTGGACCTGCTTGGCGATCAGCTCGGAGTCGCCCACGACCTCGACCTCGTCGGCGCCGAGCTCCCGCGCTCGGGCCAGGCCCAGCAGCAGGGCGCGGTACTCGGCGACGTTGTTGGTGGCCGTGCCCAGCAGCTGCGCGCGCTCGTCGACGAGCTCGCCGTCGGGCGAGGTGATGACGCACGCGGCGGCCGCCGGGCCGGGGTTGCCGCGGGCGCCGCCGTCGACGTGGACGATCAGCTTCATCGCCGCGGGATTATGCAGCGCGCCGGGGACGGGGCCGGCGGCCGAGGCGGCCGAGCACGCAGCCGCGGACCGAAGCGGGGCTCCTCGCCGAACGCAACAGGCGCTAGGAGGCGTGCGCGAGCGGCAGCAGATCGCCGGGCACGCGCGCGCGGCGGCGGTCGCGCACGATGCGCCGCTGCTCGTCATCCGTGGAGGACGCGCCCGCGGCCGCGTAGCGCGCCCTGCGGTCGAACTTGCGCCGGTCGACGATCACGGTCACGTTCGCGTCGTCGCTGTAGTGCTCGACGAGCTTCGGGTACAGCTCGTCGGCCAGTGGCCTGGGTACCACGCAGTAGATCATCGCATCACCGATGTTACTCCCCGAGCGCGAATGCGCAAGCGCCTCGCACCGAATCGTCACACGCTCTACAGCGCCAGCGTGCCGGACTCCGCGGCGACGGCGTTCGCGAGCCGATCCTCGCGCGCGAGCTCGGCGAGCTCGGTCCCCTGGGCGATCACCTGCGCCTCGACCACCGGTTCGCTGAGATCGACCTCGTAGCGGTACCAGCACAGCTCCCACGCAACCACGATGATCACCACGCTGCTGAGGTGTTCGGCGGAGCGCACGCTCACCATCGGGGCACCCAGCGAGCGCGTGACGCCCGCCACGCGGCGCGGGAACTCGCTGGCGTTGAACACGGCGATCGCGTGCTGCACGTACTCCGAGGGCTCCTCGCGCGCGGGGCGTGTCTCCGACCGGACGTCGGCGGGCGGCTCGAGCGGGAACTCGGCCTCTGCGGGCAGCTCGGCGAAGTCGGCCGCCGGGAGCGCCTGCCCGCCTGTGCCCGTCGGGGTATGCCCCTCAGGGTGCGCGTGCCCTTCGGGGTACGCCGGCGCGGCCGCGACCGGTTGGGCGCGGCCCGGCCTCGCCGGCGCGGGCTCCGCGTCCGCGGGCGACGGGTCGGCGAACAGGTCGTACGGCTCCGCCTCTTGCTCGCCGGCGGAGTCGGGCGCGAGCGCGTCGCTGGCGTCGCCCGGCGGCCTCGTGACCTGCCGCAGCCGCTCGAACAGGCTGCGTCCCCGGCGCGGGCGCATCGGCGGCAGCGTCAGCGACTGGCTGTCGGTCTCGCGCAGCCAGCCCTCGTGCGCGGCGCGCGGCGCGCACAGCTCGCACACGATCCGCCGCCGTCCGGCGGCCACGAACACGTCCGGCTGCTCACCGCGCAGCAGCCGCCGCGCGCACACGTCGCACTCGACATCCGGCTGCGATGTGACGATCGTCCGCGTTGCCATCAGCCCATCAGCCTATCTGGAGCTACGCGTGGACGGCGGCGCGCTCCTGGCCTGCCTGCTCGACGACCTTCTGCGCGAGGTGCGCGGGAAGCTCCTCGTAGCGCAGGAACTCGAGCGTGTAGTCGCCCTGGCCCTGCGTGATCGAGCGCAGGTCGGGGGCGTACGTGAGCATCTCCGCCATCGGCACCTCCGCGCGGATCTCGGTCATCGCGCCCGCCGGCTCCATGCCCAGCGGCCGGCCGCGGCGACTGTTGAGGTCGCCGATCACGTCGCCCACGTGCGCCTCGGGCACCGACAGCGTGACGAGCATGATCGGCTCCAGCAGGGCCGGGTCGGCGAGCTCGAGCGCGTGCTTCATCGCCTGCACACCCGCCAGCTTGAACGCGATCTCCGAGGAGTCGACCGAGTGGTAGGCGCCGTCGAACAGCCGCACGCGCACGCCCTTGACGGGGTAGCCGGCGAGCACGCCCGACTCCATCGCCTCGCGCACGCCTTTCTCGACGGCGGGTATGAACGAGCTGGGGATCACGCCGCCCTTGATGTTGTCGACGAACTCGAATCCCGTCGGGTGCGCGTGATCGTTCAGCGGCTGGACCTCGATGTGGCAGTCGCCGAACTGCCCGCGCCCGCCCGACTGCTTCTTGTGCCGGCCGTGCGCGGCGGCCGTCGCGCGGATCGTCTCCCGGTAGGGCACGCGCGGCGGCTTCAGCGTCACCTCCACCCCGAAGCGATCGCGCAGGCGGTCGACGATCACTTCCACGTGCACCTGCGATAGACCCGCGACGATCTGCTCGCCCGTCTGCTGGTCGCGGTGCAGGTCGATCGTCGGGTCCTCCTCCTGCAGACGGCGCAGCGAGGACAGCACCTTGTCCTCGTCGCCGCGGCTCTTGGGCTCCACCGAGAACGCCATCACCGGCGCCGGCAGCTTCAGGCGCGGCATCTCGATCGGCTCGTCCCTTGCGGCGAGCCAGTCCCCCGCGCGCGTCTCCTTGAGCTTGGCCACCGCGCCGATGTCCCCCGGCCCGAACTCCTGCACGTGGCGGACCTCCTTGCCGGCGAACACCACCAGCTGCCCGATCCGCTCTTTGGTGTGGGTATGCGTGTTCAGCACCTGGCTGTCGGCGCGCATCACCCCCTGGTAGACCCGCAGCAGGTTGATCCGCCCGGCAAACGGGTCCGCCCGGGTCTTGAACACGTACGCGAACAGCTCGCGATCCTCCGACGGCGCCAGCTCCACCTCGCCGACCTGCAGCGAGCCGTGCTTGACCGGCGAGGGCAGATCCTCGACGATCGCGTCCAGCAGGCGCGCGGTGCCGAGGTTGCGCGTGGCCACGCCGCACACCACCGGGAAGATCTTGCCGTGGTTGGTGCCCTCCTTCAGCGCGTCCACGATCTCCCCGTGGGAGATCTCCTCGCCGTCGAGGTAGCGCTCCATCAGCGAGTCCGACACCTCGCACACCTCGTCCATCAGCTTCTCGCGGTACTCCTGCGCCTGCTCGCGCACTGCATCGGGGATCGGGATCTCGCTCCAGCCGGCGCGCTCCGCCGAGTCCTGGCGGAAGGCCTTCATGTCGACCAGGTCGACGACCCCCTCGACGTCCTGCTCGACGCCGATCGGGATCTCGCTCGCCACCACGTGCGGCCCGAACGCGCGCTTGAGCTGCTCGAGCGTGCGGAAGAAGTCGGCGCGCTCGCGGTCGAGCATGTTCACGAACAGCATCCGCGCGATGTCCAGCTCCTCCGCGCGCGCCCACAGGCGGCTCGTGGAGACCTCCACGCCCATCACCGCGTTGACCACGAACACCGCCGACTCGCACACGCGCAGCGCCCCCAGCGCGTCCGCCACGAAGCTCGGCTCCCCCGGCGTGTCCAGCAGGTTGATCTTGCGCCCCTGCCACTCGAACGAGCTGAGCGCCGTCGAGATCGACATCTGCCGCGCGTGCTCGTCCGGGTCCGCATCCGACACGGTCGTGCCTTCGGGAACCGACCCCAGCCGTCCGACCACCCCCGCCTCGAACAGCAGCGCCTCATGCAGCGCGGTCTTCCCCGACCCTCGATGTCCGACGAGGGCCACGTTGCGAATCCGGTCCGCTGGGGTGTGCATGGGTTTCTCCTTCCGCTGGTGCGAGCACCATACCGCCGCGCTCCGGCGAGCGCTAGTGCTTTTCGACACTCGTCAGGCGCGGATCCATGCACGTGCGCTCTATGGAGCTGTTCCGGTGGGCACATGTGCCCACCGGCGCCAAGCCGCATGCGGCTTGGCGCGGACGGCGCCGGCGCCGTCC
>JBKQHH010000069.1:0-3377 GCA_052148875.1 Solirubrobacteraceae bacterium
CGCGCCGGCCGTAGACGCCTCGCCGGAGGGCAAGCGAGCTCGCCAGCCCGATGCTGTGGTCGATCGTTTCGTCGGGTGGCCGTGACAGGCGCGGGAGCCCGCCGGCCGCACGCCAGCCCGCCAGACGCCCCCTGAAGGCGGCCGTGTCACGCGATATCACCAGATCGCCGATGACGACGACACCCTCGGTCAGCAGCGCTCGAAGCGCCTGTCGGCTGCGGAGCACGCCGTAGCGGCGCAACAGGTAGCCGCGTGCGAAGCCGCCGTGATAGCGCTGTCGGCTCGAACGGTGGCGATGAGTGGCCGATCCCAGGTGCACGCCCACTGCCTCGACCGCCGCGACGGTTCGCCAACCCGCGCTTCCCAGGCGCAGAGCAAGGTCGAAGTCCTCGCCGTACGCGAAGAAGTGCTCGTCGAGACCTCCCACCTGCTCCCAAGCCGTGCGCCGGTAGGCCGTCGCTGTGCCCGGCGGACCTATCAGCACCGGATCCGTGGGGTCCGCCTCGACGGTGGGATGCCCGTGCAACCGCTGGAACCCGGCGAGCGTCGGATCGCAGCGCATCCCGAAGCTGTCGATCAGCTGCTCCCCCGGCTGGAGCATGAGTGTGGCCACCGACCCCACAGCCGGATCGGCGAGGAGCGGCGCGACTGCAGCCTCCAGAAAATCCTGCCGGCATTGCACGTCGTTGTTGAGCAGGACGACGAAGTCCCCGGTGCCGGCCTTCACGCCCATGTTGCACGCCACCGCGAAGGGCGAGTTGTGCTCCAGCCGCAGCAGGCGCGCGGCCGGCCAGTCGGCCTGCAATCGCTCGAACGTGCCATCGGTCGAACCGTTGTCACAGATGATCAGGTTGTGTGGGGCGGTCTGCCGATCCAGATGCTCCAGGCACGTCCGTGTGAGGTCGTAGTGGTTGTAGACGACCAGCACGACATCTATCTCGGGGGTCACGGCTAGGCATAGTAGCCGCCGCGTCCTGGCCTGTAGGCGCCACGGCGCGGTCCGTGTCGGGCGTCGCTGCCTGGGGGACGCCGTGCTCGCCATCGGCGGCCACGACCAACGCCTCAGTCCACCACTAATCTGCGGCGCGTGCCGAGCGTGCTGCACGTGCTGCCCCATCCCGGCGGCGGCGGTGAGACCTACGTCGACCTGCTTGATCGTATGCCCACATACGATCAGCGGCGGGTCGCGCTCAGTCCCAGCCCCTCGCCGCTGCGTGCGATGCCGGCGATCGTCCATCGCTGGCCCGGCATCGCTCGCCAGGCAGCGGCTGCCGATCTGGTGCACGTCCACGGAGACGTGGCGGCTGCGCTGAGCTGGCCGTTGCTCAGATGCCGTCCAGGAGTGATCACCAGCCATGGCCTGCCCCGTCTGCGCCGCATTGGGCGCGCTGCGCGCCCGCTATTCGTCGGCGCCCTGCAGCTGGCGGTGGCGAGCGCCCGCGTCACGATCTGCACCTCCGAGGCCGAGCGCGAGGAGCTCTCCGCGCTGCTGGCGCCTGCCATGCGCGAGCGCCTGGTGGTGATCTTCAACGGAGTGCCGCTGCCGCCCGCGCGGAGCCCTCAGCGGCGTGCAGGCACTCGCGCCGGCCTGGGCGTCGGCGAGGGCGATGTCCTGTTTCTCTTTGTGGGAGGACTCGAGCCCGCCAAGGATCCGCTGACCGCGATCGCCGCGGTGCAAGCCGCTCGCGAGCGGAGCCTCGCGGCCGTGCTCGCGCTTGCCGGGGATGGCCCGCTGGCGGGGCGCGTGGCCGCCGCCGAGGGCGCCGCCGTGCGGCCGCTCGGCTTTCGTTCGGACGTGCAGCTGCTTCTGGAGGCTGCGGATGTCTTCGTCCTGCCCTCTGCGCGGGAGGGCCTGTCCTTTGCGTTGCTGGAGGCGATGGCCTGGGGCCTGCCCGCGATCGTGTGCGCCGGGTCTGGCAACCCGGAGGTCGTGGGGGAGGCCGGGCTTGTGGTGCCGCTCGGGGATCCGCGGGCGCTCACCGAGGCGTTCTCCAGGCTGACGGCCGATGGTGCCTTGCGTGCTCGCCTCGGAGCCGCGGCGCGCGACCGCGCGGCTCACGAGTTCGGCGTGGAGCGCTTCCTCGACCAGACGCGCGCGGTCTATGAGCGCGCGCTGGAGCGGGACGGCTTGTCGGCGCCGTGCGCGTCGCCCTCCACGTAGCTGTCCAGCACGGCCTGCAGCGAGGACTCCAGCGACAGCCGGTAGGCGTTCTCGGCGAACCAGCGCGCGGTGCTCTCGCGCAGCGCTACCCCGGCCTCGTGGACGCGCACGATCGCATCGGCGACCGCCTGCGGATCGGAGTCGTCGGCGATCGTCCCGTTGACCCCCTCGACGATCAACTCGGTGGCCGCGTTGTCCTCGCCCGCGACGACCACGCTCGGCGTGCCGCGCGCGGCCGCCTCGACCACGACCAGGCCGTAGCCCTCGCGCCGCGAGGTCAGCAGCATGCACATCGCGCGGCGCATCTCCGCGTCGACGGTCTCCGTGTCGGTGAAGCCGCGCGCTGTGACGATTCCCTGCAACCCGTGCTCCACGATCGCCGCGTCCAGCGCCGCCCGCTCGGGTCCTTCGCCGAGGAACTCTCCCCGCAGCCCTTCGATCCGTCGCGCGGCGAGCGCCATCGCGGCCACAGCCAGCGTCACCTGCTTCTCGGGTATCAGCCGCCCCGCGAACAGCACGATCGGCTCGGCCGGTCCCGCTGTCGCCGGCTCGGCGCTCCCGGAGTACAGGCCGCGCAGCACCGTCACCGTGCCGCGCAGCCCCTCTTCGCGCAGGCGCTCGGCGTGCAGCTGCGAGAAGCAGAACGCGCGCTGGGGAACGAGCGCGCACAGGCGCTGCACGAGCGCTCCCGCGCGACCGCCCGCCCCCCCGAGGTAGCCGAGCCAGTAGGAGCGGCTCCACACCTCGAACCAGTCGACGACCAGCTCGAAGCGCATCAGCGGCCGCACCAGCGCGGCGGCCAGCAGCGAGAAGTACGGGAAGGCGCACGTGTGGACCACGTCGTAGCGCCGTCCGCCGCGCAGCAGGTGCGCGAACACGCCCACACCGAACACCAGCGGTGGCAGGATCCGTCGCCGCCCGCCCGCCGTGTACAGCGCCATGCGCGGCCCGGCGGTCACGACGCGCACGCGCTCGTCGATCTGCGCGCGCTCGCCTCGCTTCCACTGGCGCAGCGTCAGGTAGGTGACCTCGTGACCGTCGGCCGACAGGCGCTCCGCGAGGTCGCGGTACCAGCGCTCGGCGCCGCCCACGGTGTGGGGGAACAGACAGTCGTACACGAGGCACACGCGCATCCCGCTAGCATTCCATCTCGCCGGCGCGGCCACCTTCGTGCGCCACTTTCCGCCCTGCCAGGCGTTATAAACGCAACGCTCGC
>JBKQHH010000070.1:0-29446 GCA_052148875.1 Solirubrobacteraceae bacterium
CGACGCGGAAGGCGCCGTGGCTGTTCGTGCGCGGGGTTCTGAATGGCTCCCAGCGCCCACGGTAATGCACGAGCAGATCGACCACGACGCCCTGCCGGGGAACTGGTCCCTCGACCTTGCCGCTGAGTGTGATCGTGCCTTCGGCGCCCGTCCGACTCGGGCTCACGCTCAGCTGCACGCCAGCGCTGACGGACTCCTCGACCTTCGCCACGGCGGCGTACACGGCGTCTGCGGAGAACGCCCGGTAGGCGACCTCGATGACCCGTGACGGCCCCGCCGGCACACCGGCGACGAACGTCCCGTCTGCGCGCGTGGTCGCGTGCCCGATCAGCTTGAACGTCCCTGTGCCCGCGGTCTCCTCCAAGACATCCAAGCGGGCGTTGCCGATCGGATGTTCTTGGGGGCCGAGTAGGCGTCCGGCGAGCCGCAGCCCACGGTGCGCGAAAGCGCGCGTGATCCGGCTCGCGCCCAAGTGAAGCTGCGCCGCCTCGCTCGCGTCCGTCCCGTTCGGGGCGCCGAGCCCGACGGCCGAGATATTCGCCGTCGCACCTGCGCCGGCACCAGGGGCCGCTCCGAGCAGGCCCGCCGATGTCGAGGGGTTATCCACCGTCACCGAGCCCAGGGCGTCGTTCGTCACGTTGCCTGCCGCATCGGTGATCGAGAGCTCGACTGCGTAGGCGCCATTGGTCAGGGCCGTGGTGTTCACCGGGAAGCCACTGACCGTCTGCGTCACCGGACAGGCGTTCCATGCGTCGTAGGTACATTCCGAGGCGAAGTTGAATGTGTGAACGCTGGGGGCGCCGCCGTTCTGTGGGCTGAGTGTCAGCGTCGCGGAGCGCACACCGCTGTCTGCGTCGCTGGCGGTGAAGCTGATCGCTTGGGAGCCGGAGACCGTCGCATTGGCCGCCGCCGCGCTTGCCAGCAGTCCAGAGACGCTTGTGACGGCCGGCGGGGTGTTGTCCGCGAGAGTGAGCGTTATGTCCGTCAGGGCGGGCACGCTGATCGAGTCTGCGAAGCCGCAGGTGGGCGAGCTCATGTCGGTTGTGCAGTTGACGTGGACCTCGAAGTCCCGAGCGCCTTGGGGCAGCGACCAGCTCTCGCTTGCCGTGTAGTTACTCCCGCCGTAGGGCAACTCGACTTCGCCCGGAAGCGCCTGACCCGCAGAAGTGAAGCCCATGAACGCATCGTCACCCGTGACCGACGAGCCGATGACCTCGGCACCGATGGACTGGATACTCACATCGGGTGCGCTGCCCGGCACATCGAGCGCCAGCCCGACTTGACTGCCGCTATGGCCGTTCTCCGTCACCGCGCCGGCCTGTTCGTCACTGGAAACGTAGTCGCCGATAGCGCCGCCCGCTGAGCAGGTGTTCCACAGGACGGTGCTCGCGTTCGTGTTGTAGCCGAACACCGACCACCCCGGCGACACCGCCTCAGTGCCGGGCGAGCACTGATACATCGGGTAGGTGCCCGCGCTCGCGACGGATGCGCTCACCAGGGCGAGCGTGCCCGCTACGAGCGCAACCAATCCTGATCGGCGGGCCAGCGAGAACGAGCTCGACAGAGCGCGAGCGCCCAGCGAACCGCGTCGCACTGAGCGACGCACGAGCCTAGTGTCAGTTAGTCGCAACATTGACCACCTCGCTCACTCCGCGGGCAAATGAGAAATCCGCCTGGCTGCTGGGCACTTCTGCACGGAACGGGAAGCGCCCGAGAGCCCCTTGAAATTGGTACGTCACGGCAAAGTGTCCGGCCGCGTCGGTCCTCGGAGTGCGGAACGGCTCCCAGCGCCCGCGGTAATGCACGAGCAGATCGACAAGGACTCCCTGCCTCGGCACCGGGCCAAGCACCCGGCCGCTGAGTGTGATCGTGCCTTCCGAGCTAGTCCGTCGCGGAGTGATGACGAGCTGCACGCCGGCGCTCACTGACTCCTCGATCTTCGCCTGCGCCGCGTACCCGGTGTCTGTGGAGAATGCGCGGTAGGCAACCGCGATCAGTCGCGATTGCCCCGCCGGCACGCTGACGATGAACGCCCCGCCCTCGCTCGTGCGGGCGTGCGCGACGACCTGAGTTCGTCCACCGCCCGCTGCTTGTTCGATCACGTCCAGCGCGGCCCCGCCTATTGGCTGTCCCTGCGCGTTGAGCAGGCGGCCCGGCAGTCGCAGCGCTCGGTGAGCGAACGCGCGCGTGATCCTGCGCGGCAGGCCGAGGCGAATCTGCGCAGCCTCGCTCGCGCCGGTGCCGTTCGCGGCATCGACTCCCGCGGACGCTCCCAAGCTCGCGCCGCCCGTGCCGGGACCGGGTAGCGCGCCGAGTGAGCCGTTCGACGGCTGCTTTGTCGTGATCGTCCCGTCGTAGACGACGCTCGTGTTACCCGCGGCGTCCTCGATCGTCACCTTCAAGGTGTGCTGTCCGTCGGCGAGTTCCGTCGTGTTGACCGGCAGGTCAACCGACTCGCTCGTCCGGCACGGCTGGCTGTAGTCGAACATCAGCCCGCCCCCGCTGGAGCCCACCGGGACGCACTTGCCTTCGTTGTCGTTCGGCGTGCCCGAGTAGACCGCTTTGCCGTCGATCTGCGCCGTGATGAGATAGACGCCGGGACCACCCGGATCGCTTGCGTCGAAGGTGAGTTCCTGAGTACCGCTCGCGTTCGCGTTCAGGAGCGTCCCTCCGAGCCCACTCGCCGCTGGCGTCGCGCCGTTCGAGAGTTCGATGTCGGCGCTACCCACGTAGATGCCCGCGTCGAGCCCGCCGCTGGCCGGGCAGCTCGTCGCACCTTCATACGGGCCTACGCACACCGCGATTGCGTAGAGGTTCGTCCCGCCCGGATGCGTGATCGGGAAAGTGCCGCTGAGCGTGCCGTCCCCGCCGCACGGAAGGTTGTACTGGCAATTCGCCAGCACGTCGGCGGAGTCGTAGTCCGCGTTGGGCGTGCCGAGCCACGCCTGCCCGTGTGGCGAGGTCAACGTCGCGGTCACGCTGCCTCCCGCGATCGTGGAGCCGGCCGGGGCGGTGAAGACCCACTCGGGTCCTTCGTATGGGCGTTGAGGCGCTTCGCTGCTCGTGACGGCCACGAGGCTGCCCCCTTGTTCGCAGGTGTTGGTGTCGCCGCTATCTGGCCCGACCGCGCCTGTCGCGCTCGTGCTCCATCCTTCCGTCGGCGCGGGCCGACCGTCAGGCTGCGTACATGACACAAGCGTCCAGGTGCCTGCCTGAGCGCTCGACGCGAGAGCTCCACCCGCTACCAGGATCAACGCCACACAGACGAGGACCGCGCGCCAGGACGAGCTCCGGTTGTAGTGAGTGCCTGTCGATGGCATGTCAGTTCGTGGAGACATCGACTGCCTCGCTTTCGCCGTGTATGAAGGGGAACCCGGATTGGTTGCCAAACACCAAGGCCCGGAACGGAAACCGCCCGACGCCGCCTTGGAATTGGTAGACGACGTGAAAGCGACCGCGCGAGTCTGTGCGCGGATCGCGGAATGGCTCCCAATGGCCTCGATAATGGACAAGCAGCTCGACCACCACTCCCTGAGCTGGGACCGGGCCGAGCACCCGGCCGCTGAGTGTGATCGTGCCTTCGGCGCTCGTGCGACGCGGGCTGACATTGAGCCGTACCGCGGCGCTGACTGACTCCTGAATCGCTGCCAGTGCCGCGTAGTGCGCGTCCGTGGAGAACGCCCGGTAGGCGACCTCGATCGTCCGCGTGGGTCCACCCGGCGCCGTCGTCGCGAATGTCCCATTCGAGCCAGTCCGCGCGTGCGCGATCACTGTCGGAGTCGGCGAGCCGCTGACCTGTTGCAGAACTTCCAGCGCCGCGCCGTCGATCGGTTGGCCCGCCGCGCTCAGCAGACGCCCCGTGATCCGCACTGCGCGGTGCCCGTAGCTGCGAGTGATCTTCGATCGCACCCCGAGATGCAGCCGCGCCGCCCTACTCGCGGTGGTCCCATTGGGGACACCCGCTGATGCAGCCGAGCTCCCCGCGATGCCGGCGCTGGTGCCTGGACCGGGCATCGCGCCGAGTGAGCCAATCAACGGCTGCTTTGTCGTGATCGTCCCGTCGTAGACGACCGCTGAGTTGCCCGCGGCGTCCTGCGCGACGATCTTCAAGGTGTGCTGGCCGTTGGCAAGCGTGGTCGTGTTGATCGGTAGGTCAACCGACTCGCTCGCGGGGCAGGGCTGGCGGTAGTCGAACATCAGTGCGCTGCCGCTCGTCCCGACCGGGACGCACTTGCCGCCGTTGTTGTTCGGTGTGCCGGAGTAGACGGCTTTCCCGTCGATCTGGACGGTCACGAGATACACGCCGGGGCCGCCGGGGTCGGCTGCGTCGAGTGTGAGTTCTGCTGTGCCTTCGGCGTTCGGGCTCAGCAGCGTTCCGCCGATGCCGCTGGCGCTCGGCGTCGCTTCGTTGGCCAGCAGCAGGTTTGCCCACCACACTCGCACCAGCGACCAAGCACCTTCGCTGCCGCCTTCGTTGCAGACTCTCCCGGCTTCGGATTGTCCGCCGCAGCCGGCGCTCAGGTAGAGGTCCCCGCCGCGGCCGCTTGGAATCCCAAGGACGCCCGAGTAGTCATACGTGCCGTTGGCGCAGGGAGGCAGCCCCGATGCACACTGGAAGAAGACGTTTGAGCCGTTGTAGGCGTATTCCGGCGAGTAGGCGACCGCCGTGCCCGAGGCGCCATAGCCATATCCGTCGGCGTAGAAGCTCACGTCCACCGAGCCGCCGATCAGCGTCGATCCTCCGGGCGGCGTGTATTGCAGGGTCTCGTTCGCGCCCACGCCCACGGCGGCGTCAGTGCTGAGGATCGCGTACATGGGGCTGCCCGGCGCGCAGCTGGTCCCGTTGTTTGAGCCGTATCCGCCACCGCCGGCGAAGCTCGTCCAGTCTTCGCTAGGCGCCGCCGATTGGTTCGGGTTCACGCAGGAGACCTCCATCCAGCTCCCCGCGAAGGCGCTGCTCGTGCCGAGCAGTAGTCCGGCACCGGCGATCAGCGCGAGCGCCCAGGCGAGTAGCAGGGCGGTCGTGGTGTGCTTGTTGTGGTGCTCGTTCATCGTCGCGTCCATCCCTTTTCAGGCCCCTTCTGGTGGGGCTTCTGTGGTGTGTGAACGCGAAGGCCGGATACCGGCCAACAACTTTTTCGCGAGCTGGCTCATGGGCTGAACGGGCCTCCGTCGCTCTGGCTGGCCGCGTGCGCTTCGGGCGCCCGCGCCGATGCGGATGTGGCGGCGGGCGGCGTTGACGTGGGGACGCCGAGGTAGGCGAAGCCTCCTGGTTCGCGCTGGTCCGCCTGGCCGGAGCTCGCTCGATGGACGCTCGCGAGGACCCGGCCGGGCGCGGAGCTGCCTCTGCGCCGACGCTGACTGCGAGGGGCCTCGTGCGGCGCTCGGACGGGCGCCTGCCCGACCGCCGGCGCGAGCGCCGGAACGAGGGGAGTCGTGAGCGTCTGTCGCGCCGATCCGCTCGCTCGCGAAGCGAGATGGTGAGCGCGAGCCGCTGGCCCGTGATCGAGCACATGGGTAGCGATCGTCCCGCCGGCGAGCACGGCTATCGTCGCCGCGCCCGCCGCGATCTTTGCCGCCGCGCCGCCGCCCGCGAGGAGTGCCGCTGCGCGTTCGCGCACGCCGCCCGGCCCGGCCGGCACCCCGTCGGGCATGAAGCGGTGCAGCAGCATCCTTGCGCGCGTGATCCACCCGAGGCGGCCGAGGAGTATCGGTGGCAGCAGGGCCGCGGCCTCGCCCTGGAAGCTCCGCCGCAGGCGTCGCGCGTTCGTCTTGTGCTCGGCGCGGCAGTGCGCGCAACTCTCAAGGTGCGCGAACGCGCGTGTGGCAAGCTCCTCGCTTGTCGCCTCGCCGCTCTGGAGAGCATGGATCGTCGCGGAGCGAAACCCGCATAGTCGCCCCGTGTCGTACAACAACTGAAAGCGCTCGCGCTTTCGCTCGCACGACCGAGCGGCGTTGCGCGCGACGTTGACCTCGATTCCCTCAACCGACGCTATCGCGCGGTACTGCAACCCCTCGACGAGCCATCCAAAGACGCACTGCTCGACTTCGCTTAGCTCCGTAAGGAACTCGGAGACGATCAAGCGATCCTGATGGACGAGCGCGGCGCGCTCGGGAGCGTTCTGACCTTCGCGCTCCTCGGCCATCACGTACATCCCCGGAGCGCTCTGCGCGAGGATTTGCCCGCGCCGGCGTTCGTCGCGGTGCAGGTTCAGCGCACGGTGCTTGAGGCCCATCCGTAGCGCGTTGCGAAGATGCTCCTCCGTCTGATACGGGCGGCGCAGCAACGCCTCAGTTGTCTCCTGGTAGATGTCCTCCAGTTGCTCGGTGCTCAGCCCGCGGCACTCTGGGAAGTTGCGGGCAGCGCGGACCTCCTGCGCCTGCCATTCCCCGAGGACTTGTCCGATCCACTCCGAGTCATACCCATAGCCCGGTCGCGGGCGGAACAGGCCCGTCAGCGACCGGCGTCCTGATCCGGTAGGGCGCTCCTTCGCTGATCGCTGAGCTCGAACATCCATTCCGATCTCCTCGCCTCAATCCCGAGTTGCACCGAAACTCGGCCACAGGACTGAACGGTTCCGCACACAACAATTTACTCGCAACTTTTGTTGCACGCGGCGCCATGCGGCCGAGTGCTCATCCGGTTCTGCGAGACGAAACTCGTCCGGCATCGGTATGTCGGCTCGCCGTGTCATCTGTGTGGGACGGCGACGGTCTCGAGCACGGCGGCGCAGAGCAGGACGCAGGCGGTCAGCGCCAGCAGCGCGAGCCCTTCGGGCACGGCCAGCGCGCGGCGGCGTTGCAGCAGCCACGCACTTGCACCGAGCGCGAGCCCGGCCCACTCGACCGGCAGCTGAGGGATGTAGGGCAGCAGCGGTGCGCCGTAGGCGCCGAGCGCCACACCGACCGGCAGGGTGTTGACGATGATGCACGCCAGCAGAACGCTGTCCGCGATCTTCCGGCCGAGGCGGTGATGACGAGCGCCGATCACGCCGAGCAGCAGCGGCCAAGCGGCGATCGGGATGTTGTGCGCTGCCAGCGCAACGACATGACCGAGCTGCGGCGGACCGTTGGGCTCCAGGCGCAGTTGCAGCAAACGACGAACGGGCGCCTTGGCCGTCGCGCCGAGTAGCGCGACGAGCACGGCGGAGCCGATCGTCACCGCCCAGGTCGCGGCGTAGGCCGTCAGCCACGCGCAGCGAAGCCCGATCGGCAGCCGCCAGTGGGGCGCCGCTCGGGTCAGCTCTCCGGTAGCCATTGTTCGACGGCGTAGCCGCCGGGGACGCTCGCGAGCTTCGCGATGGTGACGTGGTAGGCGGCGGCCAGCCCTTCGTATTGGGAGTCCCCGCCGGTCTGTTCGCGGGTGACGATCACCCACGAATCCGCGCTGGTGAGGTCGCGGGAGATGCTGACTATCTGGCCGCTGTTGTAGATGTGCCCCCGCGCGATCGTCGTGTCGGCCCGGCTGCTCGCAGCGGCCTGGTTCTCCGACAGACGCGCCGCGCCGACCGACATCGCGGCGAGGGTTCGCTGATGTTCTGTGAGCGTGCGGTAGGTCCAGTTGGCGTAGAGCTCGGCGAACGCCGCGATGGCCTTCGTCGGCGTCGCCTGGACATCGAGCGGCGCCTGCACGCTCGCGGACGGCGGTGGAGGCGCAGGCGGCTCGCCGGCGTTCTGCGGGGACGAGCTCGCCGACCCGCTCGTGCTCGTCATCGGCGCGTCGGGATTGGTGCATCCCGCCAGCGCGACGGCCGCGAGCAGCGCGACCGGCAGGAGTCCTCTGACGCTCGCGCTCGTCATAGCCCCGGTGGGTGACGGACGATCCAGCTCGCCCAGTTGGGGACGGATGCGGAAACGCGCCAGCGAGGACCGGGCTTGCCCGAGTTCGGGCCGCTGTCGTAGGTAGGCGCTTCAACGGTGTCAAAGCGCAAGCCGCCCACGTACATGAAGGCGTGCCCCGCGTTGGCGTAGATCGAGACGTACTTGCCGGGGCCGGGGTCTCCGTAGGACTCAAGTTCGGTCGAGTCCTCGGCGTATTCGCCTTGGAACACTCCGCCTGCGTGCAGCACGTAGGAGACTGCCGATGAGCAGTCATACGCCGGCTCTAGCTGGCTGAGCGGCGTGCCGTGAGCGCCGCCGTACAGGTAGCTCGTGCCGAAAAGGCGGTTGCCGGCGGCCACCATCGCCTTGACCTGCGCTGGCGCTTCTTCGCCGGCCGCAGCAAGGCCGCTCGGCAGAATCTTCGTCTGCGTGCCGGCCGTCAGCGGGAGCGGGATGCTGCCGGCGACTTCGGCCGCCGCGCAGGCGCTCGCCGCTGGACCGCCGCCGCCGACTTCGCTGGATTCCGGCAGCGCTTCCAGTGTTGCTCCCGCTCCGGTGTGCGGCGCGAGCTGCACCTGCACAGGACTCTTGGAGATCCCGAGCGCACTGGCCGCCTGCCACCACACGTCCAGCCGGTAGGGCTGCCCGTCGGCGATGAACTGGCCCGACCCCTGTCCGTAGCCCACGTCGCGCTTCGCCAGGATCGCCTCATGGCCCGCGTGCATGACCCGCAGTTCGGTGAGGTAGGCGAGGTTGTCAAGGGCGTCAGCGTCAGCGAACGTGAGCGAGCCACCGTTGTCAGCCGGGTTTGAGTCGAGCAGCGATAGCTCGGCGAAGCTGTCCGGGTGCGCCGGCAGGTAGGACTCGCCGGGGTCGGGGATCGAGCCGTAGTCGCCGGTGGAGTCGCCCGGCCCGCCGTAGGAGGTTGCGCCGACTTCGTACCAGCGGCCCGGCCGCAGTTCCAGTGGCGCCGCGTACAGACCCGCGGCGATCGGTCCTCCGCCGGCGGGCGTGTCAACCACGCCGGGAGCGCCGGCGCCGCGGCAGGCCACTTCCGCTTCGTGCGCGAACAGCCCGACGACGGCGGCGGCGACGAGCACAGGCAGCGAGACGACCAGGAACGCCGCGACGAGCAGCGCAGTCCTGACGTTGCGGTTGCGCAGCAGCTCGATCGCGACCTTGACCTGCATTACGCCGCCACCTCCAGTTCGCTCGCGGCGGCTGCCTGCCACTCGTCGTTGACGAGCAGCCTCAGCGCGGGCCAACTCTGCTGCTGTGCCTCTCGGAGCGCGTGTCGGCGCACGGGCTCATCGCGGGCGGGGTCAGAGCTCGCGATCCAATACTCAAGCGGCCCGACGCCGATCTGCAACGTGCCCTCGCCGCGCGTGCCGTTCATCAGATAGCCGGTGGAGAACGCCCCGCGGACCGTCTTCAGCGTCGAGATCGCGTCGATTGCCTCGTCGGTCAGCTTGAGCGCTCCCTTGACGTAGGCCAGCTCGCGCGTCTCTTGGCGCAGGAACAGCCGCATCGCGGCGTTCGCCAACAGCGCCGTGCCGTACTCGCAGTCGAAGTCCGATAGCTGCTGGCTGATCGCGATGAGCCACAAGGCGTAGTGGCGGCTGCGGCGGACGAACTCGTTGAACCACCTGCCGGTGCTCGGTCTCTCGATCAGCTTCCACGCCTCATCCACGACGAGAAAGCTCTTGCCGCCCCAGGTGTGCTTGGGGCCGGCGCCGGTGAGATGCAGGGCGCGAGTGCGCGCGATCTGGCTCTTGACGTGCTCGCAGATCACGAACAGCGCCGCCGCGGCCTTCGCATCGGGGATGCTCCTGGTGTCGAATACGACGAGCGGCGCCCCGGCGGGGATCGTCGTCGGCCGGTCGGCGAGATAGGCGTAGGGGCCGTCGCCGATGTAGTTGTTCAGCCTCATCGAGAGGTTGCGCAGCGCCTCGGCGATCCCGACCGACCCCTCGCCGCGCTCGGCGTGATACCGGCGCTCTAGCTCCTCTTGCAACAGCAGCTCGCGTGGTTCCTCGCCCGTCAGCGCGCAGCGTGCGTAGGTCTCGGCGATTGCCAGGCCGAGCAGGTTGGCCTCAAGGTCCGTCAGCCCGTAGCTATCGCGGCCGGCGTGGTGCTCGCCCAGCAGTAGCGCGTGCAGCGCGAGCAAGTAGTCGATCTTCTCCGCGCCTACCTGCGCAGGGTCATCGACATCCCACGAGTTGATCGCGTGCGCGTCGCCACCGATCTCAAGCGACGCGGCGCCGGGGATCAGGCTACACAGGAAGTCGAAGTGACCGGCGCGGTCGATGATCCAGCCGGTCGCGCCCTGCGCGAGCGCGCGGATCAAGAGGATGATCGCGGCCATCGTCTTGCCGGCCCCGCTCATGCCGTTGACCAGCAGCAGGTGATTGGGATGCGCCGGGTCGAACGGGTCCAGGCGCTCCAGGGTGCGGCCGGGTAGCGCGTAGCCGAGTGGGATGCCCTCGGGGCTGCCGCAGCCCGTCCCGCACAGCGGGAAGGTGTCCCCGACGTTGCGGCTGACGTACTTGCGCCGCCGTCGCGCTACGTCGCGCCCGAGTGGGAGCGTCGATCGCCACAGTGCGCCTTGCGCGAACAGGCCGTGCCCGATCCGCGCGTCGCAGGCCATCGTGACCTCCCGACCGGCCGCCTGGCAGAGCTCGTGCAGGGTCTCGGTGTCCGGCTGCGGCCCTGGCTCAAGCAGCGAGCCGTAGATGCTGACGCGGTAGATACCGGCGCCCGCGCTCGTGGCGAGCTCGTCGTTCAGCTCGGCGGCCTCCTCCTCCTGCACACGCGCGTCGGGATCGAGTGGGCGTCCGCGCTGCTCCACGCCGCGGTTAACGCCGTGGATGCGGCGGTAGCGGCGCTTTTGCGCCATCCGCTCGCGGTAGCGCTCGGTCGCCTGGATATGCACGCTGAGGGTGAACGGGCGCGGCGCCTGCATCATGTGAAGCAGCCATCCGAGCCACGTCTGCTCCGGCGCCAGGCTGACGTAGAAGACCTCCTCCGCCGAGCTGCCGATAGTCACATGGCTGCGCTCGGACAGGCCCAGCTCGGCCGAGCAGATCGCGCTCGCCAGGGCGCTCGCGCGAGCGCTCGCGTCCTTGGCGTCCTCGCCCGCGACCGGCGAAGCGATGACCTCGGGGCACATGAAGCTCGCGGGCAGCTCGCCCCCCAGCTGCGCATCGGGGTCGAACCTGGCGTGCAGTAGATCGAGGACTTCCCGGCCGTCCAGCGGGCGGGCCGGGACTCCCATCGCTTCTAGGTCTGAGCGGACGCCTTCGACGTGCCGCAGCGAGTCGCGCATCGCCCGCTCGTGAACGCTCGCCTTCACGCGCAGCGCCCGGCGTGACCGGCCCCCCGAGCGCAGCGGGCGGCCCGCCGGCCGCCACGGACAGATCACGAGATAGCGCAGCGTCAGCGGAGCGACGTTCAGAGCGGTTGCGCGAATCGACTGCTCCTGGGCGATCCCCAGCCGGCGGATCGCCGTCGCGCGCTCGTCCTCGGCGGCGTCCTCGGCCGCGCCCGCCGCCTGCTCGCAGCGGTGGGTCTCCTCCGCGAGAACGTCCTCCAGGTCCAGCGGAGTGCCCTGCACGTAGAGCTGGAGGGACTGACGATCGGGCAGGCGCGCGGCGAGCTGACCGAACGCGGCGGACACCCGCTCGCCCTCGGCTTGCTCCATGACGAGCGGGTTGACCGATCCGACCTCCAGATAGCGCACGTACTCGCCGTCGTCGCGCACGAGCAGCCCGTCCTCGCCGATCGCGGCAACTCCGAGCAGGTCGGCGGCGCATCGCGCTCGTGTCATGCGCCCCAGCGCTCCTCGGACAGCAGCTCCTCAAGCGCCGGGTCCGACAGATGATCGTCTGTCGGACGATCGTCTGCCAGATAGAAGTCTGCGGGCGCGAGGATCACCAGGCCACGCGCACGGGCGTAGCCGTGCGGGGTGGCAGGGAGGCGATGCCGGCCCATGCGCCAGCGGCACATATCGCGCAGCAGCACGCCGAGTTGCAGCCCGCCGCTCTCCGAGACGTAGGTCAGCGCAGCCGGGAGCCCAACGAAGAAGACGCAGAGCGTGATCGCCGGCTTGGTCGGCAGGTGCGCGAGGTAGACGAGGCCGAGGACCGCGCTCGCGCCCGCGATCAGGACGCACCATTGGCGCATCGTGAAGCCGACCAGCTTCGGCGCCTGATCGAGTGAGCGGAAGGTGCGATGGATCACGACCCGCTCCGCGGTCGCGGTTTACGCTTCGCCGGCCGCTGCGCGCGCACCGGCGGGGGCGGGGGAGTGGGCGCGTTGGGCGACCGTCTGCCGCCGGACGCCTCGCGCTGCGCGCTCGTCGTCACCTTGCGTCCAGGGTGCGTGCCCCCCGGCGCGTTCGGAGTTGGCGAGCGTCCTACGGGCGTCTGCGTCCGCGGGGATGGCGCTCGCACAGGCCCCTGGGCGCGCTGGCGCGGGGCGGGCGGTCCCTGGCTTGAGCTTCGGCCACGCGCCGCTCCGCCGGCGACGCTCGCCGGGGTCTTTCCCGTGCTCGTGCCCGCGCCGGTGCCCCTCGGGCCGCGTCCAGCTGCGCGCGCGGCGGCGGCGGCGCGCGGCGTCCGGCCCGCTTTGCGGGCACCGGCCATTGCGGCGCGGGCGTCACTCGGCGCGCTGGCAATGATCGCGCCCGCGTTGCGCAGTCGCTCGCGGATGCCGCGCCGGCCGCTCTGTGCCAGGCCGCGCCCAGCGGCCTTCCCAGCGACGGCGCCTCCGGCGACACCGGCCGCCGCGCCGGGCAGGACGCCGCTGCGACGCGCAGCCCCGGACAGGCCACGCCGGGCGGCGCCGAGCGGGCCTCCGGCCGGGGCGCCCAGGGCGCCGGCCGCGCGTCCCGCGCTGCGCCCGAGCGAGGGCACGCCCTCGAAGGCGGCGCCGCGCAGCCGCGCGTGCGCGGCCTTCACCCGCTCAGCGCCCGGCATCGTGCTCTGCCCCGACGAGCCGCCGCCGCCACCACCACCGGACAAGGCAGAGCCGAACAGGTGACGCAGCTCCCCGAGCAGCATTAGTGGCAGCTTCACCGCAATTGCGAAGGTGATGAGCCCGGCGAAGGCGGCTGCGATGTGCCCCGGCACGCCGCCGGCGCCGCCGGTGAAGCTCGTTGCGTCGAGGCACAGCGCCCCGGCGGTGGCGAACAACACGGTCCAGCCGAGCGGGACGAGCGTGATCGCCATGAGCGCGTGCGCCCAGGTACGCGCCAGGTGCGAAAGCTCGGGGATCGCCGACAGCGCGATCAGCGGTGGGCCGGCGACGATCAGCAGCGCGAGCAGGACCGTCAACAGGACTTGCACGGCGAACAGGCCCGCGGCGAACAGCACGCCGACGATCACCAGGAACGCTCCGAATACGCCGCCGGCGCCTGCGAGCAGCGCGCCGGTGAACAGCACGCCGATGATCCGCTGTAGGCCGCTGGCGACGACCGGGAACCCGAGGATCGCGTGAGTCAGCGTGTTCGTGATGGCGACCGTCTGCTCCACGAACCAGCGGTAGGCGACGAGCACGAACGTCACCCACACGCACCGCCCCAACGCGCCGGCCGGGTGCGCCGAGCCGGTCAGCCCCACCAGCCAGTAGCGCACAGTCCCGATCGCGAGCGTGACCGGCAAAAGCGATGCCCCCAGCCACACCATGTCGGCCTGCAACTGCCCGACGTGTGTCCAGGTCGCCGGGTCCGGCAGCGCGACGAGATGCTGAATCGTCGCGACCGTCCCGTGCGTGAGCCAGCTCGGGACGAGCGCGTGCGCGAGCGCCCCGAAGAACCCCTTGGCGATCCCTTCGATGATGCTGTGCAGCGACGGAAGTTCGATCCCGAAGATGGCCAGCGGCACGATCGAACCGCCGTCCGCTGCTGACGCGGCCGGCGCGAGCACGAACCCGATCAGCAACGCGCCCGTCGTCGCAGCCGGCAGCGCCCATACCAAGCGGCGGTGGATGACTGCGCATCCGACTAGGCCACGATGCCGCTGATCGACGCGAGGATCGCCACTCCCACGAGCGTCTTGATCGCCAGGTCGTGCGCCCTGGAATGACCAGCCATGAACATGATCCCGACGACCGCGATAATCAGGCCCATCGCCGTGCCGCCGAGCCACACGATGTTGCCCTTGAGCTTTTCGACCAGCTTCGAGACGCCTTCGATTTCGCCGCCCTTGAAAGCACCGGCCGCGTTCAGTGCGTGAACGTGTCCATCGGGGAACGCCCCGAGGATCACGACGCCCACCAGCAGCGCGACCAAGACGCAGATCGCCGCGGCGACCTGCACCGTCCTTCTGAGACGACGGGCCTGCGCCCGTCTGAGCGTGAGAGCCATCACTGGCCTCACCTCCTTTGTGTTGGTGATTGCCAAACCTCACGGCGAGAACGGCCCCCCTCCGGCCTGTCCCGGCGCCCGCGCTGGCGCTGACGCGGGCGGCGGAGTCGCAGGCACCGGCACGACCCGCGGCGACGCGGGAGCCACCGGCGCGCTCGCCTCCGGCGTCGCGGGGACAGTGCGCGCCGGCGCGCGCAACACGGGCGGCGCAGATGCCACCGGCACCGTGCGTCTCGCACGCGGCGTGATCGCGTCGGCGCCGCGATGAGCCGCGGCCGATGGCCGTGAGGGCGACGGCTTCGCCGCGCCGACCGAGCGCGCTGCGCTGCCCTGCGTGACGGTCGTGCGCGGGGCGCTCGCGTGATGAGCGCTCGGCGGATGGCCTGCGAGGGCAGCCGCGACGCCGACCACCACCCACACCGCGAGCATCGCGCCGGTGATCCCGAACAGCCACGGGTGCCCCGCCAGCCGCACGCGGAACCCGCGGCGCGGGTAGACCCGCCGCCACAGCGGCTGTCCACGCCCGGCGAACAGTTCATCTACATGCACCACGAACTCGTCCGTGAGCTCGTCGTCGGCCAGCTCGTCGCCAGGCTCCTCGCTGACCGCCGCCTGATCCAGCCACACAGACCCGGCGGCGTCCTCGTCGTCCCACTCCTCGGCCTGCTCGGCTTCGTGCGCGGGTGCTTCGCTCGGCCGTATCTCGCCCGGCGGAGCAGGAGTGGGCGGGGTCTCGAAGACCTGCCGGGTTCTCTCGGCCCGCCTCGCCTTGCGCCGGCGGCGAGGCGCCGCGGAGGACGGCGCATCCTCCTCGCCGGCGTCCGGTGCGGCCGGCACCACGGGTGTTGCCGGCGCCGGCGCGGGATGCTCCTCGCTTGTCATCTCGGCCACGCCGGGAGCAGCGACGTACAGCGTCACCAGGCCGTTGCGCGTCAAGTCGCTGCCCGCGGTCGGCTCCTGCTCAACGACCTGCCCGACGAGCTCGGACGCGCAGCCGAAGGACCGATCGAGACCGGGGCGCAGCCCGGCTCGCCGCACAGCCTGGGCGGCGTCGGAGGCGTGCTGCCCCACGTAATCGCCGACCACCTGGCGCCCGGAAGGGCCGCCGCGGCGCGGCTTTGCCGTGCGCTCGCCCGCTTGAGGCGCGGCTGCGGTTCTGTCGTTCATCGGGGTTGTTGACCCGCACCCCGCGCCAGCGGCCAACGAATCGCTCATCGCAGCTCCGGCCCTCGCAGGCGTCTCCGGCCTGAGCACTCACGCGAGCGTGGAGCGCGCCCCAGGAAAGACGCTCCGTAGCGCGATGCCAGCAGCCGGGCGTAGTGCGCGAACCGGGGGTCCTCGAACCATCCGGGCGCGCGGACGATCGCGGGCGGCAGGTCCCGGTAGACGAGGATCGCCCGCCCGCGGCCGATCTGGCGCAGCCACGGCGCGGGACCGGCCTTCTGATGGCCGATGCTCAGCGTGTGCCGCGAGAGCCCGGTCGAGGTCGATGCGTTGGCGACCGGCTCCTCGCCCAACAGCTCGGTCAGATACCCGGTGCTCGTCGGCTCCACGAGCGGCGGCAAGAACACCTGAGCGGTTGACGCCGCGCAGATCGCGTCGCGCGCGGCGCGGCCGTAGCGCTGGTCAATCTGCGCGATCGACTGCCAGATCGTCGCGATGACGATGCCGTGGTCTCCGCATTGCGAGAGCCACGCCGCGAGGTTGCGCAGCGGCGCGATGTTCGCCGCCTCGTCCATGAGGATGAACAGCCGCGGGTCGAGCGCGCCGCCCCCGCGCGCCTTGACGATCGCCGCCTCATAGATCGCAGCGACGAGCGCGAGGATCACCGGCCGCAACGCTTCCTGGTCGTGGCCAGCGGCCACGACGTAGATCGTGTTCGCGGCCCCGTCCAAGAACCTCTCAGGGGTCAGGTCGCTGTGGGCGCACGCCGCGACCTGCGGGTAGCGGTAGGCGCGCAGCAGATTCAACGCCGACATCACCGTCGTCTCGCGGTTGCGCTCGTCGCGACGGCCGACGCCCTCAAGCTGCTCGGCTGCCGCCACAGCGCCCGCGCTCTGGAGCGCGCTCACGGCGCTCTGGAAGTCGCGGGCGTCCAGCCACCGCACGAGCTCGTCCATGCCCTCGCCGGCGAGCGCCGCGGCGTGCAGCAGCGGCGCGAGCATCGCGGCGGCCTCCTTGTCCCAAAACTCGTTCGCCGCGTTCGCCTGGTCGGGGTGCGCGGCGCTCGCCAACGCCTCGCCCGCACGGATCGCGCCGGCCCACGTCCTCGCCGGCACGAGCGGCGTGAAGCCGGCGCTCGCGCGGTCGCCGAACGGGTCATAGACCCACACGCGGCCGAGGCTGCGGCGGTACGGCGCGGTCGCCTCGTAGATGTCGCGCTTGGTGCTCAACACCAGCGCCGGCCCGTCGTGGTCGAGCAGCCAAGGGACGACGAAGCCGCTGGACTTCCCCGCGCGCGGCGGCGCCACGACCATCGGCTGTACCTCAAGCTCGGCCGCGAGCGTGCGCGCTGGCAGCTTGCCGATCACACCCAGGTACGGCCGCCCCGAGACGGGGCCGGGCACCCACAGACGGCGGAGATCGGCGGGCAGCGCCCAAGTCCGCTGCCGCACCCAGCCGCGATCGACCGCGTGACGCGCCACGGTGCGCTGCTCCTTGCCGAGCGGCGACCCCGCCCGCCAGGTCCGCATCCTGCGGTGCAGGCCGAGGCCCCCACGGATCAACAGCGCAACGAAGCAGCCTCCGGTGAGCCCATACGCCCACGCGCCGGGCGCCACCGCGCGCTCCGCGCGAGTCGGGAACGCGCTCGCCGGCGAGCTCCAGCCTCCGCGGATCAGCACATGCCACATCGCGTGCGCCGCGTCGGCGGCCGTCAGCCGCATCGGACCGTTCAGTTCCAGCAGCGACGCGGCCTCAGTCCAGCACCACGCAAGCGAGCCGCTGAACAAGAGCGCGAGCAGCACAACGAGCGCCACGCAGAGCACGAGCCTCGTGAGGGGGCGGCGTCCTACCGCGTGGACCCTCATCGAGACCCCGCCGCCGCCAGCCAGTCAGAGCGCCCGAACGAAGCCGGGCCGAAGGCATCTGTGCGTTCCATTGCCCCCTAGTGACCAGCGACGCGCCGAAGCGGCCAACGACTTTTTCGTCGCCCGTACAGCGGGTCCGACAGCGGCCGTCTCGACCCTTTTGAGAAGTCGTTGGCCGGTTGGTGGCGGTGGGGCTCAGTAACCGAGAAAGCCGCGGGCGACCGCTCGCGGACAGAGGCACAACAGACGCCAACGATGCTCTACAGACCGCAAGAGGCCACGGATGAAGGCAGGAGCCGAGAAGTTGCGCGGCTCCACCTGTTCACGGGTTCCTCGTGGTCGGTGGGCGTCGTTACTTGCCCCATTTTCGACGCCGCCGGACTAAGCGCTTCAACCCCCACAAGGGGGGTTCCCCTGCGCCCTGACGGGCTCCGGTTCCGCGCGCCGGTCGGCGTCGTTTTTGGGCGGCGTAACTAGCACCACCACCACAACCAGGAGGAAACCGAAATGGCTCAGCGCAACATCAACAAGTTCATCGGCACCGGCCGTCTGACCCGTGACCCCGAGCTGCGAGCTCTGCCGAGCGGCACGAGCGTCTGCGAGATGCGTCTCGCCGTCAACGGCATGGGCCGCGGCGGCGAGGTCGGCTACATCGACGTGAGCGCCTACGGCGCGAACGGCGAGGCTTGCAGCCGCTATCTCAACAAGGGCTCGAAGGTCGGCGTCGATGGCCGCATCGAGTACGGCGAGTGGGAGGCCGACGGTGGCGGCAAGCGCCACAGCTACAGCGTGGTCGCCAACACGGTCGAGTTCCTGACTCCCCGCAGCGAGGAGGAGTCCGAGCAGCCCGCCGACGAGCGGGAGCCGGTGGCCGCCTAGCGGCCACCGACAGAGCCCGGTCCGCGTCCCCGACGGGGCGCGGACCGCAAGGCTCATGCGGTGCTTCCCATGAACGACACCCTTTTCACCGACGCGCTTTTTCAGAGCCTCAGAACGCGGGAGGAGCGCCTACGACCGCTTTGGCAGATGACGCCCACACAGCGCGTCGCTGCGATGCGCCGCGGCGAGCTGACGCTGGAGCAGTGCTCCGCGTGGGCCGCCCGCTATCCAGAGCAGGTCCCGCTACTCGACGGCGAGTTCGAGTACCTGGCGGCGTTCACACCCGAGGTCCGCGATTGACCTCGCACCGGCACCCCACCAACGACCTGCTCGTCTACCTGCGCACCCTGGCCGCCGATCCCGGTCTAGAACAGTTCTTGGAGCTGCGCTGGCCGTCACCGCGCGGCTGGATGGACCGGACATTCTTCGCTGAGGACGCAACGAGCGGCGCGGCGCGGCGGATCATCCGCAGGGCGGCCAAGGCCGACATCTACGTGGGCGTCGCGCTGCGCGATCGTCCCACCGACGGCGGCAAGGACGCGATCAGCGGCTCGCGCCTGCTCTACATCGAGTGCGATGACCCCAGCGCGCAGCAGAGTCTCGCGCAGTTCGCTCACCCGCCGACGATGGAGGTCGCGTCGGGCTCGCCCGACCACCTACATCTCTACTGGCGTCTCGCCCGGCGGGCAACGAACGCACAAGTCGAGAGCGCCAACCGGCGCCTCGCACTCGCGCTCGGCGGCGAGCTCGGCTGCATCGACATCGCGCGCCTGTTGCGACCCCCGGACACCCTCAACTACAAGCACGACCCGCCGCGCCCCGTCAAGCTCCTCGCGTACAGGCCAACGGCCCGCTACACACTCGCAGAGCTCACGAGCCGCCTACCTGACGATCCGCTCCCAGCGGCCACCGGGCCCGCGCGGCCGAGGCCGCGCAGCTCGGACCGCACACCGCTCGACCATGCGCTGCTGGCGATCCCCGCCGCCGAGTACGTCCGCGTGCTGGCAAACGCCACGCCCAACCGGGCGGGCAAGATTCTCTGCCCCTTCCACGCAGACACCAGCCCGAGCCTCCAGCTCTACCCCGATGGCACCTTCTACTGCTACGGGCGCCACAGCAAGCAGCGGGCGTGCCGCAAGGGCGGGACGATCTTCGACTTCGCCGCCGCGATATGGGGGCTCGCCACCCGTGGCAACGACTTCCTTGAGCTCCGCCGCCGTCTCGCGTCCACGTTCGGACTCGCCTAGAAGCCCTTGCGCTTCGCCCATCCGGCGCCCGTTTCCGGCGTGCGATCGTCACCGTCGGGGCCTCGTTCGAGGGCAAGCAGCTCCTCGCTGTACGAGCGTCTTCCCGCGTTTCGCGATCGGGCACCGCTCCGCGGCCCGGCCTTATGTGCGCCTCCGCATCGCTACGGCGCGGCCGAGGCCCTTCGGCCTGCCGAGCCGATCGTCTCGCCCGATGCGAGAAGACGCTCTACCAGGAGGATCACATGCCACAACGCCCGAACGAACCCCACGACGGCCACCGCCACGTACCCACCGAACCGTGCCCCGGCTACTTCGAGTGCGAGCGCTGCGGATACCGCTGGATCGACGTTGACGTTCTGCGCCACTTCCCGCCACCGCAAGAGATCATCAACTGGCTCCACCACAGCCGAGGCCCGGCCTACCGTCCCACGGGCGCTCACACCATCGAGCACGGCGTCATCGCCGCCGAATACTGACCGCCTACAGTCTCGCCGGCCGCCGCCAGCTCGAAAGTACCGGAGGCAGGACTCGAACCTGCGACCTTTGGATTATGACTCCACTGCTCTAACCAACTGAGCTACTCCGGCGCGATGAGACAACGAGTTTAGCCGCGGCCCGGCATCGACGGCTCGCGCCAGCGCCGCCGAAAAGAAGGTCTCCCAGGCGGGCGCTACCGTAGCGGGCCGTGAGCACGCAACGCACTATCGCGCTCGAAGTCAAGCTCGACGGCCGCCGGGTCCAGAGCGAGACGATCGCCGCTCGCGTCGGCCCCCGCGCCCTCGTGATCGCGACGACGCTGCCCGACCCGGAGCTCGCGTTCGAGCTCACGTCCACCTTCACCGGGCATAGGGGCGTGCCGACCCATGTGGCGCATCTCACGCTCGGACCTCCCGGCCACCATCCCGTCATGCGGACCGACGATCACGAGCACAAGAACCTCAACCCCAACGACAGGGTTAGGGAGTGCGTCTATGAGCACGTCGGAGTCGTTCTCGAACACCTCAAGGCGCTGGGCTACGACACGGTGATCGACGTGCCCGACGACGCCTTTGAGCAGCTAGAGCGCGACGAGCGCTGACAGCCGCGCCAGCCCCGATCGAGATAGCGCCTGCGACCGACTGGCGCAGCGCGAGCCGGCCCCTTCCGATTTTCGCACGCTGCGCGTGCGGGTTGGTCGGGGACGGCTCCCCGCTGGGGGGAGCCCTGCGTGAAAAAGGAGGGCCTTTATGGCCGCCCCGAGCACCACCCAGAACACCAACGGCGCGCACGGCCGCGCCGAGCTGCGTCACATTCCGCTTTCGCAGATCACCGTGCAGGAGGGTTTCAACCCGCGTGGCGAGATCATCGACGCCGAGCTCGACGCGATGGCCGAGACGATGCGCGAGCGCGGCTGCCTTCAGCCGGTACTCGTTCGCTCGACCGACGGCGAGGACTACCTGCTCATCGCGGGTGAGCGGCGCTACCGCGCAGCCACGAAAGCAGAGCTGACCGAGATCCCCGCGAACGTGCTGCCCGCCGGCGCGGGTGACGAGGCCGAGCGGTTGGAGCTGCTGACGGACGCGATGATCGAGAACGAGGTCCGCAGCGACCTGAACCCACTCCAGCGGGCGCAGGGCTACAAGGCGATGCTCGACTGCGGATTGAACGTTCGCGGTGTCGCCGAGCGCTTGGGCGGCAAGGCCAAGCGCAGCTCCCGCGAACGGCGGATCAGGGATCACCTGACGATCCTCGCGCTGCCGGACGCTCTGAGCAGGCTCGTCGCCGGGGAGACGATCCCGCTGCTGGCCGTGAAGGCTCTCGCGGAGCTCTGCAAAATCCACGAGGAGCTTGCGCGCAACGCCGTCGCAGCGGTGCTCAACGCCGAGGACGGTGACGAAGCGCCCACCTGGAGCGAGTTCGCCAACGATGCGCTGTCGCTCGGCGTACTCCACACCGACCCGCTGCCGGCGGGGATGTTCCAGTCCAACCGCCGCTACCCCGTCGGGGCGTTCACCCTCGGCGAGAAGGCAGCGAAGAACCTGATTGCCTACGAGAAGGCAACCGGCCGGAAGCTCGAATCGGTGTCCTTCACCCCAGATGTGGTCGAGCACGCACGCCGGCTCAAGGCGGTTCACGAGATCGGGCGCTGGTCGCAGCTGATCGTCGGCCAGGATGTCGGCGACGCGCTCGCCGAGGACCACATCGCTCAGAGCCTCAAGGCGGTGCGCGCGCGGATCAAGGCCGAACGCGACGACGAGCGGATGCGCAGCGCCGCCCAGCCGCCGTCAGGCGCTCCCGAGGCAAGCTCCGATGGCCAGAGCGCCAAGACGGAGACCGCCGAGGAGCGCGAGGCGCGCATCAAGGAGGAGGCGAAGGCCCAGCGCAAAGAGCAAGAGGAGAAGCGCGAGAAGGCGACCCGCTTCAACGAAGCGGTCGGACTGCTCGTGTTCAAGTACCTGCCGCGGATCAAGGTCGATGAGCGGGTCCTTCGCATCCTCGCTTCGGTCAACCTCAGCGGCGAGCTGCGGGGGATCGCGGCGCGCGGCGCTCGGCTTGCGTTGCCCGGCTGGATCAGCCAGAGCTCGCAGGGCGACGGGGACACCAAGACCGTCTACCTGGAGGCGCAGGAGGCGCACGAGCGCGCGAGCCGCTACCTGGCAGACGCGCAGGCGGCGGGTGACATCGCCGGCCGGGCGCTGACGTTGATCGCGCTCGCGTCGTTGGCCGATGAGGAGGTCATCGCCACGCAGCGGCGCAGCTACTACACGCTGCACTTCAACGGACCGCTGGCCGCAGCCGCCGAGCGCGACCTGAACGCGATCGTCAGGGAACGCATCAAGGAGGGCCAGCTGCCGGCGCTCGATGACATCCTCACCGAGCGGACCGCCAAGGACGAGGAGAACGCCCGCCGCGAGACCGAGATCGCACAGGCCCTCGCCCGCCTCGATGGAGTCAGCGACCGGCTCGACCAGCTGGACGGCGACGAGCTCGATCGAGCAATCGCCGATGCCGACCTCGTGTGGGGTGAGTTCCATCCCGAGACCGGCAGGCTGCGTGACGCTCAGGAGCAGCGCGCGACCGAAGCGGACACCGAGGACGCCAGCGAGTCCGAGGAGGAGCAGGTCCCGGCCGCGGCATAGCAAGTAACCGTGACCGGCGGCGGTGCCTTGCCTCCCCCGATGGTCGCACGCCAAAGGCGTGCCGGGGATGGGCAAAGGCCCGCCGTCGGGGCGGGTCGCCGAATCCCACGGGAGGAATCATGGGCTGGACCGCTGGACAACTTGAAGGTCCGTTCACCGCGCGCGCTGCGATCGAGTTCGACCTTGGCGCGGACTTCGCCGCGCGCGTCATCGACGCCGTGCGCTACGGCAAGGTCGTCTACGCAGCCGTTCGAGCACACAAGGGCGATGAGATATTCGGCCTCGTGCTGCTCACCGAGCGTGAGAAGGGCCTCCTCTACACCAAGCCTGTCAGCGAGGACATGGGGCCGGTCGAGGACGGCTGCCCCGCGCGCATCCTCGACCTGCTGAGCACACCGAGCAACGACCACGCGCGCGAGTGGCGCGAACGCTGCCGCGCCCGCCTGGCAAAGCCACTTCCACGCAAGGGGCAAAGCGTCGCGTTCGCCGATCCGCTCACGTTCACCAACGCCGAGGTACACCGCACATTCACCTACGAGGGCGGCTCACGGTTTCGCGCAGCCAATGGTTGCCTGTGTCGCATTCGCCATTGGCGAGAGCTTCACTTCAGCTTGCGAGACTGACGAGTAGACCGCTGGGCCTAGTGAGTCCACTGCCGCTTCTCGGGGCCGTGGCCGAGCTCACCCCTTAAGGCCAGCAAACCGGCTTTCCGCCGCGTAAAGCCCTGCGCTGCGCGTCGCCTACGGCGATCCCTGCCGGGACAGGGCTTGACCCGCCTCGCCGGCCCGCTCAGGCCGGGGCGTGCTCAACCACGACCCAAAAGGAGAAGCGGTGAATAGGTACTCAAGGCGAAACAGCGGTCTACTCGTCCCAGCGCAGGTGAAGCTCGGAACGCCGCGTGCGGTGCATCGCGAGCGCGAGCGTCACCACGTTTACATCGGGCGCCCCTCGAAGTGGGGCAACCCGTTCGTGGTGGACAAGCACGGCGCACGCGGCGAGTGCATTGCGCTGTACGAAAGTTGGCTGCGCGAAAACGATGCGCTGATGGCCTCGCTCGATGAGCTGCGCGGGTTGGTGCTCGGCTGTTGGTGTGCGCCGCGGCCCTGCCACGGCGATGTGTTGGTGCGGTTGGCGAACGCGAGCGAGTTGGAGCGGCAAAGCTGGCTCGCGCTCGCGGCATGAGCGGGATCGCTCGGGCATCGGACGATGAGGTTTTACCTCGGAACGCACGAAACGGGCTGGCTGCGGCTCGGGATCGGGCCTCTATTTGTCTCGCACAGGCGCCTGGCGCGTTGCGCGACACTGCCGCGCGCGGCGGCCGGCTGGGCGCTCGACTCCGGTGGCTACTCCGAACTGCAACTTCACGGCCGCTGGCTGACGAGCGTCGATCAGTACATCGAGGCGACCCGGCGTTATACGCAGGAGATCGGCCGACTTGAGTTCGCCTTCTCGATGGACTGGATGTGTGAGCCCGCCACGCTCGCGCGCACGGGTCTCACGCTCAAAGAGCATCAGCAGCGCACCGTCGCCAACTTCGTTGAGCTCCGCCAGCGCGCCCCCGACCTTCCCTTTGTGCCGGTCCTTCAAGGCTGGCGACTGACCGACTACGAGCGCTGCGCCGCCCTCTACTCCGCCGAAGGCATCGACCTCGCTCGTGAGCCGCGAGTCGGCGTCGGCTCGATCTGCTCGCGCCAAGGCAGCCGGCAGGTTGAGGACATCCTGTGGGCGCTCGCGATGAGGGGCTTCGCGCTGCACGCCTTCGGCGTGAAGACGCGCGGCCTGGCTGGATGCGCGGAGGTGCTGGCCTCGGCCGATTCGACCGCCTGGTCCCTACAGGCGCGCTACGACGCGCCACTTCCGTCCTGTCAGCACCAGCGTTGCTCCAGCTGCGTTCGGTACGCCGTGCGCTGGCGCGATCGTCTTCTCGCTCAGTTCGATCTCGACTGACGAGCTTTCAGGGGCTCACTTCCAGTCCTGTCGGGGTCGAGCCCACCCCTTAAGGCCAGCAAACCGGCTCTGCGGCGCGTAAAGCCCTGCGCTGCGCGTCGCCTGCGGCGATCCCTGACGGGACAAGGCTTGACTCGCCTCGCCGGCCCGCTCAGGCCGGGGCGTGCTCAACCCCGACCAGCAGGAGGACTCGATGCTTACGCACTCACCGCGGCCTGCAAGCGGTCCGCGCCACGCCTCGCCGACGGGCTGGCCGTCAACGTGTCACCCGTCCTACGCGGGGATCGGCTCGCGCAAGACCCCGCCCGCGGTTCTCGCGCTCATGGGCCGCGTCGCCGCCGAGCTCGCCGCGCAAGGCTGGGTTTTGCGCACGGGCATGGCTGGTGGCGCCGATCAAGCGTTTTACCGTGGCGCGGCTGCGAACGGAGCGGTCGAGCTCTACTTGCCGTGGGCGCGCTTCGAGGCGTCCGCGCGCCGGTCGGGGATGCGGGAGTTCACCCTTGCGCAACCGTCCCAGGCTGCCTACACGATGGCTTCACACTTTCACCCTGCGTGGGGCAGCCTGAGCGGGGGTGTGCGTCACCTGCACGCACGCAACTGTCATCAGGTACTCGGGGCCGACCTCGCCTCGCCCGCCCGATTCGTCTTGTGCTGGACGGCTGACGGCAGCCTCGATGGCACCGGCCGGCGCGTCGGCGGAACCGGCCAGGCGTTGCGGATCGCTCACCACTACGGCGTGCCGGTCTTCAATCTGGCTCGTGGCGACCACGCCGAGCGCGTGCGGACGAGGCTCCTCGGCGATGCGTAAGCGAACCGGGATCAAGCGGTACGTCGTGACGATCCACGGCGCGAAGACCCGAAGGGACGGCTGGGCAATGTCAACGGGCGTCCCTCCAGTCCGGCCGAGATCGAGCGCACCCCTTAAGGCCAGCAAACCGGCTTTGCGGCGCGTAAAGCCCTGCGCTGCGCGTCGCCTGCGGCGATCCCTGACGGGACAGGGCTTGACCCGCCTCGCCGGCCCGCTCTGGCCGGGGCGTGCTCAACCCCGACCAACAGGAGAACAAATGAGCCTATCGACCACCAAAAACCGTCCTACCGATCGGCAGCTTCGCTTTCTGAAATCTCTTGCGGAGCAGACCGGAACGAGTTTCACCTACCCCAAGACGCGCTGGCAGGCAAGCCGTGAAGTCGAGCGCCTGGTTGAGCTCAAGGACTCAGGTTGCACCCCTCCTTCGGAGATGGAGGAGACCGACGAGCGCAGCCTTGTCTACGCCACGGCGGTAGCGGACCACGAGGTATCCGGCTACGGCTCAACGGCCACCTGGAGCCAGGCGCCGGTCGATGATCCCCTCTGCGTCTGCGGGCACCGCCTGAGCAGGCACAGCAGCCAAGGAGACACACGCTGCCTGGATGTCGAGCATCGAACCGAACTGATCGGTGCCTTCGATGAAGGACGCGATGGCCCTATCGCCTACTGCGAGTGCCTGCGTTTCGATGACGGTAGCGAGCCTCGACGGACCGGCGAGCGCACGGAGCTGGCGCGCTACGGCGTGAGCAGCGGCGAGCGCGTTCTCTACGGACAGCGCATCAACGGCGGCGTGCGGATCACCGACCGACCCGCCGCAGCCGAGGGTCGCTCCTATCTCGTGGAGCGCGAGCTGGAGCAGGACGGCTACTCGGCGCTGAAGGCGCTGGTCGCCGACTACATCGAGCAGGCGCACAGGCTGGATGCGATCCCGATGGCGAGCAGCGTCGTCAGGCGCGAGCTTGAGCAGTTGGGCACAGGTGCCTAGCGGGCGCTGCGGGGCCGCCCTCCCCGATGGTCGCACGCTCCGCGTGCAGGGGGTCGGGGTAGGCCCCGCGCTGGGCGGGGCCGTTCGACCCGAAAGGACGGTGCCCTGATGGGGCACGCCGAGGGTGAAAGGAGAAAGATGATGCAGACCTACAAGACGCAGCGACGCAATTCGCGCTGGGTGGCCCAGTCGCGTGTGGTTCACAGCAGCCGAGGCCATCGTGGCTGGCATCCGTGGTCGGTGCAGCTAATGCGGAAACGCAGCCGTCATGGCGGTGTCGAGCGCCGCGGATGGACGCTGTTCGTCAGCACCGGCGGTTATCGCTTCGAGGTCGGAACGCGCTGATGGCCACCGCGAGTCACCGGGTCGGCCAAACCCATCAACCAAGGCCGCGCCTCAACGATGACATTGAGGCGGGGTCACTCCTGATTGGAGGCTTGTGATGAACGCCAGGGCTGCGACGCTGCTGGTCGTTGGTGAGGGGCGACGAAACGATGCGCTCGCCGAGGAGCTGATTCTCGACGGCTTTCTACTGCGCCGCGCCGAGGATACGGAGGTCATCAAGGCCCGCTTCGCGGAAGACGACACGGACCTCATCATCTTCGGTCCGACACGAGACCGGGCTGCGAGCCTCGCGGTCCTGCGCTCGCTGCGAGCGGACGAGCTCGGCCCGCACGTCAATCCCGACGGTCGTGTCCTTTGGGTGACGACGAGCGAGGACGTGGCGGAGACGCTTCGCGCTTTCAGCGCCGGCGCCGATGACGTACTCCGAACCCCTTGGGAGTACGCAGAGCTGTTGGCTCGCGTGGGCTCACTTCTACGTCGTGGCAGGATCGACCGCACGGACTTGATCCGGTTCGGCGTGCTGGAGATCGACACCCAGGCGTGCCGTGCAAGCGTCGGCTCGGTTGCGGTGCCGCTGCGCCGGATGGAATACGCGCTGCTCGCTCACCTTGCACGCCATCCGCACCGGGTCTACAGCCAAGACGAGCTGATGCGCGACGTGTGGGGCTATCGCTCCGCTGGCGCCACGCGCACGCTGCACTCGCACGCCTCCCGTTTGCGGCGTGCCCTCGCGCGAGCGGGAGCGGAGGGACTGATCCCCAACGTGCGGAGCATCGGCTACCGCCTCGCGCCCGAAGGCCACAGCGCGCCGGACGAGATAGGCGACTAGCGAGGGCGGCCGTGTCCTCCCGATCATCGCACGCTGCGCGTGCATCGGGATCGGACCACGGCCCGCCTCCCAGCGGGCCGGCGCCCCCAAAGGAGAGTGATGAACACCCTCACGGCACCCGAGCCCCAGGTCAGCCAACCCATCGAGCGCCATCGCGTTCGCCTTGGCCGCTACGCCGATCCCGAGAGCGGCGAGGCACGCGAGCTCGTCACCGTGCGCGGCGCGGGCGGGAGCACGCTCGTCATAGACCGGCTCGCATGGACGCACGCCGACGCGCGCCTGATCGCGCACCTGGCCGCCGACGAGCCGCCCGAGAACGCACACGTTGTCTGCGAGATGTACCTCGCCGATGAAGCGCGCGGTCGCTGCCGACGAGTCACTTTGCAAGACCTGGAGCTGCGCCCGCCGATCCTGTCGCGGCCGGCTCCCAGGGCAGCGC
Organism: Solirubrobacteraceae bacterium; assembly: GCA_052148875.1. Taxonomy (GTDB): domain Bacteria; phylum Actinomycetota; class Thermoleophilia; order Solirubrobacterales; family Solirubrobacteraceae; genus Palsa-744. The sequence goes on from JBKQHH010000070.1 coordinate 27,813, forward strand.
CGCCATCGTCGGACGCGCCGCTTCTGGACGCCAATGGCGATTCCTACCGCGTCCGGGCGGTCTCCGACGGCGAGCGGTGCCGCGCGCTGCGCTGGACGCGCACTCGCCACCACGGCTGCGAGGAGGACTTCGCCGTCCTCACGCTACGCGAGGTCGTCGGCGCCCTTGAGGACTACGAGCCGGCGCGCAGCCTCACCATCAACGCCCTCGCTGCTCCCGGTGGTGAGGACCGCCCTTCGGTGTGCGGACTGCGCGCCGAGCTTGACCGCTTGGACGAGAGCTCGACGCTGCTGAACCGCGGCCTGCGCGAAGCCGTCCAGCGCAAGGTCGCGCGTGGTGAGATGAGCTACAGCCAGATCGCGCTGCGCTGCGGTCGCTTCAAGCGCGACGGCCGCGGGAACGTCAGCGGAGAGACGAGCTGGCTCGCGCGCCGTATCGGCTTGAAGCCCGAGGGAGGCGAGACCGAGCCGACGCCTTGGATTCACACCAAGACTCTCGCGCTCATCGTGCGCGAGGGCCTTGGCGGCAGCCCCCACGAAATCGAACTCGGCTGATGCGCGCTCACGCCAGCCATCGGCATCTATGCTGCGCCACGATGCCCGTCTCGGTGTGCCTGCTCGACAACCGCTCCGAGGGTGCCCGCCCGCCCGTCGAGGCGCCTGACGCCGGGCGGATCGGCGAGCAGCTTCCAAGCGAGTGCCACGCGCTCAGCTACGAGACGAGCACATGAGCGCGCCGGCCGAGCGTCCAACGACCGATGCCGACCTGCTCGTCCTCGTCAAGCTGCTGGCCGAACTGCCGGGTCTCACCCCGGCACGCCTGGAGCTGTCGATCGAGGACGGCATCGTGACGGCACAGGTCATGGCCGACAAGATCGCCGTGCCCCTCGCCGCCCAAGGCGCCGATGCGCCAGCAGCGCTTCGCGCGCTGGTCGAGGCGGTGGAGCAGGCAGCCAAGGAGAGGCGCCGCCGCCGACGGGCGAAACCGCCGCGGCGATGAAGATGGGCGCCGCCCCGCTCGCCTCGCCGACCCCAAAGGGCCGGCGGCCGTAGACCGGCACGCCGCTCGCTGACGCTCACCGGCACCGCTCGGCGGCTGGCTCTCGCGCGGGCTCGCGCCCGCACTCGGCAGCCTTCCGGCCGCGACGCCATCCCCACGCGCCGGCGACCGCCGACGGCGCGGTCCGACAACGGCCTCAGATAGCGCGGGCTGCGCCCGCTGTGACCGAGCCTCCCTGCGGTCGGCTCTCTGATCGACCCCGGCACTGCACGCCTACGGCCTACGGGCTGCTCGCTGGACTGCTGGCTTCGCCGCAGCCAGCACGGCCGACCGCTTCGCGGCGGCCTTCGCACCCCTCCGGCCTGCGCTGCTTCGCCTTCGGCTTCGCCGCGCCCGGCGCACAGCACCAAGCCCGAACAGACTAGATGCAGGCCCCAGCGGGGGCTTAGCGAGCGCTGTGCAATTCGTTGGCCGCCTCGGCGTGGTCGTGGTCTTAGGGGGTGTGATGACCGCAGCCAGCATCGGTGCCGCCAAGGGCGGCGGGTACGCGCGCTATCTGGAGAGCAAGACGATCCGGCCAGAGCGCGGCGACTACTACCTCAGCCCGGAGGGTGAGCCCACGCAGGCCCCCGGCC
>JBKQHH010000071.1:0-9164 GCA_052148875.1 Solirubrobacteraceae bacterium
GGCGACGCACTCGAGGAGCTGCGACTGGATGAGCTGGTCGCGCGTCTTGAAGGCGAGGCGTCCGCGTGAGCACCTGGGAGCTGCTCGCCGGGATGCCGCTTGAGATCGACGAGTACACGCTCGAGCCGCTGACGGCGACGGTCTCCAGCGACTTCGAGCGCAAGAGCACGGTCATCCATCTGCGCGGCGGCGGCGAGGAGGGGATCGGCGAGGACGTCACCTACGACGCGGTCGACCACGACATCCTGCAGGCGGCCGGTCCCACGCTGGCGCTCGCTGGGCGCTTCACGCTGGCGTCCTTCTGCACGCATCTCGCCGAGCTGCAGCTGTTTCCCGAGCCCCCCCAGCGCGAGGTCTCGGGCCGCTACCGCACGTGGGCGTACGAGTCGGCGGCGCTCGACCTGGCGCTGCGCCAGGCGGGCACGACGCTGCACGCGGCGCTCGGGCGCGAGCCGCGGCCGGTGCGCTTCGTCGTGTCGCTGCGCCTCGGCGAGCCGCCGACGCTCGAGCCGCTCCGCCGGCGCCTGGCGCTCTACCCGGGGCTGCGCTTCAAGCTCGATCCGACGAGCTCGTGGGACGAGCGCCTGATCGCCGAGCTCGTGGCCACGGGCGCGGTCGACTCGGTCGACTTCAAGGGCCTCTACCACGGCTCGATCGTCGACCAGCCCGCCGACCCGGTGCTCTACCGCCGCGTCGCCGAGGCATTCCCCGAGGCGTGGATCGAGGACCCGGCGCTGACGCCCGAGACCGACGCGGTGCTCGCGCCGCATCGCGGGCGCTTCTCCTGGGACGCGCCGATCCACTCGATCGCCGACATCGACGCGCTGCCGTATCCGCCGCGGATGGTCAACATCAAGCCATCCCGCCTGGGCGGGCTGCGCAGCCTGCTCGACGCCTACGACTACTGCGCAGAGCGCGGCATCGGCAACTACGGCGGCGGCCAGTTCGAGCTCGGCGTGGGGCGCGGCCAGAACCAGTACCTGGCGTCGATCTTCCACCCCGACGCCCCCAACGACGTGGCGCCGACCGGCTTCAACCTCCCCGATCCACCCGCCGATCTGCCGTCCAGCCCGCTCGCTCCCGCCCCCGGCGCCGCCGGCTTCCGCTGGGGCTGAGAAACCCCTTAGACGGCCCCACGAGCGCAACTTCCGTGCCAGTATGCGGTTTGCGCCCTCATAGTCGATAACGTCGGGGGCTGCCGGTCGGGCGCGGATTCTCGCCCTACTCGGCCGGAGGGTGGTTCCGCTCGAAGGAGCTCTAGGTCTTGGCGAGCACAGGCGACCACAAGCGATCCAGGTTCGTTGCCGCGACAGCCATCGCGCTGCCGCTGTGCCTGCTCGCCGCGGCCCCGCTCCCCGCAGTGGCGGCCGACGCGGGTGGCACGCAGGCGGCGGGCGGCACGCAGGCGGCGGGCGGCACCACCTCCACGGCCGGCAGCGGCGGCTCCCCGACCGCCAAGGCCAAGTCCCCCTCCCCGCACGTCACGAGCGTGCGCATCCAGAGCGTCAGCTGCGTGCCGGCCGCCCACTGCAGCGGCAACCCCCGCCAGGTCTCCGCGCACGGCATGCTGCTGCTCGAGGGCGTGGGCCTGGCGCCCGGCATGGTCGTCGCCTTCCCCAAGTCTCCCGGGGCGAGGATCAGCCGCGTCTCGCCGGCCGCACAACCGGCCGCGCACCTGCGCTTCGCGATCGCCGGCAAGCCGAGCTCCGGCCTGCTGGTGACCGTTCCGAAGAACGCCCATTCGGGGCGCATCATGATCCTGCTCGGCGGCGGGCGCTACACGAGCTCCTACGGCCCGATCTATGTCTACAACCACGCGCTGCACCCCCCGCCGCCGCCCAAAGACCCCCCGCCCGTGAGCAGCGCCGCGGTCAGCGGCACCGCGTTCGAAGGCCAGGGCATGTGGATCTGGTACCTGAGCAGGTCCGACGGGGGCTCCGTCGCCGCGATCGCCGCGCAGGCGCACGCGGCCGGCGTGACCACGCTGTTCGTCAAGAGCTCCGACGGCTCGACCAACTACTGGAGCCAGTTCTCCCCGCAGCTGGTCGCGGAAGCGCACGCCAACGGGCTGAAGGTGTGCGCGTGGCAGTACGTGTACGGCAGCGAACCCGTCGGCGAGGCCGCGCTCGGCGCCGAGGCGGTGGCCGACGGCGCCGACTGCCTGGTGATCGACGCGGAGGGCGAATACGAAGGCCACTACGCCGCCGCGCAGACCTACGTCGACGACCTGCGCGCGAAGATCGGCCCCGACTATCCCCTCGGGCTGGCCTCGTTCCCGTACGTCTTCGACCACCCCTCCTTCCCGTACTCGGTGTTCCTCGGCCCCGGCGGCGCGCAGTACAACGCGCCGCAGATGTACTGGAAGGACATCGGCCAGTCGGTCGACACGGTCTACGCCAACACCTACATCGCCAACCGCGTGTACGGCCGCCCGATCTACCCGCTCGGGCAGACCTACGGCGGGGTCTCGGCGACAGAACTGCTGCGCTTCCGCGAGGAGGCCGTCGACTACGGCTCCACCGGCGTGTCCTTCTGGGACTGGCAGGAAAGCGGCGCGGCCGACTGGAGCACGCTCGCGTCGCCGCTCGCGCCGCTGACGAGCGTCACGCCCAACGCCGAATACCCGGAACTGAAGAGCGGCGGCAAGAGCGATGAGGTGCTGTGGATGCAGGAGCACCTCGCCAGCGCGATCCCCACGCAGGAAACCACCGGCGTGTTCGGCTCCGAGACGCTCGCCAACGTCGAGGCCTTCCAGACCGCCCACGCGATCGCCGCCAGCGGCGTCGTGGAAGCGGCGACGTGGGCCGCGCTGCTGGCCCTGCCCCCCGTCACGGTCGACTGGACGGGCTCCGGACCAAGCGACTGATCGCCCCGCCCGGTCCGACTCGGGCGTTCGTCTAGGAGCCCCCGAGCTGCCCTTCCACGACTTTCTGCGCGAACCGAAGCATCCCGAGCGCGACCCACGGATACTGCCCGGCTCGAACTCGCAGCCCGATCTCGTCGTTTGGTCGTATGACCTCGACGATCGTGATCACGCGGCCGATCTGGTAGTCGTCGCCGAACTCCGTTTCGATGGCGTCCATCTCGTCGGCCACTTCCTGCATGAGCTTGGCCCTCGGGTTGGGCTGCCCCCCGCCGCTGCCCTGATCGTCCGCCTCTGTACCTGCCATCAGGCCCCTTCCGTCGAAGATCGAAGCATCGGACGCGCTCGATCAGACGCGTTGGATCAATGTACCGGTGCCGAGCCCGCCCCCGCAGCACATGGTCACGAAGCCGACCTCCTTGTCGGAGCGCTCGAGCTCGTGCAGCAGCGTGGTGATCAGCCGCGCGCCGGTGGAGCCGAGCGGGTGCCCGAGCGCCATGGCGCCGCCGTTGACGTTGACGCGGTCCATGTCCGGCGAGAGCTCGCGCCGCCAGGCGGCGATGACGGGGGCGAACGCCTCGTTGATCTCGAACAGGTCGATGTCGTCGATCTGCATGCCGTTGCGCGAGAGGATCTTGCGCGTGGCGGGGATCGGCCCCTCGAGCATTTTCACGGGGTCGCAGCCGACGGTCGTCTGGTCGACGATCCGCGCGCGCGGCGTCAGGCCGAGCTCCCTGGCCTTCTCAGCGGACATCAGCAGCACGGCGGCGGCGCCGTCGGAGATCTGCGAGGCGTTGCCGGCGGTGATCTTGCCGTCGGGCTTGAACGCGGGCTTCAGCTGCGAGAGCGCCTCGAGGTTGGTGTCGGGGCGGATGCCCTGGTCGGTGACGTAGGTGTCGCCGCCGACGGTCATGGGCACGATCTCGCGCTCGAAGCGGCCCTCCTCGGTGGCCTGGTGGGCGAGACGGTGCGAGCGCACGGCCAGCTCGTCGAGCTCGGAGCGGGAGATCTCCCACTGGTCGGCGATCATCTCCGCGCCGAGGCCCTGGCCGACGATGTTGTGCTTGGCCATCAGCTCCGGGGGGAAGGCGACGCCGAACTCCTGCTGGGTCTGCGCGACGGCGGCGAACGGCAGGTGGCCCATGTGCTCGACGCCCGAGCCGATCATCGCGTCGTGCACGCCCGCGGCGATCAGGCCGGTGGCGAAGTTGACCGCCTGCTGCGCCGATCCGCACTGGCGGTCGACGGTCGTGCCCGGCGTCTCTATCGGCAGGCCCTCCTGCAGCCACGCGTTGCGCGCGACGTTCAGGCCCTGCTCGCCGAACTGGGAGACGCAGCCGGCGATCACGTCCTCGACCTGCGCGGCGTCGATGCCCGCGCGCTCGATCACCTCGGAGTAGCACGTGCCGAGCAGCTCGTTCGGGTGCGTGTCCTTGTAGTAGCCCTTTTCCCTGTGCCCGCGGCCGATCGGCGTGCGCACCGCCTCGACGATGACGACTTCGCGGCCCTCTGGTTGCCTCATGTCAGCAGTCCTCCTACGGAGTGTTGCGCGGCGATTACGAAGATGACCAGGAGCCCGCCCGCCCCCAACCGCTTCCCGGTTGAAGGCCCACCCACCCGCGCCTGAATAAGATGCGCGGACCCTGCATCCGTAATCCTACCGCGCCCATCGATTGACTGGTCAGTCAGCCAGGGCGCGGCAAGCCGACAAACCGCAAAGGAGAACCGTGAGCAAACGCCTGGCGATAGCCGGCAGCGGCGCCATCGCCTGCGGCCTGGCGGCCACCGCGGCCCACCATGGGCCGGTGCTGCTGCTGGCCCGCTCGGAGAGCTCGGCCGACCGCGCGCGCGCGACGGTCGAGAAGACCCTGAGCCGCCTGGAGGCGGAGGTCGATCCCGAGCACGTGGAAATCGTCACCGACATCGCGGCGCTCGCGGAGGCGACGTTCGTGGTCGAGGCGGTCGTCGAGGACCACGACGCGAAGGCTGCCCTGCTCACCGAACTGGATGAGGTCCTCGACGCCGACGCGATCCTCGCGAGCACGACCTCGTCGCTGTCGATCGAGCGCCTCGCGCAGGAGAGCGGCCGTCCGCAGAGCTTCCTCGGCCTGCACGTGTTCAACCCGGTCACGAAGATGAAGCTGGTGGAGCTGATCTTCCCGCAGGCGGCGAGCGAGCGGACGCGCAGCCGCGCGCTCGAGCTGTGCGAGAAATTCGAGAAGACGCCCGTCGAGGTCCCCGACGTGCCCGGGTTCGTCGTCAACCGCCTGCTGTTCCCGTATCTGTTCAGCGCGGTTCGGCTCGTCGAAGAGACCGGCATGGACCCGGCGGACGTCGACACGTGCATGCGCCTCGGCGCCGGGCACCCGATGGGTCCGCTGGCGCTGCTGGACCTCGTTGGGCTCGATGTCTCCAGGGCGATCGGCGAGACGATCGGCGAGACGGTGCCCGCGCGCGTGCACGAGCTGATCGCCGAAGGAGCGCTCGGACGCAAGAGCGGGCGCGGAATCCACGCCTACTGACGGCCGCGCGCGGGACGCCCCGGGGAGCGCCCGTGGGAGCGCTCTTCGCGAACATTTATCCACGCTCAGGCGACTTTTAGCTGTCGTTCATCAACGCCGCGATACTTGTTCGTGCGACGTCAAAGTCGCATCGCACACCCGCCTCCTCCCAGTGCGCACGATCCGGTCCGCTCCCCCCGCGGGCCGGACGTGTTTAAAGGGATGGGATCGCCTCGTGGCGGGCGTCGCGGGCGGCGGATCGCGCAGCTGGTCGCCGGACCGGCGCTCGCGGCCGTCGCGGGCAGGCTGCGACGCCGCCCGCTCAGCCCTCGGGCGCGCGTCCCTCGCGCGGCGGCACCTGCCGGCGCTCGCGGATGCGCACGGCCTCGATGCGGTTGTCGCGCACCGACTCCACGCGGATCGAGAAGCCGTTGGCGGCGACCGTGTCCCCGCGCTTGGGCAGGCGCCCGAGCTCGGCGAACACGAGGCCGCCGATCGAGTTGTAGGCGTCGCTGTCCACCGGCAGGTGCAGCCCGTAGTCGGCGAGGTCGGTGACCGCGACGTGCCCGCGCACGAACCAGTCGCCGTCGGCGAGCCGGCGGATCTCGCCGGCCGCGGGATCGGTCTCGTCGGCGATCTCCCCGACGATCTCCTCGATGATGTCCTCGACGGTCACCACGCCGACGACGCGCCCGTACTCGTCGACGACGACCGCCATCGACGTGCGCTGGCGCTGCAGATCGGCCAGCAGATCGTCCAGCGGCTTGGTCTCGGGCACGATCAGCGCGTCGTGGACGACGGGCTCCAGCGGCGCATGCGGCCCCTCCTGCATCTGCAGGCGCACCAGCTCGGAGACGTGCACGAGCCCGCGCACGCGGTCGCGGTCTTCCTCTTCGGTGACCAGCAGGCGCGTGTGGCCGCTGGAGACGCCCAGCGACAGCGCCGTCTCCACGTCCTGGGAGACGTCGACGGTGACCACCGCGGGGATCGGCGTCATCACCTGGCGCGCCTCCTGCTCGTGCAGGTGGAAGACGCCGGTGAGCATCCCCGCCTCGCCCTGGTCGATCTGCCCGCCCTCGTGGGACTCGGCGATCAGCCGCTTGAGCTCGTCCGAGGAGCCGCCGCGGCGCTCGAGGCTCATGTCGACCCCGAGCAGCCGCAGGATGCGGTCGGCGACGGCGGTGAGCGAGACGATGAACGGATGGAACACGGCGCTGAACGCCTGCAGCGGCCTGGCGACCCGCCGGGCGACGGCCTCGGCGCGATCGATCGCGTAGAACTTCGGCACATCTCGCCGGCGATCAGCTGGGCCGATGAGATGATCGCGAAGGCGACGATCACCGCCACGACGACCGCCACGCCGTGGCTGATCGTGTTTCCGAGTGCGCCCTTGAGGATGGACGCCAGCGCGGGCTCGCCCAGCGCTCCGATGCCGATCGAGGTCATCGTCACGCCGATCTGCACGGCGGATATGTACTCGTTGACGTTCGCCAGCTGTTCGAGCGCGAGCGACGCCCCCTTTGCGCCTTCGTCGCGCATGACCTCCAGCCGCGCGCGGCGCGAGCGCACGAGCGCGTACTCGGCGATCACGAAGAAGGCGTTGATGGCGACCAGAAGCGCCGCGAAGATGAGCTTCAGGCCGTTCACGCCGAGGGCGCCGAGGCGACGCTGCTACTTCGAGGAAGTTCTTCGTCGTCGTTCATCAGGTGCTTGACGCCTCAACGGTAGCAAGCGCGCTGGTCGCCTACGCGAGGCGGTCGATCTGAGCGGCCAGCTGGAAGTCGGCATCGGTGAGGCCGCCGACCGAGTGCGTGGAGAGCGTCAGGCGGACGTTGTTCCAGCCGTGCAGGAGGATGTCGGGGTGGTGGTTTGCGACCTCGGCCGCCTCGGCGACGCGGTTGACGAACGTGATCGCGTCGGCGAAGCTGGCGAAGGAGAGCTCGCGCACGATCGAGCGCTCCTCGCCGGCGTGCCAGTCCGGGACGGCGCCCAGCCGGTGCTCGATGTCGGAGTCGCTGAGCAGGCTCATCGGCTGCGAGGATAGACGCCATCGACCGGCGGTCGCGCTGTCCCTACAGTCACGGCATGCGGATCGTCAGCCTCGTCCCCCACGCGACCGAGCTGCTGTTCGCGCTCGGGCTCGGCGCCGACGTGGTGGGGGTGACGCACGAGTGCGACTTCCCGCCGCCCGCGCGGGAGCGCCGGCGCGTCACGCGCGACGTGCTGCCGAGCGGCATGAGCGCGGCGGAGATCGACGCGGCGGTGCGCGAGCGCACGCTGGAGGGCGAGGCGATCTACGAGCTCGACCGCGACGCGCTCGCGGCGCTCGCGCCGGAGCTGATCGTCACGCAGGCGCTGTGCCCGGTGTGCGCGGTCTCCTACGAGGAGGTGGCGGAGGTCGCGAAGACGCTGCCGTCGGCGCCGCGCGTGATCGCGCTGGACCCGAAGACGCTCGGCGAGACGCTCGGCGACGTGCGCACGCTGGCGCAGGCGACCGGCCGGCGCGAGCGGGGCGTGGAGCTGGTGCGCGACGTCGCCGCGCGCATCGACCGCGTCAAGCTCGCCGTGCGCGCGCGGCCGCGCCCGCGGGTGGCGGCGCTGGAGTGGCTGGACCCGGTGTACGTGGCGGGCCACTGGACGCCCCAGCTGATCGAGCTGGCCGGCGGCGAGGACGTGCTCGGCCTCGCAGGGGAACCGTCGCGGACCGTCTCGTGGGAGGAGGTCGCGGCAGCGCGACCCGAGGTCGTGGTGGTGATGCCGTGCGGCTATGACGAGCGCCGCGCGCTGGACGAGGCCGCGATCTATGCGCGCGAGCTCGCCGCCGTGGGCGCGCCGCGGATCGTCGCGGTCAACGCCTCGGCGTACTTCTCACGGCCGGGGCCGCGGCTGATCGACGGCCTGGAGCTGCTCGCGCACGTGCTGCATCCGGAGCGGGTCGCCGCGGCGCCGGCGGCGGCGCACGCGCTCCCGGTGGCGGCCTCCGTCACGACCGGCTGATCCGCCGCGCCGGGGCGCCCCACGCTATTCGGGACCGACCAACGTCACCGGGCCGGCGGTTTCGACCTCGCTGGATTTCGCCGTCGCCAGCGAGCCGGCGACCGCAGCGACCGCGATGATCGCGCAGCCGGCGAAGGCGAGCGCCTGCTGGCGATGGCGGGTGCCCAGCTGGAAGACGACGGCGGCGATCGCGCCGCCGATCAGCCCGCCGACGTGCCCGCCCCAGGAGATGCCAGGGAGGGTGAAGCTGATGACGAGGTTCAGCAGGATCAGGGTGCCGACGCCGCTCTGCATCAGCGGGATCTGGCGCGCGCGCATCTCCACCGCCGCGGCGCCCATGATGCCGAACACGGCGCCCGAGGCGCCGACAGTGAGGACGTGGGGCGAGACGAGCAGCGCGCCGAGCGATCCGGTCAGCAGCGAGACGCCGTAGATCATGGCGAACCTGGCGCGCCCGAGAACCGGCTCGATCATCCGGCCGAGGATGTACAGGACGTACATGTTGAAGCCGATGTGCAGCAGGTTCTCGTGCAGGAACCCGCCCGTGACGATCCGCCACCACTGGCCGTGGGCGACGCCCTGATTCACCAGCTGCGGGACTTCGCTGCTGCCGAGCGTCCCGCCTTTGATCACGTCGGAGCCGGAGGCTTCGCCTGAGATGCTCAGCGCGCTCTTGCCCTCGGTCAGGAACACGAGCACGTTGATCACGATCAGCGCGTAGGTGACCTGCGGGATCGAGGCCATGTCGCGCATGCGCACCACCTTCGTACGCTGGCTGGCGCACTCGGGACAGCGCATCCCGA
>JBKQHH010000072.1:0-12297 GCA_052148875.1 Solirubrobacteraceae bacterium
GTCGTCACCGCGCAGCAGGTGCGCTCGTACAAGCCCGAACCGCCCCACTTCACCGAGTGCGCCAGGCGCATGGGCGGCAAGCGCGGCTGGGTGCACGTCGCCGCCAGCCACTACCACGACGTCGTGCCCTGCGTCAAAGCGCGCGTGCCCGTCATCTGGGTCAACCGCAACAAGGAGACGCTCGACTCCTCGCAGAAGAAGCCCACCGCCGAGGTCACCAGCCTCAAAGAGGCCGCCAAACTCCTCGGCGTCACCTAGACGGGTCTCGCGCGCGTGCGAGCCGTCTCGCTGCACCGCGACGTGATCGTCGTCACCAGCGCGGTCCTGCACGTCAACTGCGTGGTCGTTCGTGGCGCGGGCGGGGAGGAGGGCGCCGCCGTCGCTCCGAAGCGCGCCTCGGGGGAGGGATGGGCGGGCGGCCCGGAGCCCGCCGGGGAGACGTTCGTGATCGACTCGCCGGTCCTGCCGGACGAGCTCGACGCGCTGCCCGCGCTGCTCGAGCAGGCCCGATTCGCCGCCCCCAGCGGTCTGCTGGCCACGCACGGCGACTGGGATCACCTGCTCGGGCGCCTCGCTTTCCCCGACGTCGCGCTGGGCTGCGCCGAGAGCACCGCCGAGCGGCTGCGGGCCTCGCCGGGCGAAGCCCAGCGGGAGCTGCGCGCGTTCGACGAAGAGCTGCTGATCGAGCGGCCGCGCCCGCTCGCGCTCGGCTCCGTGCAGGCGCTGCCCGTTCCCGGGCGCTGCGAGATCGGCGCGCACGAACTCGAGCTGCACCCGGCTGAGGGCCACACGGCGGACGGCGTGGCGATCTGGATCCCATGGGCGCGGATACTCGTGGTCGGCGATTTCCTCTCGACCGTCGAGATCCCAACGCTCGGCTATGGCGGCGATCGAGAGGCCTATATCGCCACCCTCGAGCGCCTGCGCCCGTTAGTTGCAGGCGCGGAGTACGTCGTGCCCGGTCATGGGCCTGTCCGCGAGTCAGCGCAGGCGCTGGAGACGCTCGAGGAGGACCTCGCGTATCTGCGAGCGCTGCGCGAGCGCGGCGCAGAGGCGCCGTTGCCAGCCGGCCGTCGCACCAAATCCCAGCGGCAGATCCATACGCAGAACGTCGCGAGCCTGGTGAGTTGAGGGTTCCCGAGCACGTCCGTTCTCCAGCGGCGCGGGCTCGATCCAGCCGAGCGTGTCGGGTTGCTACCGGCGCCTGCCCACAAGAAAAGCCACCCGGAGTGCAGCGACGATTGCGCGCAACGGACTGAGGAATGTGGGGGCCTTATTTGAGTGAGAGACATTTCTTGCCGCATATGCTGAGATGGATCTGTCGTTGCAGAGGGCTTGCCACCGACAACAACGCATGTCCTCCTCAAGCGCCTGAGCCCGTGGGGATTGGCAATGTGGTAGAGCAACTGCGGAGCTCGAGAGAGTTGGTTGATCCAAACGATACCCGATAGGGGCAAACCTGATAGGTTGCTACGTCATGGTGGGAGAAGTGATTAGAAGGGTGAGCCGGCCTACACGGGAGTTCCTCCGGCCAGTTGACGCGCGACGAAGGAAACGCCAGCGGTTGCGGTTCTACGGCAGTCTTATCAGTAGTGGCGATTTGGTCTTCGACATTGGCGCAAACTTGGGTGAGCGAAGCGAGGTCTTTTTGGCACTTGGTGCCCTGGTGGTGGCAGTGGAGCCCCAAGCAGAGTGCGTCGAGCGTCTGTGCAGTCGGTGGAAGGATGAGCTTAGGTTCACATTGTTCGCGGGAGCTTGCGCGGAGGAGGAGGGAGAGCGCAAGCTCTTTGTCTCAGATGCTCACACGCTCTCGAGCATGTCGCCCGAATGGATCGAAGCTGTGCGCGGAAGCGGCCGATTCAGAGACTACCGTTGGGATGAAACGCGCGTCGTAACCTCGACCACGCTCGATGCATTGATCGCGGAGCACGGCACCCCGGTCTTTGTGAAGATCGACGTCGAGGGCTTCGAGTATGGAGTCCTTTCGGGTCTCACACAACCGGTGGGCTGTGCGTCAATCGAGTGGGCCTCCGAGTCGCTGTCGATGACGACTCGCTGCATCGATTACCTCAGCGGTCTTGGGATGAGTGAGTTCAATATTTCGCTCGGAGAGTCCATGTCGTGGGCGCTACCCCAGTGGATCGACGCAGGAGAGGTTGTCGCATTCCTCTGCAACACCAAGGAGAAGCTCGCGTGGGGGGATGTGTACGCGAGGAAACCTGTAGACGCTGTGTAGCCGTTGGTAGTTGTACGGTGCTCGCGCATCACCCGTCGTCGGGGCTGGGGGCCAGGCTGCCCGGCGAGACAGGGTACGGCGCCAGTCGTCGGGGGGTGTGCGTCCTCAGCCCTCCGCGCTCCTGATCGTCGCGATCGGCGCTCCCGCCTGGATCGGCGCGCCCTCGACGATCGGCAGCTCGACGATCGTGCCGGCCTTGTGAGCGGTGATCTCGTTCTCCATCTTCATCGCCTCGATGATGCACAGCAGCTGCCCCTCCTGCACCTCGTCGCCCTGCTTGACGAGCACCTTCCACATGTTCCCCTGCAGCGGCGAGGGCAGAGTATCGGGTCCCCGCCCACCCCCGCCGCCGCTCGATGACTTGCGCTCCCCGCGCTTGGGCGCCTTGCGCGGCGCTCCCGCGCTGCTGCCGTTCGTGGCCGCGCCGCCCCCGCCACCACCGCCGCCAAACGGTGGCCCGATCACGCGCACGTCGAAGCGCCGGCCGGAGACCTCGACGGCGTAGCTCTGCTCGACCTTCTCCGCCTGCTCCTCGCCGTCGCCGGGCGGGGGCGCGGGCGCCGGGAACGCGAGCGTCTTCAGCCACTTCCTGTCCTCGAGCAGGTCCCTGCACGTCTCGCCCCTGGCCCACTGCTCGGTGGCGAGCAGCGCCTGGTGGAAGGGGATCAGCGTCCTCAGGCCCTCGATCTCGAATTCGCCGAGCGCGCGCAGCATGCGCCTGGTGGCCTGCTCGCGGTCGGCGTCCCAGACGATCAGCTTGGCGACCATCGGGTCGTACATCGGCGAGACCTCGCCGCCTTCCTCGACGCCCGAATCGACGCGCACGCCCGGGCCGGTGGGCTCGCGGTAGGCGCCGATCCTGCCGGGGGCGGGGGCGAAGTTCTTGGAGGCGTCCTCGGCGTTGATGCGGCACTCGATCGCATGCCCGCGCAGCTCGACGTCGGCCTGCGCGTATGCCAGTTCCTCGCCGGCGGCCGCGCGGATGCCCTCCTTGACGATGTCGATGCCGGTGGTCATCTCGGTGACGCAGTGCTCGACCTGCACGCGCGTGTTCATCTCCAGGAAGAAGTACTCCGGCTCGTCGCTGGTGCCCTCGCCGGTGGTGAACAGGCCCTCGATCGTGCCCGCACCGACGTAGCCGACGGCCCTGGCGGCGTTGACGCCGATCTCGCCGATGCGCTCGCGCATCTGCGCGTCGACGACCCATTCGGGCGCGGGGGACTCCTCGATCACCTTCTGGTGGCGGCGCTGGATCGAGCAGTCGCGCTCGCCCAGGTGGATGACGTTGCCGTGGCGGTCGGCGAGCACCTGCACCTCGACGTGGCGCGGGTCGGGCAGGTAGCGCTCGAGGTAGACGGTCGCGTCGGAGAAGAACTTCTCGCCTTCGCGGCTGGATCCCTCGAAGGCGCCCTCGAGCTCGTCCTCGGACAGCGCCACGCGGAAGCCCTTGCCGCCGCCGCCGCCGGCGGCCTTGACGGCGACCGGGAAGCCGACCTCCTCCCTGGCGATGCGCAGCGCGTCGGCGACCGTCGCCACCGGCTCGGTCGTGCCTGGCACGATCGGCACGCCCGCCGCCTGCATCAGCTCACGCGCGCGCGTCTTCGAGCCCATCGCCTCGATCGCGCTGGCGGGCGGCCCGATGAACACGATGCCCGCGTCCTCGCACGCCTGCGCGAACGGCGCGTTCTCGGCGAGGAAGCCATAGCCGGGGTGGATCGCCTCGGCGCCCGCGCGCGCGGCGACGTCGAGGATCTTCTCGACGCTCAGGTAGTTGTGGGCGGCGGGGCCGTCGCCGAGGTTGTAGGACTCGCCCGCGCGCCCCACGTGCGGCGCGTCGCGGTCGAGCTCGGAGTACACGGCCACGCTCGTCACGCCGAGCTCGTCGAGCGCGCGGACGATGCGGACCGCGATCTCGCCGCGGTTGGCTACCAGGACCTTGGAGAACATTGGCTGGACAGCTTATTTATATGGCGGCCTCGAGGGCCGCCCGGAGGGGTCGCGGGCTGGCTCGGCCGGCGGCCCGTGCCGTATCTCACGTGATCTGCGGCGGCGACAGATGCGCGCGCCAGCTCGCTCGACCGCGCGCGCGAACTCCGGCGGTCCTCCCCGGTACTTGGCTCTGGCGCACGGTGCTCCTACGCGCCGCCCGCCTGCAGTCGATAGGCGACGAGCTCGGCGTGCTCGCCGGAGGCGTCCGCGACGCCGGCTGCCACGATCAGGGTGTTGCCTGCGATCGTCACACCGGCGATGCTCCCGGCCGGCAATCGAACCTGCCACACGATGTCGCCGCTGTCCGCTTCGAGCGCGTACAGATCCCCTTCGAACGTTGTGGTGAACACGAGGTTGTTGACGACCGTCGCCGAGCCGTATACCGGAGATGGAAGCTTGTGCACCCATTGCACGGCGCCCGTGGTCGTGGAGAGCGCCACCACTTCGCCGCTGCCGCGTGACGGTTCGTAGTTTTCGGTCTGAGAGGCCCATTCGACCGGATAGTTGACGACTGGAACGAACACGCTCGCTCCATTCGTCGCCATCGGTGTCTCCACGCCGCCCAATTTCCCGGGATACACCGTCTCGGGGAGCTTCAGCTTGGAGTATTCACCTTTCATCGCGTATATCGAATCGTCGTCGTGCCCGTTGTGGAGTCCGACCGGTCGCTCCCACAGGAGCCTGCCCGTCGAGCGTTCGAAGCTCAGCACCACACCCGCCTTTCCCGCCGCGATCACCGTGTCGCGCCCGCCGGCGCGCACGAGGATCGGCGGGTCCTGCAGGTCCCAGTCGTATATGTCGTGGGGAGTCAGCTGGTAGTACCACTGCAGCTTCCCGGTTCTTGCGTCGAGCTTGACGAGCGAATCGGTGTAGAGGTCGGGGCCCGGCCGGCTCGAGCCCCACGGATACTTGCTCGTTCCCACGAACGGCCCGGGGTTGCCGACTCCGAGGTACATGTAGCCCTGGTCGTCGAACGCCGGCGAGTACCACAGCCCGCCTCCGGAGTTGATGTCGGTGTGCTCGGGCGACCACAGCTGT
This sequence comes from Solirubrobacteraceae bacterium, assembly GCA_052148875.1. GTDB lineage: Bacteria > Actinomycetota > Thermoleophilia > Solirubrobacterales > Solirubrobacteraceae > Palsa-744. Next base: position 5,264 of record JBKQHH010000072.1, read on the forward strand.
TCGGGGACCGTGTCGAAATGCCACAGGCGCCTGCCGCTGGCGGCCGCGAGCGCCCAGACGATCCCCACGCCGTTGCCCGCGTAGAACTGCTTGGCGTTGCCCGGGACGGTGGATACGTACACGATGCCATCGTGGTAGCTGGGCGCCATGTCGATGCCCTCGTTGGCGTTGCGCACCAGTGACACGGACCACAGCTGCCTGCCCGTCGCCTGCGACAGCGCGAACGCGGAGGTTGCGGTCGCGCCGTACACCCGGCCATCCGCCACCGTGACGCCGTTCGGTCCGTTGTCAGGCGAGTCATAGCGCCTGCGCCACAGCACGCGACCACTCTGCAGGTTGATCGCCTGCACGTTGGAGTCCAGGTCCTGCGAGTAGACGACTCCGTCGAGGACGACCGGGGCCGCGGCATAGCCGCCGTAGAGGCTCTTCGCTTCGATCGGAACGACCCAGACGGGCGCCAGCCGCGAGACCGAGGCGCCATCGATCGGACCGCCTACGGCACGACTATTCGCCAGGTCGGCATTTGGGTAGGCCCACTGCCCGGCGGTGGCCGGCGGTGGCGACTTCACTATGCGAGGCTGGCTCCGGGGCGAGGTGTCGCCGCGTTCGCCCGCGGCGATCAGGGCGACGGCTGCCAGCGCGACCGCCGCGGCGATCACCGCCATTCCTCCGGCACGGGTCGATCGATGGGTCGAGATCGGCATCGGTCAGGTCGGCATCTGCTGGTGTGACAGGGCCAAACTGACACGTCGCCTCATGACAGCGGCGGCAGCGAATGTTCTGTATAGACTAAGAGTCCCATTTACTGGACCAGCGTATCGAACGCATTGAGACTTCGCACGCGTTTGCGTAGCTCGGACGCACGGCGCGTGCCATGGTTACCGCGGATGCCGCGAAACCAGGTCTTTCTCGACGGTGAACGCCCATACTCGACGCCGGCACGGCGGCCCCAGGTGTTTCCTACAGGGCGCCCGGCGCGGCGCGCCGCGCCCGGCGCCGGGTCGTCGAGCGCTCGGCCGGCGGCACTCAGATCGTCCCCGGGGCGCGATCCAGACGCTGTCAAAGCCCAGCGGTCCGGCGAGCGTGTCGTAGTGATGGTCATAGTGCAGCACCCGGAACCCACGCTCGGCGGCCGCCGCCGCGACCAGGTAGTCGGCGACGGGCACACGTGGATGGTTCGCGCCCGCCAGGTCGCTCGAGGCGCTGAGCGCCGCGGCGCAGACTCCCTGATTGACAGGCGCTTGGCGCATCGAGCTCAGCCATTTGGCGAGCCGGCCGTGTTCGGTTACGTCTCTTGCGGTCGTGAGGAGCTCGGAAGTGCTCGGCGACCTTGGGATGGCGCCGACGCGCCCACGCCGAGGCGACGTTCAACCGTGGGCTGGGCGGTCTGCATCACGTTGCGATCTGGGTCTGCAGTCTGCGCGAGCTCACGGCGCGACTGCAGGCGTGTGGAATTCGGCTGCTCGAGGAGGAGCCCGTGCTTGGCGCCGGTCCGTTCCTCTGCAACTTTCTCGCTCCCGTCTACACGCGCGGGGTGATCGTTGAGTTCGTCGAGGAGCTACCCGTGCCAGCCGGCGAATCAGAAACACAATCCCGCAGTCCGCGCCGATCTCGCGGGACGAGTCAGACGCCCCGTCGCCAGGCGATTACAGCAGCCCAGGAGCAAGGGCTCGGGTATGCGCCCGCGTTACGCGCCCATCTCGGGCGGCGTCAATGGACACGTGGACTCGCGCGAGGTATGTTGGCGCGAACTCCTCGTCCTTCCGATCAGCCCAACTTTATCGGCCACCCGACTCACGCAACCGTGCTCGCCAAGTAGGAAACATCGTGGAAATATCAGACAGGAGTGAGTTCCCGCGGATCGGCGTGCTGGTCGTCGCCTATAACGCAGTGTCGACGCTCGCCCAGGTCCTTGACCGCATACCGAGGACCTTTCGCTCGCGTGTCACAGACGTCTTCGTGTGCGACGACGCCAGCCAGGACGCCACCTACCTCGTCGGCCTAGGCTACAAGCAGATCACCGACGATCTGCCGCTGACGATCATCCGGCACTCCACCAACCTCGGCTACGGTGGCAATCAGAAGGCTGGCTATCGCCTGGCAATCGAGCACGATCTCGACATCATCGTGCTCCTGCATGGAGATGGCCAGTATGCTCCCGAGTGTCTCGAAGATCTGGTTGCGCCTCTGGAACGCGGAGAATGCGACGCCGTGTTCGGCTCGAGGATGATGATCAAGGGCGCGGCTCGCAAAGGCGGCATGCCACTCTACAAGTATGTCGGAAACAAGATCCTGACCCGCTTCGAGAACGGGATGCTGGGCACCGAGCTGAGCGAGTTTCACTCGGGCTACCGTGCTTACAGTGTGCAGGCGCTTTCTCGCATAGCGTTCGATCGCAACTCCGACGGCTTCGATTTCGACACACAGATCATCGTTCAGCTGATCGATGCCGGCAAGCGCATCGTCGAGATCCCGATCCCGACGTACTACGGAGACGAGATCTGCTACGTCAATGGCGTGAAGTATGCCAAGAACGTTTGCATGGCCGTGCTTCGCTACCGGCTGGGCAGACTCGGCTTCGCCTCCGGCGAGATCGGAGGCATCGGGGAGGAATATGCGTTGAACGAAGGCGAGGAGAGCTCGCACGCGGTGATCCTGCGCTGGCTGGCGCAACTGCCGCCCGCGCGGATCCTCGATCTCGGCTGCTCCGGCGGCCTGCTGTCCGATCGCATTCGCGCCCTCGGCCATACGGTAATCGGGGTGGACATCTTGGAACTGCCGACGGTTCGCGATCGCGTCGACCGCTTCATTCAGAGTGATCTGGACAGAGGGCTTCCGCCAGAGGTGGACGCCGAGGGCCCATTCGACGTGGTGCTCGCCGCGGACGTGCTCGAGCATGTCCGCGCGCCCGAGTTAGTCCTCGCCCAGAGTCGCGACGTGCTGACGCCGCGCGGGGTGCTGGTCGCGTCGGTCCCGAACTTCGGCCACTGGTATGCGCGCGGGCGCACGGCGCTTGGACTCTTTGACTACGACCAGCGTGGCATCTTCGATTCCGGCCACGTCCGGTTTTTCACACGAAGTGGCTTCATGCGGAGGCTGCGAGCGGCCGGGTTCTCAGTCGTGCGAGACGAGGCGACATGCGTGCCACGGGATGTGCTGGCCAGCAACAAGAGCGCGATGGTGCAGGCAGTGCGCACGGTCGATCGCCTTGCGGTGAGCCTACGGCCCACACTCTTCGGGTACCAGTTCGTCTGTCAATGTGAGGTACCTCCGAGCTTTTCGATCGCGCCCGTCGGGCGCGGCTCGGGTGTGACGCCTTCCGACCCAAGCAGCCGCGTCTCACGCCCCGATTCGCGTCTCCTCCAGAACAAGGGTCCTTAGCGCCGTGATGACGATCGCTACGGTGCGCCGACACATCGTGCTGGTGCTGATCCTGGTGGTAGCGCTGGCGGTGAGATTCGCTTATATACCAGCGCAACGGCCGCTGCAGGAAGGGGAAGCAACCGTCCAGTCCGGAGAGCTAGCGCGTGCGATCGTCGCTCACGGGCGCTGGCTTGAAGTCAACTGGTCTGCGATGGCGCTCGTGCAGGAACTCAGCAGGCGCAAGCACACCCTCGTCAGTCCATCCGAAGTCAACTTCGCCGCTGCCGAAGCGCACTCACATTGGCGACCGTTCGTGGCGGGAGAGGTGGGGGCGGCGGTCATGCTTGCCGGCGTGTGGGAGTTGACCGGCAGCGAGAGTTATCTATATGGCCAGGTGTTGCAGATACTCGTTGACGCGCTGATGGTTCTGCTCATATATCGAATCGTCTTGCTGCTCTTCAAGCGGCGCAGGGCCGCACTGGGCGCGGCAGTGCTGTATGCGGTGTTTCCGCCGATCGCCCAACACACGGTGGCGGTCACCCCCGACATCTGGGCGGTTGACTTCACGATCATGATCGTCGCGACATATCTGGAGGCGATGCGCTCTTCCCAGTATCGCCTGCGCTGGCTGCTTCTCTGCGGTGCGATCGTCGGCGTGGGTATGTACTTCCGTCCCAACCTGCTGATTCTTCCGGCTGCGCTCGCATGTGTGTACGCACGCAGGCACGACTGGCGTCGACATCTGCGCTACGTCGTAACGGTCAGCGTCGTCGCTGCGCTGCTGGTCAGTCCATGGACCGCGATCAACTATGCTCATTTCCATCAGTTCATACCTACCCGAACGGGCCTTGGTGTTACGTTGTGGATCGGCCTGTCGGAAATCCACAATAGCTACGGGGTGGATGGGAACGAGAGCGTGATATGGGAACAGGTCCACAGGGCGCGACCGGATCTCATATATGACACGCCCGAATATGATGATTATCTGCGCGAAAAGGCGCTCCATCTGATCGGGCGGCATCCGTTGTACTACACGAAGCTCGTCGCGCGCCGCGTCCTGCTTTCGACCCTCGGCGAGTATGAATCTGGTTGGATGCACGCCAACGGCGAATCTCCCTTCCTGTATCGGAAGCGAACCGGGCATGGCCTCGTCTCCTACGTGATCAAGCGCCCCTTCAACGTCCTCGAGGACGCGCTTCAGCCGCTCGTGTTCCTGCTGGCGATGCTCGCGCTCGCGTTCACGTGGCGAGGACGCCGGCGCGAGCACGTCCTGCTGATCGCCGTCGTCTTGGCGACGCTCGTGCCCTACTGGATCATCCACTCCGAGACGCGCTATGTCCTGCCGGCATCGCTGGCCTACATCATCTGGATCGCGGTCGGAGCAGACGTGCTCGCGGAGCGTGTCTCAGCACGGGTCGGCCGGCGCTCGGCCCGCATGGCGACGGGCGGTTGGCGCTCGCGGACGGCGCCGTCGATCCCGCCCGCTTCGAGGGGCGCGTAGCCGCGCGGGCGGGATGGTCCTTGCGCGCGGCTGAGCGGCACCGAGCGCCGTCAGGAGCCGGTGCTTGCGATCATCCCCGCGCCGACGGTCCCGTTGCTGGACTCGTCGATCAGGATGAAGCTGCCCGTGCGGCGGTTGCTCGTGTACGGGTCGAACACCAGCGGCGCGCTCGTGCGCAGGCGCACGCGGCCGATGTCGTTGAGGCCGAGCTCCTGGGGCGCGGCCATGCGCTCGAGCGTGTGCACGTCGACCATGTCGTCGATCGCGTCGATCACCGCCGTCGCGCTGTGCGAGGTCTGCTTGATGATGTAGCGGGATCCCGGTCGCAGCAGTTCGTCGGTCATCCAGCAGACATCCGCTTCGAGCTCGCGGGCGACCATCGGCGCCTCGTCCGGGTGGCAGATCAGCTCGCCGCGGGACACGTCCAGCTCGTCCTCCAGGCGCAGCGTCAGCGACATCGGCGCCATCGCCTCGTCGAGCTCGCCGTCGTAGGTGTCGATGCCCGCGATCCGCGTGCGTGCGCCGGACGGGAGCACGGCCACCTCGTCGCCCAGTCGCAGCGCGCCGCTCGCGAGCTGGCCCGAGTAGCCGCGGTAGTCGCCGGCGCCGTTGGCCGGACGGATCACCCACTGCACGGGGAAGCGCGCGGGCTTCTCGTCCGGGTGGTCGTACGCGACCTCCACCTGCTCGAGCATCTCCAGCAGCACCGGGCCGTCGTACCACCCCATCAGCTGCGAGCGCTCGACCACGTTGTCGCCGTTCAGCGCCGACATCGGGATGTACGACGTCTCCGTACGTCGCGGGTTCTTGCCTCCCCGCAGCTTGCGCGCAAACGCCTCGAACTCCTCGACCAGCTCCTCGTAGCGCGCCTGCGAGTAGTCCACCAGGTCCATCTTGTTGATCGCCACCACCATCTGCGGGATGCCCAGCAGCGCGCTGATGAACGCGTGGCGCTTGGACTGCTCGAGCACGCCCCTGCGCGCGTCGATCAGCACCACCGCCACGTCCGCCGTCGAGGCGCCCGTGACCATGTTGCGCGTGTACTGGCGATGGCCGGGGCAGTCGGCGATGATGAAGCGCCGCCGCGCCGTCGCGAAGTAGCGGTAGGCGACGTCGATCGTGATCCCCTGCTCGCGCTCCGCCCGCAGCCCGTCCGTCAGCAGCGCCAGGTCCAGCGTGCCCTCGCCGCCGCGGCGCTCGCTCGCCTGCGCGACGTGCGCGAGCTGATCCTCGAACACCTGCTTGCTGTCGAACAGCAGGCGCCCGATCAGCGTGCTCTTGCCGTCGTCGACCGAGCCCGCGGTGGTGAAGCGGAGCAGGTCGAGCGTCACTAGAAGTAGCCGGCCTTCTTGCGGTCCTCCATCGCGGCCTCCGAGACGCGGTCGTCCGCGCGGGTCTCGCCGCGCTCGGTGATCCGCGTGGCGGCGATCTCCAGCACGACCTCCTCGAGCGTGCTCGCCAGCGAGCGCACGCCGCCGGTGCAGCTCATGTCGCCGACCGTCCGGTAGCGCACGGTCTCCGTGAAGACCTCCTCGCCGTCGATCAGCTCGGTTCCCTCGCGCCACGCATACAGCATGTCGTCGCGCTCGAACACCTTGCGCGCGTGCGCGAAGTAGATCGACGGGACCTCCAGCTGCTCCTGGTCGATGTACTCCCACACGTCCAGCTCCGTCCAGTTGGACAGCGGGAACACGCGCACGTGCTCACCCTTGCGGATGCGCCCGTTGTACAGGTTCCACAGCTCCGGGCGCTGGTTCTTGGGGTCCCACTGGCCGAAGTCGTCGCGGAACGAGAACACCCGCTCCTTCGCCCGCGCGCGCTCCTCGTCGCGGCGGGCGCCGCCGAAGGCCGCGTCGAAGCCGTGCGCGGCGATCGCGTCCAGCAGCGTCACCGTCTGCAGCTTGTTGCGCGACGCCCGCGGCCCCGTCTCCTCGACCGCGCGGCCTTTGTCGATCGAGTCCTGCACGCTGGCCACGATCAGGCGCTCGCCGAGCTCCGCCACGCGGCGGTCGCGGAACTCGATCACCTCCGGGAAGTTGTGCTCGGTGTCGACGTGCATCAGCGGGAACGGGAACGGCGCCGGGCGAAACGCCTTCTCGGCCAGGCGCAGCAGCACGATCGAGTCCTTGCCGCCGCTGAACAGCAGCACCGGGCGCTCGAATTCCGCCGC
>JBKQHH010000073.1:0-2651 GCA_052148875.1 Solirubrobacteraceae bacterium
GCGCCAGATACCTGGCGCCACGGCGCAATCTGGCGCGCTCGGGTCCATGCTGTAGCCGACGAGGAAGCGCCGTCACGCCCTCGCCGCACGCAGTCGCCGTGCGTCGGAAGGCTCGCTTGCTGCAGTCGCCCGCGCCCGCACAAGGTGGGCGACTGCGCGCAGGCACCCGCACAGTTCCGCATCACAGAGCCAAACTCAGCCGATCGCGGCGTGGGCGACTGCACCGAGCCGGAGCTCCGAGCGCCGCGCGCGCCGATCTGCCTCGCGACCACCCGCTACGCTCGCGGCCCTTCACCTCTCCTCCCTGAGCCATTCGGCATTCGCCGACGCCTTTCCACAGCTCGCGCCAGCGAGCGATCGAGCAGGCCGGGACACTCTCCCAGCAGGCTTCGCCATCCAGGCGATCCTCGCCGGACCACGCTGCGCACGGCACCGTTCCGCCGCGGCGTATCCGCCATGAGCGCGTTCGCGCCAAGTTCGTCCCGGCACGGCCGCACGAATCGAGATCTCCGAGAACCCCCAAGGGGTTCTCGGCGCGCTGTCCGCGGCCATCCGGCGCCGTCCGAGCCACTTGACGGCCGTCTGCGCTGCTCCTACAAGCCGGCCCGAACGACCCCCGGCGCCGAGCGTCGGGCACAGCCACCCGACCGGCAGGAGACAGCCATGACGCCCACCTTCTCTCCCACGTCCCCCGCACAGCGCCGCGGCGCCAGCCGCGAGACGGTCGCCTCTGCGCGCCGGCGCCGAAACCCCCGGCGCGAGCGCGCCGGTCGCGATCACCGCCTGCTCGGCCGATACACCGATCGCCACGGCGACGCTCGCGAGGTGATCGCACGCCGCGGCGCGGCCGGAAGCACGCTGGTGGTCGATCGCGACGGCGCAACGCACGGCGACCCGCGACTGGTGGCGCATCTCGCGGCCGACGAGCCAGCCGAGAACGCGGCGCTGGTCTGCAGCCGCTACCTGGAGGACGCCCTCGCCGGTGGCAGCCGCTGCCGCCCGCTGACGGCCGAGGATGCGAGGATCGCGCCGTTCGCCGAGGAGCCGCAGGCCGATGTGCAGGCGGATCCGCTCGCCGGCGGTGCGCATCCGGTGGACCGCTGCGGCTGCTGCTACCGACTCGAGCTCGTGGACAGCGGGATGTCGATTCCCGAGCTGCGTTGGTGCCGGCGCAGCCCGGAGCCGGCGCTCGACTGCGAGCCGGTGAGCGTGCGCGAGGCGGTCGCCTCGCTGGAGAGCTACGAGCCGGTGCGCGCGCTCACGCTCCGCGCGCTCTCGCTGCACGGTCGCTGCGGCGCGGTCTCCGCGACGGTGCTGCGCGCGGAGCTCGTGCGGGTGCAGGAGAGCCCGATCGTGCTCAACCGACGGCTGCGTGAAGTCGTGCTCGCGACGGTCGAGCGCCAGGAGCTGAGCATGAGCGAGATAGCGATCCGCTGCGGACGCGTCAAGCGCGACCGCCGCGGCAACGAGACCGGCGAGACGAGCTGGCTGGCACGCCGTCTCGGGCTGTTGCCAGAGGGAGGGCAGAGCGCGCTCACCCCATGGATCCACAGCGACGTGCTCGCGTTGATCGCGCGCCGCGGTCTCGGCGTCAGCCCGCGCGAGGTCGAGCTCTGATGAGCTCCGATGCGGCTGGGCCGATTCTCGTGGTCGAGTCCGATCGGCAGCTCGGTCAGGCGATCGCCGAGCAACTCGTCGCGGACGGCTTCAACGTCGAGCTCGCCCGCACCGCCGAGCACGCACGGATCCTCGCGGGCGCCAGCGCCCCGAAGCTCGCCGTGCTCGGCTGGCTCGACTCGCAGCGCGGCGCGCTGGAGCTGTTGCGGGAGATACGCCAGCCCGGCGATTTCTGCACGCCATGGGACCGGACGCTGCCGGCGATCGTCGTCTGCTGCCCGGCGCGCGAGCTCGACATGCTGCGGGCGTTCGAAGCCGGTGCGGACGACTTCCTGGCCAGACCCGCCACCTACCTCGAGCTGAGAGCCCGCCTACGGGCGGTCCTGCGCCGCACCGCGAGCGCACAGAACCTCGACCGGCTGATCGACGTGGGGCCGCTCGCGATCGACACGGGCGCCCACGTGGTCACGATGGACGGTCGGGGTGTGGAGCTTCGCCGGATGGAGTTCGAGCTGCTGGTGCACCTGGCGCGTGAGCCGGAGCGGGTGTTCGCCAAGGACGAGCTCCTGCGCGCCGTGTGGGGATATCGCTCCGGCGGGTCGACCCGGACGGTCGACAGCCATGCGAGCAGGCTTCGTCGCAAGCTCGCCCCCGACGGCCCCCGGCGGTGGGTCATCAGCGTGTGGGGAGTCGGCTACCGGCTGATCTGAGCTGCCACCGCCGCGGCGGCGCTCGCAAATCTTGACCGGCCGTAACAGCCGGCAGGCACAGCGCCTGACGGGCTGATGTAGCTCGGCAGGCATAGACGCAGCACCCAGATGGCGGGCCTCCGGGTCCGCCATCGGTCGTTAACCACCATGGTCGGCCGAGGCCGGCCCGAGCGGGCCTGGCGATGGCGCCCGGTCCGAGAAGGGAGTGGCTGAAATGCCCTCGAACGCATTTCCCGAAGAAACGGCCGATCTAGCGGCGGCCGTAGATGAACTCCTCCACTGGCTCCTGTCGACGAGCGTCCATTGCGCCGTCGGCGTCGTGCT
>JBKQHH010000074.1:0-4486 GCA_052148875.1 Solirubrobacteraceae bacterium
TCATCACCCGCTGGGCGGCGAGCAGGTCGCCGATCACGCCCAGCGCCCACAGCACGACCGCCGCGATGAACAGCACCGCGCCCAGGATCAGCGACTGCACGTGGCCCTTGCCGTTGCCTTCGGCGTATGCGACGGCGAAGCGGATCCACACGCCGATCGCCGCCAGACCGATCAGCAGCGACAGGCTCCAGAACACGCGCAGCGGCTCGTACTGGGCGTAGATGCGGAAGATCGAGACGGCGTTGCGACGCACGTACGCGCCCATCGACGGGAACAGGCGCGACTCGCGCGTTTGCGCGTTCGTTCGCACGGGCACGTGGTCGACCGCCACCAGCTGCTTTCCCGCCTGGATGATCGTCTCGAGCGTGTACGTGAACTTGGAGACCACCATCATCTGGATCGCTGCCTCGCGGTTGTACGCGCGGAAGCCGGAGGTCGTGTCGGGCACCGACGTGGAGGAGGCCTGGCGCACCACCCACGAGCCGAGCCGCTGGAGCGTCTTCTTCAGCGGCGAGAAGTGCTCGATGTCGCTCACCTCGCGGTCGCCGATCACCATGTCGGCGCGTCCCTCGAGGATCGGACGCACGAGCCGCAGGACGTCGGGACCGTAGTACTGGTTGTCCGCGTCGGTGTTCACGATCACATCGGCTCCGAGCTTCAGCGCGGTGTCGATGCCCGCCTGGAAGCCGGCGGCCAGGCCCTTGTTGTTGGTCAGGCGCACCAGATGGTCGACGCCGTGCGCGCGCGCCACCTCGACGGTCGCGTCGGTCGAGCCGTCGTCGATCACGAGCCACTCCACCTTGTCGAAGCCCGCCACCTCGCGCGGCAGGTCCGCGAGCGTCCGCGGCAGCTGCTCCGCCTCGTTGAAGCAGGGGATCTGGATGATGAGCTTCACGGCGATCAGGTTAGTGTCCCAAGTCGACGCCCGATGCAAAGCGCGACGCTCACCCGGCAGAGGCCGGGCACGATCAGGCTGGCATGGCTGCGGGCCGTGCCGCCCGGGACGTGGGCGCGGGTCGGCTTCGCCGCGATGTGCGCCGGGGCGCTGATCGGCTACTTCGCGTTCCCCACGTATCCGACGTACGACTCCTTCTACGCGCTGCTGTGGGGCCGCGACCTGCTGCACCTGCACCTGCCCGACTTCAGGGTCTACCGCGGTCCGACCGAGCACCCGCTCGCGATCGCCTTCGGCGTGCTCTGCTCGATCTTCGGCGGGGGCGGGGCGCGGCTGATGGTGCTCGGCTCGATCGCCTCGTTCGTCGCCGCCGTCGCCGGCATGTACCGGCTGGGGCGGCTGTGCTTCGGCCCGGTCGTCGGGCTCGTCGCCGCGCTGCTGCTGCTCAGCCGCTTCTTCATCGAGAACCTCGCCGCCCAGGGCTACCTGGACATCACCTACGTGGCGCTGATCGTGTGGGCGGTCGTGCTCGAGGTCGAACGCCCCCGCCGCGGCGTGCCGGTCTTTCTGACGCTCGCCGCCGCCGGGCTGCTGCGCCCCGACGCGTGGGTGCTCAGCGGCGCCTACTGGCTGTGGTGCTCGTGGCCCGCGAAGGCCGAGCGCCGTCCGGGGGCGGCGCGATCGCAGGCGCTGGCCAGGAGCCTGCGCTACCTCGCGCTGGCGGCGATCGCGCCGGTCACATGGGTGGCGCTCGACGCGATCGTCACCGGCAATCCGCTCTACTCGCTGTCGGCGACCGCCGGCCTGGCGGCGGAACTGGAACGCACCCAGGGATTCATCAGCGTCCTGGGCTCGCTGTGGACCTACGGCATCCGGATCGACAAGCTGGCGGTCCTGCTCGGCGGGTTCATCGGCGTGCCGCTGGCGGTGTGGATGGCGCCGCGACGAGCGCTCGTGCCGCTGGCGACGCTCGTCCTGCTGATCGGCGTGTACGTCGCCGAGGGCGCCGTCGGCGCGTCGGTCGTCGACCGCTACCTGCTGGGCGCCGCCACCGCGCTGCTGCCCTTCTGCGCGGTCACCGTGGGCGGCTGGGCGATGCTCGCGCCGGGCTCCAGGCTGCGCCAGGCGTGGATCGTCGGGGCCGTCGTGCTCGTCGCCTACGGCGGCGTCGCGGCGGCGGGCAGCCTCAGCCTCTCCAGCCTGCGCCTGACGCTGGCCGAGCACGAGGACTTCCACAAGGCGCTCGCCGTCGCGCTGCAGAGCCCGCCGGTGAAGGCGCAGCTGCGCCGCTGCCCGCTGCTGTCGCTGCCCGACAACAAGCTGATCCCCGACGCGCGCTGGATCCTCGACAGCGTCGGGCAGCGGGACATCGTCGCCCGCAGCCAGGCGCGCGCCGGCGTCGAGCACGGCGAACACGCGCTGGAGGACCGCATCCGCGCCGGCAGCGTCGCGGTCTATCCGCTCGGCACCGCCGTGTTCGTCGACGCGATCGTCGACCCCGGCGACGATCCGCTCGACCAGGTTCCCGACCATGCTCCCCTCAAAGGCTTCAAACGCGTCTACACGAGCCAGTTCTACGCGGTGTATGCCAACTGCTGAGCGTACGCGGCGGTGGGCGTGGGCGGGGCTCGCGGTCGTGCTCGCCGGCGGCCTCTGGCTGCGCCTGTGGGGGGTGAGGCAGGGGCTGCCCTACGCGTACAACGCCGACGAGGCCGACCACTTCGTGCCGCACGCGATCGAGATGTTCGAGAAGGGGACGCTCAACCCGCACTACTTCGCCAACCCGCCCGGCTTCACGTATGTGCTGCACTTCCTGTTCGCCGCCTGGTACGGGGGCTCCTCCGGCGCGGTGCACGCGTTCGCGGTGCACCCCGAAGCGGTGTACACGCTCGCCCGCGTGGCCGCCGCGGTGCTCGGCGCGGCCGCGCTGTGGCTGCTGTACGCGACCGGCGCGCGGCTGTTCAACCGGGCCGTCGGCCTGCTCGCGGCGGCGATCGAGGCGGTCGCGTTCCTGCCCGTCTTCTACGCCCACCTCGCGCTCAACGACGCGCCCACGCTCGCGCCCGCGACGCTGTCGCTGCTCGGCACCGCCGGGGTGCTCAGGAAAGGCCGCGCCCGCGACCATCTGCTCGCGGGCGTCGGGCTGGGGCTGGCGTGCGCCACCAAGTACACGGCCGGCATCGTGATCGTGCCGCTGGCCGGCGCGATCGCCGCGCGCTTCCTCGACGGAGGTGCCAACCGGGACGCCGACGGGGGCGCCGGCGGGAGGGCGAAGGCCGGGAGGCACGCGCTCGCCGGGATCCTGCTCGCGGGCGCGTCCGCGCTCGTCGCGTTCGTGATCGCCAATCCATACGCGCTGCTGGACTACCAGAGCTTCCACGGCGAACTCGTGCACCAGTCGACGCTGTCGGCCGAATCCCAGGGCAAGCTGGGCGCGCCCAAGGAGGGCGGGCTCGTCTACTACATGTGGTCGTTCACGTGGGGGCTCGGCTGGGCGCCCGCGCTCGCCGCGGCCGGCGGCGCGCTCGCCGTCTGGCGCCACGAGCGCCGCGTGGGCTGGCTGCTCGTCCCCGCCGCGGTGCTGTTCGTCGCGTTCATGGGGCTGCAGGGTCGCTACTTCGGACGCTGGCTGATGCCGATCTTCCCGATCGCCTGCCTGCTGGGGGCGTTCTTCGTCGTGGCGCTCGTCCGCTGGGCCGGGCGGCCGCTGAGCGAGCCGGCGCTGCGCGGCGCGCTCGCGACGCTGTTCGTCACGGCGCTGCTCGTCCAGGGGCTCGTGTACAGCATCCACGCGGGAATCGTGCTCTCGCGCGCCGACACCCGCAACCTCACGCGCCGGTGGATGCTGGCCCACATCCCGGCGGGCGCGAAGATCGTCGCCGAGCCCGTCGAGCCGGAGGGATGGGCGCAGGAAATCGAGCCCGGGACCGCGACCGCGCACAACCCCTATCGCTGGCGGCTGTATCCGGCCCTGTTCCCGCGCATCACGTCCGACGGCGCGATCGCGCCCGCCTATCTGCATGAAGTCGGGCTCGAGAAGTACGAGACGACGCTCTACCCGGCCCTGATCGACTTCTACGAGCGCGAAGGCTTCTGCTGGGTGATCACCGGCTCGACCGAGTCCGGGCGCGCGTTCGCCGATCCGCATGCGGTGCCGCACGCGATCGCCTACTACCGCAAGCTCGCCCGGGACGGCGAGGTCGTCTATCGCGCCTCGCCGTACGCGAGCGGTAAGGGTCCGGTCGCGTTCAACTTCGACTGGAGCTTCGACTACTACCCGCTCGCCTACGACCGGCCCGGACCGCAGATGACGATCTACCGCCTGCGCGGCGGGCGCTGCCGCGCCGCATGACGGCGCGCGCCGCGCGGGGATCGCTGGCACGCGGGGTTATCCTGGGTTGACATGCCCAGCTGCACCGACACCGACAAGCTCCACCTCGCGCGCGCCATCGAGCTCGCGCGCAACGGCGCCGGCGCGGTCAAGCCGAACCCGGTCGTGGGCGCGGTCGTGGCGCGCGACGGCGAGATCCTGGGGGAGGGCTGGCACGAGGAATACGGCGCCGCGCACGCGGAGGTCAACGCGATCGAGGC
>JBKQHH010000075.1:0-16725 GCA_052148875.1 Solirubrobacteraceae bacterium
GTGATCGGCATGCGCCGGTCGCGGCCGAACGCGCGCGGGGTGATCTTGATGCCGGGCGGCGCCTGGCGGCGCTTGTACTCGGCGAGGTCGACCAGGCGGATCGCGCGGTCGACGTCGGGCGCCGGCAGGCCCTGCGCGATCAGCTGCTCGCGGCTCTGGTCGAGCTCGACGTAGCCCTCGAGGATCCGGTCGAGCACCTCATAGGCAGGCAGCGAATCCTCGTCGCGCTGGTCGTGCCTGAGCTCCGCCGAGGGCGGGCGCTCGAGGATCGAGTCGGGGATCGGGCGCTCGGCGCCGGCGGGCGCCTCGGCGCCGTCGAGCGCGCGCGGGGCGAGGGCGCCGGCGGGGGAGTTGCGCCATTGGCACAGGCGGTAGACGAGCGTCTTGGGCACGTCCTTGATGACGGCGAAGCCTCCGGCGAGGTCGCCGTAGAGGGTGCTGTAGCCGACCGACATCTCCGACTTGTTGCCGGTCGTCAGGACGAGCCAGCCGAACTTGTTGGAGAGCGCCATCAGCAGGTTGCCGCGGATGCGCGCCTGCAGGTTCTCCTCCGTCAGGTCGGGCTCGTGACCGGCGAACTCGACGCGCAGGGCGTCCTCGTACGCGCGCATGACCGACTCGATCGGCAGCTCGTGCGTATGCAGTCCCAGCGCGGCGGCGATCGCGCGCGCGTCCGCCTGGGTGGTGGTGGAGGAGTATGGCGAGGGCATGACCGCGGCGCTGACGCGTGCGTGACCGAGCGCGTCGGCGGCCAGGCAGGCGACCAGCGCTGAGTCGATCCCGCCGGAGACGCCGAGCACGACGTGCTCGAAGCCGTTCTTGCGCACGTAGTCGCGCAGGCCGAGCGTCAGCGCAGCGTACACCTCGGCCTCGACAGGCGCGAGCGGCTCGGCGAGCGGGCCAGGAGGACCGCTGAGCGGCGCGAGGCGACGTCCTCGGTCGCTCGCGTGCGAAGCACGCCACGCTTCCTGCGTCCTTGCCTCGCTTGCCCATCGGCCCTCCTGGCGACTGCTGGGCAGCGGTGGCAGAGTTATTGCCTTGCGCTCGGAGCGGCGCGCGGCCGGACGCTGGCTGGGGTCGCGCAGGCGCGCGGCCGCCGCGGCCTCGAGGTCGATGTCGCACACCAGCAGCTCCTCCTGGAACTGAGCGGCGCGCGCGATCGTCGCACCGGTGTGGTCGATCACGCACGAGTGCCCGTCGAACACGAGCTCGTCCTGGCCGCCGACGAGCCCGCAGAAGGCGATGCACGCGAGGTTGTCGCGGGCGCGCTGGGCGAACATGCGCTCGCGCTCTGAGCCCTTGCCGGCGTGATAGGGCGAGGCGGAGATGTTGAGGATCAGCGTCGCGCCCGCGAGCGCCTCGTCGCTGGCCGGCGGACCGGGCTCCCAGATGTCCTCGCAGACGGTCAGGCCGAGGCGCTGGCGGCCGAGCTCGATGACCGCCCCCGCGGGGCCCGCCTGGAAGTAGCGCTGCTCGTCGAACACGCCGTAGTTGGGCAGGTAGACCTTGCGGTAGATCGCGTGCACCGAGCCCTCGGCGAGCACGGCGGCGGCGTTGAACACGTCCTCGGCGCGCTCGGGGAAGCCCACGACGGCGATCAACCCGTGCGTGTCGGCCGCCAGCTCGCGCAGCGCCGCTGCGGCGTCGGCCAGGAAGTGCTCCTTCAACAGCAGGTCCTCCGGCGGGTATCCGGTGAGCGCGAGCTCGGGAAACAGCACGACCTCCGCGCCCTCCCGGCCGGCCGCGCTCATGCCCGCGCGGATGCGCTCGGCGTTGCCGGCGATGTCGCCGACCGTGGCGTTCATCTGGCAGAGGGCGAGGCGCATCGGCTGATCGTATCCGCGCCCTCAGCGCGACAGACGGGCAAACCGCGCTGTGGAACGGGGATAGCGACTCTCAAGTCCGCGCCGCAGGCCTGCCGATGCCATCGGTGTGCTGCGCCCACGCTCGCTGTTGCGCCATCCCGGCGCCCTGATAATCACGACGGTGGCCGCCTCTGACCTGGCCTACCGCCTGCTGCTGCGCGAGTCGCTGCGACGCGCGCTCGGCATCGACGTGAGGGTCGCGCGCACGCTCGGCGAGCCGAGCACGAGGCGCTCAGCTGGCGCTCGCGGGCTTCGTCGCTGACGCGCGATCGCCCGCGGGCTCCTTCGCGGAGGCGCGGGCGCCGTTGTTCCTGGGGGCCTTCGCCTTGCGCGCCGGGCGAGCGCTCGTGGATCGGCTGGCGCTCGGGCGCACGCCGGCGGCGCGCGCCAGCGAGGCGATCGCCCATTGCAGGTCGGCCGCGATCTTCTCGAGATCGGGCAGCGCATCGTAGTCGCCGAGCAGGCCGAAGCCGAGGTGGCCGTCGTAGCTCATGACGGCGATCCCGAGCGCCTGGCGCTGTGCGAGCGGCACCACCGGGTAGAGGACCTGCAGGCGCCGGCCGAGCAGGTACAGCGGGAACTGCGGCCCGGGCACGTTGGTGACGACGAGGTTGAAGAACGGCTGGCGCGCCTGCAGGCGCGCGGCCTGGCTGAGGATCGTCGGCGGGGCGAACCCGGCGAGGTTCGTGAGCACCTGCGCCCCGACCGCCTGGCCGCCCTTCTTGAGGTCCTCCATGGCGGTGCTGATCGTGTGCAGGCACTCGGCCGGGTTCTGCACGCCGACCGGCAGCGGCGCCCACATCGCGGCGACCTGGTTGCCGAGCGCGCCGCGCTGCTCCTTGGAGCGCACCGACACGGGCACCATCGCCTTCAGCACGAGCCCGTCGGTGTCGTGGCCGTCGCGGCGCAGGTAGCGACCGAGCGCGAGGCTGACCGAGGCCAGGACGACGTCGTTGAGCGTGCCCCCGAGCGAGTCCTTGATCGCCTTGAACTTGGCCAGATCGGCGTCGACGAAGGTGTAGCGGCGGTGCGGTCCGATGTCGACGTTGAACGGGCTGGGCGGCGCCGGCGCGTTGATCCCGGCGAGGGTCGTGGCGCCGACGCTCGCGAGACCGTCCTTGACCTGCTTGGCCGCCCGGCGTGGCGCGCGCAGCAGCGCGCGGGCGCCGCGGACCATCTCGGCGGGGACCGTCGAGCGCTCGATCAGCGCCTCGCCGAGCAGCTTCGCCGGTCCCGGCAGCGGCTTGGCGCTCCACGTTTGACCGGAATCCCACCCACCCCCGGTCGGCGCCGGTTCGCGCGCGGTGTCGAACAGGACGGTCGTGATGTCCACGCCGGAGATGCCGTCGACGAGGGCGTGGTGGGTCTTGGCGATCAGCGCGAAGCGCCCGCCGGACATGCTCTGCACCAGCCAGATCTCCCACAGGGGCTTGGAGCGGTCCAGCCGCTGCGAGAACAGCCGCCCGGCCAGGCGCTTGAGCGCGGCGTCGTCAGCCGGGTGGGGCAGGGCGGTGTGACGGATGTGGTAGTAGGGGTTGAAGTGCGGGTCATCGGCCCACACCGGCCGGCCCTGGTCGAACGGGACGTAGGCCAGCCGCTGGCGGTAGCGCGGCACCAGGTGCAGCCGGCCGAGCACGTGGTCGACGAGTTCCTGCAGCGTGGGGGCGGTGCCCTCGAAGACCATCACCGACGCGACGTGCATGTGGGCGCTCGAGTGGTCCTCGAGGTGCAGGAACGTCGAGTCCAGTGCTGTCAGGCGGTCGGGGTTGGCCATGTCCGCGATTGTCGCGGTTGTGGGAGCCCGCGTCAACGGCCAGTGCTCGCGGGACCGTCGGTGCCGGGGTTGGCGGCCGCGGCGCCCCTCGCCAGCAGCGCACGCTGGCGGGCTTCGAGGGCCATCGCGTGCGCGACCTGCTCGCGCAGGAGAGCCAGCTCGCGCCGGCGAGAGAGCACGAGCAGTGCGAGCAGGGCGACGACGGCGAGGCCCACGAAGCCGAGCGCGGCCTCGACCTTGGCGGCGAGGCTCGTGGCGTCGAGTTCTCTCGGGGGCAGCTTGACGTTGCTCGGGGTCGGGATCGTCCCGGTCGTCTGGGCGCTGTTGGGAGGGGCGCTGTCGACGGGCAGCGTCTGCTCGGCGATCGCCAGCATTTCCCGTGGTTGGACGGTGTTGGTGAGGGTGTTCTGGATCCAGTACTCGGCGTTCGCTTCGTGCCAGGCGATCGTCCTGATCTCTTCGCCCGCGTAGAACAGGCTGTAGCTGCGCGAGCCGATCTGGACGGTCTGGCTCGGGGTGCTCAGCAGCGGCGGATCGGTCCAGGTGCTCCCCTGCACGTCGTAGTATTCCCCGAGGCCGCCGCGGTCGATGACGATCGTGTAGATCGGGTGAAGGTGGCCCTGGCGGTCGTGGATGCGGTACAGGCGCAGCACGTCCGGTTCGGCTTCGGCGGTGCTGTCGCGCACCCTGGGGTACTCGAGCGCGAACGGCAGCTCGGGCGCGGCCGAGCGCCCCTGCGCGAGCTCTTCGCCGGAGGTCGGCGTCAGCGAGAGCCCCCGCGCGTGGCCGTGATCATGATGGCGCGGGCGGGCGGCGTTCACCGCCTGGTCCACCTTCCTCGTGGAGATCGGGGCGGTGCCGCGCAGGAACAGGTGCACCGCTTCTTCGATCTGTTCGGGCGTGGCGGTGTCCACCGACTTCAGCAAGGTGACGTGGAAGGGCACTTGGCGCACGGGCTTGCCGGTCGATTCAACCAGGAGCTCGAGCAGCTGCAGCACCTGTTCTTCGCCATGCAGGTCGGTCTCCATGGCCTTGCCGAGGATCCGCTCGAACTTTTCGCGGCTTTCGAAGAGCGTGGGCCCGTACTCCGCCTTGACTTCGAGCAGGAAGCGCTGGTCGCGCGCGTCACGGATCAGCGAGGTGCTTTCGTGGCGGTTGGCGACGAATTCGAGCGCCTGCTGGCCGCACAGGCGCTGATAGCCCGGCTGCAGGTTGATTTCGAAGTACTGTTCGCCTTCGGGTTCGTTGACGTGGTAGTAGCGCTTGTCCACCGTCATGTAGACGCAGCCCATTTCGTCGACCGCGCGCCTGAACCGCTTGAAGTTCGTGACGAACACGTGATTGACCGTGAGGCCGAACACGTTCTTGATCGTTTCGAGCATCAGCTTGACGCCGCCGGAGGTGCCCCCGCCGTCCTCATAGCCGTAGGTGTAGGCGGAGTTGATGCGGTTCGTGATCACTTCGCCGGTGGGCGCGGTGAACGTGACCTGCAGCTCGCGCGGGATCGAGAGCATCGAGATCGTCGGCTTGCTCGGGTCGATCCGCACGAGCAGCATCTCGTTGGAGTGCGGCAGGACGGCCCCCCCGGGATTGTCCTTGGGCGGCGGACGTTCGTCGTTGCCGACCAGCAGCAGCGTCTCGGGCGCTCCTTTGCTCGTGGGAGCGAGCACGTGCGCCGCCAGCTTGACCGGCTTGTTCTGGTCGAGCGCTTCGACCACTTTGCTGACCTCGTTGCGCGCCACCGCATAGGTCGCCCCGCCCGTCAGCACGACGATCCCGACCGCCGCGAGCAGCACACGCTTGGCCAGCCACCAGGGACGGCGCGGCGGCTCAGGCGGTATCGACCCCGGGGGAGCCCCACCGATCGGGGGCAGTGGGGGCGGGGTCGCGGCGGTGTTCAAGCTCCGAAAATCATCGTGGGTGCCGGTGCCTTTGTCGTCGGCCAGACGGGGTATTCGTATCTACTCCATCTGTTGTAGAAGACCGCGAATGCGTTCGCGCCGTGCGGTCAGAGCTGGCCTGCGAGCACGAGCCCGCTCTGGTAGGCGAGCACGACGAGCTGTGCGCGGTCGCGCGCGCCGAGCTTGACCATCGCGCGACTCACGTGCGTCTTGGCGGTCGCCGGGCTGATCGTCAACAGCTCGGCGATCTCGTCGTTGCTGAGACCCCTTGCCACCAGGGCCATGATCTCGCGCTCGCGCGCGGTCAGGACGTCGAGCTCCTGCGGTGAGCGGTGATGATCGGGGGCGGCGGCGAACCTGTCGATCAAGCGGCGCGTGACGCTCGGCGCGAGCAGCGCGTCGCCGGCTGCGACGACGCGCACCGCCTGCAGCAGCTCGACCGGCTCGGCGTCCTTGAGCAGGAAGCCGCTGGCTCCGGCGCGAAGCGCCTCGAACACGTACTCGTCGCTCTCGAACGTGGTCAGGATCAGCACCCTGACGGAGGCGAGCTGCCGCTCGGCCGCGATCTGGCGGGTGGCCTCCAGGCCGTCCAGGACAGGCATGCGAATGTCCATCAGCACCACGTCCGGGCGCATGTGGCGAGCGAGGCTCACGGCCTCCTCGCCGTTGGCCGCCTCGCCCGCCACGGCGATGTCCGGCTCGCCCTCGAACAGCACGCGCAGGCCGGCGCGCACCAGCGGCTGGTCGTCGGCGAGCAGGACGCGGATCATCGGCCCGTGGTGACCGGCAGACGGGCGTGCACGCGAAAGCCACCGTCAGCGCGAGGCGCGGCCTGGAGCTCGCCGCCGAGCGCGTGCGCCCGCTCGCGCATCCCGAGGATCCCATGCCCGGGCGCCTTCCCGTGTCCGTTCGTGGCGGGCGCTGCGCGCGTCATGGCGCGGCCGTCGTCGTCGACGCTGATCGTCATCTCCTGGTCGGCGTAGCAGATCGCGACCCGTGCGCTCGCTCCCGCAGCGTGGCGCAGGACGTTGGTGAGCGACTCCTGGACGATGCGGTAGGCGGCGAGATCGACGGTCGCGGGCAGCGCTCGGCGATGCCCGGAGATCTCCACCTGCGTGGGCACGCCCGCGTGGCTGGTGGCGTCGACCAGGCGATCGATCTCGCTCAGTCCGGGCGTCGGCTCGCGCGGTTCCCCCTCATCCGCTGCTCGCAGGACCCCGAGGATGCCGCGCAGCTCGCGCAGCGCCTCCTTGCTGGTTGCCTTGATCGTCCGCAGCGCCTCCGCGGCGTGCTCGGGGCGCTCGTGCAGCACGTGCGCGGCGACGCCGGCCTGCACGTTGATCGTGGCGATGCCGTGTGCGAGCACGTCGTGCAGCTCGCGAGCGATGCGCAGGCGCTCGGCGTCGACCTGGCGATGCGCCTCCTCCTCGCGCGTGCGCTCGGCCTGAGCGGCGCGAGCTTCGATCTCGGCGATGTAGGCGCGGTGGCTGGCGAGCGCCCAGCCGAGGAACAGCGCCGCGAGCGCCAGCGCCGGCTCGACCGCCGTCCTCGCGTCCGACCAGCCGCGGTACTGGAACAGGCCGCGAGCGAGCGCCAGCGCGGCCCCCGCGAGCAGCGCCAGCAGCACGGCACGACGGCGCTCGTCGACCTGCGCGAGCGTGTAGACGGCGATCATGACCGGCAGCGAGATCGCGCCGCTGGGGGCAGTGAGGGCGATCGCGAGCAGCGCGAGCGCAAGCGTGCCCGCGAAGACGGCCAGCGGCCAGCGGCGCCTGCCCGCCACCATCAGCGCCGCCACGACCGACAGCGCGTACCCAGGCCACGCAGCGCGCTGCAGCCCGTGCGCCTCGACCGCACGCACGACTACGAGCACCGCCGCCAACGCGACCGCCAGGGACGCATCGACGCCCCACGCCGGCAGCCGCGACGCCGATGACATACGCGCCCGATCGCTCATCACTGAAAGGTAGGGGACAACGCCCGCGCCGCCATCCGCCGACGGGCGTATCCGGGCCTACCGCAGCCGGAGTAGCCTGCGGGCATCCGATATGTCGACGGCGCGCATGCCACCCTCGACGGTGGCGAGGAGGATCGATGGCTGAGACTGTTCCCCTGAAGATCGAGCATGGTCTGGCCGGCCCGGTGAGGACCGGGCACCATCTCGCGAAGGCGCTGCACCCCAGCCCGCGAGTGCTCAGAGAAGCGATGGGCGACGTCGACGGCTTCAACGCGAAGTTCGCCGTGCTGATCACCAGGCTGGTCGGCACGATGTGGTGCGCGTACCTGTTCGGCGTGATCGCCCTGCTCGGGCTGGGTCCGGCGCTGAAGCCGGGCGGCGAGGGAATCGTGGCGTGGATCGCGCAGACGTTCCTGCAGCTAGTCCTGCTGTCGGTGATCATGGTCGGACAGAACGTGCAGAGCCTCGCCTCGGATGCGCGCGCGGCGAACACGTTCAAAGACGCCGAGACGATCCTCGATCGCCTCGACCTGCACACGCAGGGCGGCCTGAAGGCGATCCTCGACCGCATCGACGAAATCGCGCCTGCTGTGGCGAGCGGCGGCCCGGCGAGCACGGCCAAGCCGGCTCCCGACGGGGCGTGACATGTCCGAGAACCTCGAGATCGTGACCTCGGTCAGCAGCGAGCCGGAGGCGGAGATGATCCGCTCGCTCCTCGCCGAAGCCGGGATTCAGGCGATTCTTCAACGCAGCACGGGGAGCGGGCCATGGCGCGGCGGATATGGGGGGTGCGACGTGTACGTCGAGGCGCACGATCTCGACCGGGCGCGTGAGGTCCTCAAGGCCGACGAAGGCAGCGTCAGCGACGAGGAACTCACGCGCTTGAGCGAAGAGGCGGGCAGGGAAGCGGGCGAGCCGTGAACGGCGAGACGCCCGCGGCGCGATCCGCGCCTTCCGCTGAAGGTGGCCGACGAGGCCTGCGTCACTCGTCTGCGTCGCTGGCGTCGCGATCGGGGACGGGCGGTTTCGGCCGCTCAGGGCGCTGGTAGCTGAGGAGGAACGCGGGAAAGCCCAATTCGCCACTTCGTTCCATTCGCTTGCGCGCCTCCGGCGTCAACTCTTTCCTCGGCGGATGCCGGAGCTCGCGCTGGCCCCGCTTGAAAACCTGCCAGCTCAGCTCACTCTGGCGCAGTTCCCTCCAGCCGCGCTTGAAACCACTCCAGCTCATCGGGCCAACACGGAATCGGGGTGGCTTACGCGGTGATCGAGGACGTGCATCGCCGTAATCGTTACACGCTCGAGCGAGGTGTCTGTGCTACACCTCGGAGCATGGTCATCGCCGCCATCCTCGTGGTGCTCCTCATCGGACTTGCCGCTGGCGATGTGGCGCTCGTCCGCGCACTGAGGCGCCGGCGAAACATCCCGCGTTGATCCAACGCTCCTGCGATTGCGCGATCGTGGGCAGGTGGCCGGATCAGTCGCGCACGGCCGCTGCGTAGCGAGTCAGGCTAGCCGTACCAGTGCCGAAGCGTCACGACTCCTTTGGCAACCTCAAGAAGGCCGCGAAACCCGAGACGGTTCAGGACGCGACGCCATCTCATCCTGAACCGGGTTCCCAAACGGGTCGATAGCGGCTCGCGGACGCCGCTTGAGATATGGGCGCACAAGACTGGCCACAGATACGCCGATGCCCACGAACAACAGGGCGCCGATAACCAACTCTGGAATGCCTGCGAGGGGTGCCAACGCGGCGAGGCCCAACAGCCCGGCACCGACGCGCCTCACGGCCTAGACCCTATGTCGTAGGTCGCCCGTTGGGTTGACCGTCGGAGGTAGGCCGGACACTCCTCGCGGGGGCTTGTCTGGCCGGAGAACGGCTCCGGCTGACCCCAAAAAGTGAGGAGGTCCGGCCATGACCGGAATGGTGACCTATGTGGGGCTCGATGTCCATGCCCGCTCGACACATGCCGCGGCGATTGACGTTTCGACGGGGGAGGTGCTGCGTGCGCGGTTCGGGCCAGGCGTCGAGGAGCCGGTCGCGTGGCTTCAGGGCCTGTCCGGTCCGGTGCGTGCTTGCTATGAGGCCGGGCCGACCGGTTTCGGGCTCTATCGCGCCACGACCGCGGCTGGAGTGGATGTCGATGTGATCGCGCCGGGCAAGACACCCCGGGGCCCCTCGGATCGGGTGAAGACTGACCGCAAGGACGCGGAGCTGCTCGCGCGGCTGCTGCTGGCCGGCTCGTTGACCACAATCGTCGTCCCACCGGTCGAGATCGAGGCTGCCCGCGAGCTGATGCGTGCCCACGATGCATGCCGGCGCGATCTGATGACCGCTCGTCACCGGGTCTGGAAGATGCTGTTGCGTCACGGCCGGGTTTATCCCGAGTCCTCGACCTGGACGGTGGCTCACCGGCGCTGGCTTGCCCGTCAACAGTTCCAGATGAGCCGGACCGGCTTTGACGGAGCCTCCGTCGAAACCGGCCCGGCTCACCCCAGCGATCGAGAGCGAGCTAGTGCGCGGACTGTTTGGGGGGCAGCCCTTCGCCGCCGCCTATGTGGATCCCCGAGGTCATCCCACCGAAGGTGTCCAGCAAGTCGATGATTGTGCGTGTCTGGCGGATGATGTCTCGCAGGGCTTGGATGCTCTGGAAATTGGAGCCGTCGCCAAAGGCTATGTTGATGGGCAGCTCCGCCTCCACTTCCACCTCCGGCTCGCACGTAGCCGGTTCCATGCGGATGCGTGCGAGCTTTGTGCCGTCTACCAAGCGATTCAGCTGGGGGTCGCGCAGCAGATTGCGATAGCCGACGATCGTCGAGCCCTCGCCAGCAACGATCAGCGGTCGGATGGCGGCTGGATTGACCCAGGCGAGACTATCCGCGAGGGCCTGGTGCCTGTCTATCTTCGCGAGTTCGTGGAGGGCAAAAAGGGCACTTGCCTCCGGCCCGTGAGGACTGTGGTACGGCTGCAATTGCTCGACGAGTGCGACGGCAGATTTGCGCACCCCGTAGAGCTTTCCCGAGGGACGCCATCCCCTGCATGTCTTGATCTTGGGTCTACGCGTCTCGTGCATGAAGGACGTGGTATTGCCGGTCGGCCAGATCGGGAAGGTGTTGTACTTAGTCGGCTTCTTATGGTTGCGCTTGACGAGTATCCAGACCATGTGGTCGAGGGCCGAGCGGGCTTGGTTGAGCGAAGCTCCAGCGAGCATGCACAGCCGTGGCATGGCTTGGATTCCCGCGATGTAAGCGGTATGCCATTCGGCCTCCGGGTTGTATTGGAACGCGATTCGTATGGCTTTGATGTGCTCCGATCCATGCCACTCGCCGTCAAGGGCATCAACGCATTCGTCGGCGAAGTCGAGCTTGGCCCAAATGCCAGCTAGCTGATATGCGAGATTGGACGGCAAGTGCTGCCCGAGCCTATCGCTGCGATGACCGTCTAGAAAGTGCCGATACGCACAAACGGACAGCGTTCGGACCGCCGGACGGGTTAGGCTTGGCTGACCGTGTTCGACACTATCGCTGCGATCGTCGTTGCGATTGCCCTGGTATTGCCAGGCTTTATCATCGCTGACCTTGCCGAGACAGGGCGCGCTCGACGGGCCGCTCGATCGGACTGGGAGCTAGTACTTCGCGCGTTGATCTACGCGATTGTCCTCCAGGGGGCGATCTTGCTCACTGGCTGGACGACGCGGCTGATCAATACAGCCGGACTGTTGAAGCACGTCCCTCCAGGCCAAACGCCGACGTGGGAGGCCCATGGCGGCGCAATCGCCCTGTATGTCAGCGTTGTGATTCTCGTCATTCCAACGCTCGTTGGCTTGACCCTAGGCTGGATCCTGCGACGTGCTGAACGTCGCGGGGGATCGTTGACCTGGGTGCATTATGCGCTCGGTGGTCGCGATGCTCGTGAGGCGTGGGACTACATCTTTCAGCGCTTTGGTCGGGGATTTGTCTTGATCCACCTAAAGCCGGGAGATGAAAACCGCTATCCGTTCTTGGTCGGGAAGTTCGGACGTACGTCTTGGGCAGGGCAGACGCCCTGCGAATCACGAGATGTCTACTTTGAAGAAGTCTGGCCATCCTCACCCGACGGGACCATTACGGAAGAGTTCATAAATCCGCGAGGTATGTGGCTAAACGCCGAACAAATCGACGCGCTGTTCTTCATTCCATCGCCGCCCGTCCCAACGCCGATTGCGGCGGGTGCCCGTCGATGGCTGGCCAGCAGGATCGCGCCTGACGACTAGAACGAAGAGGTCCCCTTGAGCGACTATAATCCGTGCCATGCCTAGACATGAGCCGAGCATCGTCAAGAAGGGTGGCTACCAGGGGTCGGGCGACCCCGGTCGTCCCGTCAATCTGATGCAGACACCACAGACCCAGCCGGTACAGGTCCAGCCCCAGGCGCCTAATAGCGCGCCAACGGCCCCATCCCAGCCGGCAGCCCCTAGCGGTAGCGGAAACCAGTCGTAAAGCACGACGCTGCGTGGCCGAACAGGCAGCGCGCTACGCTCGGTCGTGATGTCCGACAAGCAGCCCAAGACGCAGCCAACGCAGCCGAAAGGCATCGATCCAAAGACCGGCAAGCCCTACGGGCCGATCGAGATTCCGGTGCCCGAGCGCGAAGCCGTAGAGGATGCGCTGGACCGGCTTATCGACGCAACGCCGGACGAGTAGACTCGGCGCGCTCTAGGAGCTGCTCGAACAGGGCCGAGTCGTTGCGTTTCGCGTTGTGGCGCCAGGCGTGCTCGTCCACGTAGGACTGGAGATAGCGCGGCGACACCTTCTTGTAGACGCCACGCATCCCGGTCTTCATGTTCCCAAATGCTCTCTCGATCGTGTTCCGTGTAGACGTCGCCGCGCACGTACACGCCGTCGGAGTGGTTGATGACCCTGTGGTCGATGTAGCGGCTACTCAGCGGCGACGGTGCTCGGGATGGTCGAGCGCGGCGGGCGCATCCGCTTTCGCGTCATCGCCTCGCGCCACGGCGCGGTACTGAGTAACGCGGTCATCGCCAACGTGGACCCGGCCTCGCTCATCATCACCGACGATTGGGCGTCCTACAAGCCGACGCCTGGTCGCCTAGAAGGGCCGGTATTGGCTCGGCGTCGTGCTAAACAGCTTGGCGAGGTGCCAGAGCGTGAGCAGGACCGCGAGCGCCCATAGGATCGAGTTCATGCCGTAGATACCCCGGCCTTCCAGCGCCGGTTACGGGCTCCGGGCGGGCTACCTACCTTGGCTTGATATATGTGCGCACCATCACACAAACCCCCCGCCGGCCGGTTATCATACGAACGATTGTTCGACTCGCCGAGTCGCTTCCGTGGATGGAGGCGAGCGGGGGACCCACTGCCGGATCGCGAAAAGGCGGACCGGATGGGGCGAATCAGCCACTGATGTGGCGGTAACGCCCGGCTGACACGCGTCCGTACGCGTGTGCGGTCGGCCGTGAGCCCGACAGCTAACCCCGTAGGCGTAAACAAGGAGGTTTGTCTACGTATGTACGTACCTGCGACGCCGCTGCCCGCGGCGCCTCTGGTCCCGGTCGGGATCGCCACGACGGCGTCCACCCCGACCGAAGCCGCCCCGACGCACACGGCGCTGAGGGTCGGCCGCTACCAGCTGAACGTCCTCGCCGACCATCGCGCGAGCGTCACCGGCACGCTGCTGGGAGAACGCCGCTCGGCGCTTCCCGGCCAGCTGGTGGCGCTGCAGGAGCTCGGCACCCAGGAGGGCACAGGCAGGCACGGCTGGCGCACGCTGGCCCGCGCACGCACCGGCACGAGCGGGCGCTTTCGCCTGAGCTTCGTGCCGCGCCGGCTGGGCAGCGAGTGGGTGCGCCTGCGCTTCGCCGGCAGCGGCCCCGCGCTCCCGTCCAGTCGGCGGCTCGGGCGGCTGAACGTCTACCGCCTGGCCGAGGCATCGTGGTACGGCGGCGGCGGCAGCCTCGCCTGCGGCGGATCGCTCACGAGCGCGACCATGGGCGTCGCCAACAAGACGCTCCCGTGCGGCACGCTGATAACGCTGCGCTACGACGGGCGCACGGTGCGCGTGCCGGTGGTCGACCGCGGGCCGTACGTCGCGGGGCGCGAATTCGACCTCACCGAAGCGACCAAGGACGCGCTCGGCTTCGAAGGCGTGGGGCAGGTGTGGAGCACGAGCTGAGCCACAGGCGCGAGCTGAAGATCTGCACGTTCTCCTGCAGGATGGGAGCGCTCGTGCAGGGGTTGGTTTTCGGCTGCATGCTTCATTGAATCTCGTCGATGTCCGCTGTGATGAGAGCGTCCCGCACGCAGGTGTGGCTGGAGAGCCTCGGCGACTGGAGCTGGCCGGGCCAGGGCGGTGCGGCGGCGGCTGAGTTCCTGCCGCCGCCGTGGGTGCCCGCGTTCCCGCCGCGCCGCGAGCCGGCCGTCGCGGGGCCGGCCGCGCCGCGAGCGAGACGGCCCCCGCGATCGCGGGGGCGAAGGCTGCTCGACGGCGTGCTGCTGGCGACGCTCGCGGCGATGTGCCTCGCGCTCGCGCAGGGCGGACAGCTGACGTTCGCCGGCATCATCGGCTCGCCGGGCGCCGGCGCGGTCGAAGAAGCCCCGGCGATCAGCTCGGCCCCGGCCGTCCAGGACCTGCCGACGCTCGAAGCGGTCAACCACGACGAGGCCGGCAGCTGGATCGATCGCGCGAGCTTCCCCGCGGCGGCGCTGCACGGCGGCGAAGGATCGTTCCTCGTGTACCTGCCGCCCGGCTACGACAGCACGACCGCCCGCTACCCGGTGCTGTACATGCTCCCCGGCCAGGACCAGCCGGACACGGCGTTCACGCAGATCGGCCTGCAGGGCCAGCTCGACACGCTGATCGCGCGTCACGCGATCCCGCCGCTGATCGCGGTGATGGTCCAGGGCGGGCCCGGCGCGAACCTGTGGCGCAACCAGGGCGCGCTGCGCTACGAAAGCTACATCCTGGAAGTGCAGGAACTGATCGACCGCACGCTGCCGACGGTGCCCGCCCGCGGCGCGCGCGCGGTGGTCGGCGACTCGATGGGCGGCTACGGCGCGATGAACGTCGCGCTCTCGAACCCGTACCGCTTCGGCGTGGTGGAGAGCTGGCTGAGCTTCTTCAACGGCCTGGAAGGAGACCTGCGCGCCGATCGGCCGATCGTCGCGCGGCTCGGGCTGCACGCGTTCGTGTACGGCGGCGAACAGGACCACATCGCCAACCCCGACGAGGACCTGCCGTTCGCCGCCGCGCTGAAGGCCGTCGGGGCGGACGCCGACGGCGCGGTGTACCCCGGCGAACACAACCTGCAGACGATCGAAGCGCACCTCGAAAGCATGCTGCTGTTCGCCGGGCGCGCCCTGCGCGAGGCCGGGCCGCACGCCGCCAGCTGACCCGGCGCCGCGACGCATTTCCGACCCTGCACCGCGGCGCACGCGCGGGCGGCGTCCGCAAAATCCGAAGAAGTCGCACGACGTGCATCCTTACTGGCCGGCCAGCCAGTATCATTTGCCACGCATCCTGCGGCAATGATCAGGGGAGTGCGGATGGCGGCGGTTGGCAGCGATCTCGAGAGCGTCGAACTGACCGAGCGCGAGCACTGGCTCGACGGCCCGCCGCACGCGCTGTTCAAGCAGATGCGCGGCGAGTGCCCGATCCACTGGACCGAGCGCTTCGAGGAATTCCCCGACGAGGCGGGCTTCTGGTCGGTGACGACGGCGGATGACATCCACACGGTGAGCCGCGACTGGCGCACGTACTCCTCCGAACACGGGATCACGGCGGCGGGCGTGTTCCCGCAGGAGCTGATCAGCGCGATGTTCATCGGCATGGACCCGCCGAAGCACGACCGCCTGAAGGCGCTGTTCCAGGCGGGCTTCACGCCGAAGCGGATCGCGGCGCACGAGGATGCGATCCGGGCGATCGCGGTCAGGGTCCTGGATCGTTTGGAGGGCCCGCCCGCCCGCGAGACGTGCGATCTGGTGAACGACGTCGCCCAGCCGGTGGTCGCGCGCGTGATCGGCAGCTTCATGGGGATCGCCGAGGAGGAAGACGAGATCTGGGCGCGCCTGATGAACTCGACGCTCGGCGCGGGCGACCCGGACGTGAACCCGCACGGCGTCGACGGCGCGATCGAGCGAGACATCCCCGAGATCTTCGAGCGCTGCCGCACGCTGATCGCGGCGCGGCGCGAGCACCCGACGGAGGATCTGACGAGCGTGCTCGTGCACGCCGAGGTCGACGGCGAGAAGCTGGAGGAACACGAGATCGTGATGGGCTTCTTCCTGCTGATGGCGGCGGGCAACGACTCCACGAAGGCGACGTTCTGCTCGGCGATGCGCGCGCTGATGGAAGACCCGGAGCAGATGCAGGCGCTGCTGGAGGACCCGTCGCTGATCGCGAGCGCGGTGGAGGAGTCGCTGCGGATGTTCCCCGCGTTCGCGCACTTCCGCCGCACCGCCACGCGCGACACGGAGCTGCACGGGCAGCGGATCCGCGCGGGGGAGAAGGTGGTGCTGTGGTACGCCTCCTCCAACCGCGACGAGACGCGCTACGAGAACCCCGACCACTTCGACGTGCGCCGCAACCCCGAGCACCAGGCGTTCGGCGCCGGCGGGCGGCACTTCTGCCTCGGGACGGCGCTGGCGCGCCTCGAGTTGCGGATCATGTTCGAGGAGACGCTGGCGCGCTACCCGCGGATGCGCCTCGATGGCGAGCCGCTGGCGGTCGTCTCGCCGTTTCTCAACCAGCTCAAGTCGCTTCCGGTCCGGCTCGCCTCATAGCGCCGATCGCGACTGAGCCAGCCTCGATCCGGACGGCGGGAGCGGAGCCACCTCCGACAGATACGGGTAGAAGCGCACACCCTCCCGCTGCAGCCGGTACTCGACGGCTGTGCGCAGCACCCCGAGGCCGTAGGTGACGCTGCGCCGGAAGTTGATCGACGACGCTTCATCGTGGTAGCGGGTCGGGCAGGACAGCTCACCGATCCGTGCGCCGGCCATCAGCGCCTGAGCGATCACCTGATTGTCGAACACGAAGTCGTTGGAGTTCAGGTCGAGCGGCAGCGCCTCCAGCAACTCGCGCCGGTAGGCGCGCAGGCCGGTGTGGTACTCCGACAGCTTCTCTCGCAGGACGATGTTCTCGACCAGCGTCAACGCGCGGTTTGCAACGTACTTGTAACGCGGCATGCCACGCGCGACCGAGTTCTGGGCGAGGATCCTCGAGCCGAGCACGAT
>JBKQHH010000076.1:0-2556 GCA_052148875.1 Solirubrobacteraceae bacterium
CGGCGCACGGTGACGTTGCGCCCGAGCAGCGAGGACTCCATGCGCCCGTCGAGGTCTGACACGGTGCAGCCGGCGAGCAGGATCGAGTGCTCGACCTCCGAGCCGGAGATCGTGCAGCGCTCGCCGATGGCGGTGTAAGGGCCGATGTAGCAGTCGCTCAGCCGCGCGCCCGCGCCGATGATCGCGGGGCCGCGCACGGTGGTGCGCTCCAGGCGCGCGCCCGGCTCGATCACCACGCGCCCGTCGACCTGCGAGTCGATCAGCTCGCCCTCGACCCGCTCGCGCAGGTTGTCGAGGATCAGGCGGTTGGCCTCGAGCATGTCCTCCAGGCGCCCCGTGTCCTTCCACCAGCCGCGCACGATGTGCGGCTCCACGCGCATGCCCGCGTCAACGAGGTGCTGGATCGCGTCCGTGATCTCCAGCTCGCCGCGCGGCGAGGGCTCGATCGCGCGCGCGGCGTCGTGGACGGCGGCGGTGAACATGTACACGCCGACCAGCGCCAGGTCGGTCGCCGGCTCGGCTGGCTTCTCGATCAGGCGCACCACACGGCCCAGCTCCGCCGGCTGCGCGCCCGCGGCGGCGGGACGGGCGGGCTCCCCTTCGCGCGACGCCGCTGGGGCGAGCTCGGCGACGCCGTAGTTCTCGGGGTCGGGCACGGGCGTCAGCAGGATCAGCGCGTCGGGCGCGTGCTCGCGAAAGGCGGCCACCAGCTCGGATATCCCACCCTGGAGCAGGTTGTCGCCGAGGTACATTACGAACGGGCTCGCCCCCAGGAAGGGCTCGGCGGTGAGCACCGCGTGGGCGAGGCCGAGCGGCTCGTCCTGGACGATGTAGGTGATGCGCACCCCGAAGCGCGAGCCGTCGCCGGCGGCGGCTTCGATCTCTGGGCCGGTGTCGGGCGCGATGATGATCCCCACCTCCTCGATCCCCGCCTCGGCCATCGCCTCGATCCCGTAGAACAGCACCGGCTTGTTGGCCACCGGCACGAGCTGCTTGGCGCTCGTGTGCGTGATCGGGCGCAGGCGCGTGCCCTTGCCTCCGGAGAGGATCAGCCCCTTGAGCGGCTCCATCGCCGGATCACCCTACCGAGCGATCGGGCAGCGGGCGGGCGAGCCTCAGTAGACCCCGCCGAGCTTGCGGTGGTCCCAGCTGGTCCGGCGCAGCTCGACGAACTCCAGCGCGACGCGCTTGGCGGCCTGCCTGTCGAGCATCTCGCCCACCTCCGCGGGCAGGCCCTCCACGGGAGGCTGGCCGCGAGGGCTGGCGTAGCGGGCGAAGATCTCGTGCCCCAGCGCTTTGACGACCTCGAGGTCGCGGCGGACGAGCACCTCGCACTCGAGCATCACGCCGCGCAGCTCCTCGTATGACTCGCCGGCCTCGACCTGCGCGGTGGCGCGCGGGTCGCGCTCGAGGTTGCGGACCTTCTGCGAGGCCGCGTACGTCCACGCCCACAGGCGCGGGCCCGTCTCGCCCGCCGGCGTCGGCTCTTCGACAGGGCGCAGGACGTACCACAGCGGCATCAGGTGCGGCCAGCCGCGCGGGCCCATGGTCGCGCACGTGACGATCCGTTCCTCCGCGAGGAACGCGGCCACCTCGGCGTCGCTCATCCTGATCTGCTCGCGCCGGCTCACGTCTGAGAGCGTACTCGCGCGGCCCGCTCAGACGCAAGCCTCCGAATCCCACGACTGGATCGAAGTTGTCATATGACAACGGTCGCGCGGTTGCGGTGATCGATCAGGCTGGCGCCGGTGCTCCATTGGCCTCGCGCAGGCGCGCGACCGCCGCGCGCACCGCCTCCCGGGCGTCCTCGGGCTCGAGCACGGCCGCGTCGCCGGCTTCCTTGAGGATCTCGCGTACGAGCCAGTCGACGCCGGCGAAGCTCAGCTCGACGATCACCGCGCCGTCGTCCCACTCCTCGACCACCCGCCGCGCCTCGCGCGCCCACCGCGCGCGCTCCGGCGAGACCCACACGCGCGCGGTGGCCGACGCGGGCACCTCGCCTGTGCGCAGCCAGCCATCGACCTCCGCCGCCGGATCGACCTCCGGGCGCGGCTCGAACTTCTGATCGGTGACGTTCACGTGCTTGATCCGGTCCAGGCGGAAGTGGCGCACGCCGTCGCGCTCTGGGTCGAACGACGCGACATACCAGCCCTCACGACCGTTGGTGAGCGCGTACGGCTCGACCCTGCGCAGCGCGATCTCGTCCTCGTTCTCCTTGTAGTACTCGAACTCAATCAGCTTGTGCTGGACGATCGCCTTCGAGACCACGCGCGCGACATCCGAATCGTCCCCGGCCGTGGGCGCCACCTGCAGCCCCTGCTCCATCGGGTCCTCGCCGAGCGCGGCGACGATCTTGGCGCGTGCGGAGGTCAGCGAGCCCTCGGGGATGTGCTCGCCGATCAGGTCGATCGCCGCCACCAGCGCCTTCGCCTCCACCGGCAAAAGACGGGCGGGCCTGTCGAAGTTGTCGCTGTAGGGCTCCGGGTCGACCTCGATCTCCCCGTCCTCCTCCTTGAACTCCGCATACAGCACGTAGGATCCACCGCCGAAGTTGAC
>JBKQHH010000077.1:0-42202 GCA_052148875.1 Solirubrobacteraceae bacterium
GGGCGATTTGGCGCCCGAGACGGTGTCCGCAATCCGTTCTAGGCTCCGGGTCGTTTGAACATGAGCGGCTCTGAGTCACTGCAGCCCCTCCCTGGCGCAGGCGACACGCCGCAGCGAGGCCTGGCAGGACTCGAGCTCATCCCCCGCCGCCACTACGGGCGCTGGGTCGCCGCGGTCGCGGTGCTCGTTCCGCTCGGAGGGCTGATCTGGGCGTGGGCCAACGCGCAGCTCGACTGGAGCGTCGTCGCCGACTACTTCACCGCCTCGACGATCATCGTCGGCTTCCTGCACACACTGCTGCTCACCGCGGTGGCAATGGTCCTCGGCATGCTGCTCGGCGTGATCTTCGCCGTGATGCGGCTGTCCTCCAACCCGGTGACCAGCAGCGTGGCGTGGCTGTATGTGTGGGCGTTCCGCGGAGTGCCGACGCTGGTGCAGCTCCTGCTGTGGTTCAACCTCGCGATCGTCTTCCCGACGCTCGGCGTACCAGGGGTCTTCCACGTCCAGACGATCGCCGTGATCACGCCGTTCATGGCGGCGACGCTCGGCCTCGGCGTGAACGAGGGCGCGTACCTGACCGAGCTCGTCCGCGGGGGGATCATCTCGGTCGACGAGGGCCAGCACGAGGCCGCGACCGCCCTCGGCCTCTCGCAGGCGCAGTCGCTGCGCGACGTGATCCTGCCGCAGGCGATGCGCGTGATCGTCCCCGGGCTCGGAAACGAGACGATCGGGATGCTCAAGATGTCGTCGCTCGCCTCCGTGATCGCCTATTCCGAGCTGCTCAACGAGGCGCAGAAAGTCTATTTCGTCAACGCCCGCGTGATCGAGCTGCTGCTCGTCGCGGCCGGCTGGTACCTGATCGCCACCTCGGCGCTGAGCATCGGCCAGTACTACATCGAGCGGCGCCTGGGCCGCGGCCTGCAGCGCGTGCGGCCCCGCAGCGCCGTCGAACGGCTGATCATCCACGTGCTCGAGCGCATCTCCGCTCGCCGCCGCGGCTCGGGGACGGCGTGATGAGCGCGATGGTCGACGCGGTCGCCGTCGAGAAGCACTTCGGCGCCGCCAACGTGCTCAGCGACGTGAACCTCACCGTGCAGGAGGGAGAAGTCGTGTGCGTCGTGGGCCCCTCGGGGGGTGGCAAGAGCACGTTCCTGCGCTGCATCAACCGGCTGGAGAAGCCCACCGGGGGCGTCGTGTGGGTGGACGGGGAGGTCATGGGCTACAAGCGCGACGGCGACCGTCTGAAGGAGATGCGCGAGCGCGACGTGCGCCGGCAGCGGCGCAAGATCGGGATGGTCTTCCAGCGCTTCAACCTGTACCCGCACATGACGGCGCTGGAGAACGTCGCGCACTCGCCCGTGAAGGTCAATCGCGAGCCTCGTCCCGAGGCCGAGCGGCGTGCGCGCGAGCTGCTCGAGCGGGTTGGGCTCGCCGACAAGATCGGGGCATACCCCAATCAGATGTCCGGCGGGCAGCAGCAGCGGGTGGCGATCGCCCGGGCCTTGGCGATGCGTCCGCGGCTGATGCTGTTCGACGAGCCCACCTCGGGCCTCGATCCGGAACTCGTCGGGGAGGTCCTCGATGCGATGAAGCAACTCGCCGAGGAAGGCATGACGATGATCGTGGTCACACACGAAATGGGATTCGCGCGGGAGGCCGCCGATCGGGTGGTGTTCATGGCCGACGGGCGGATCAGGGAGACCGGCACGCCCGCGGAGATCCTCAACCGCCCGCGCGACCCGCGCACGCAGGCGTTCCTGAAGAGGGTCCTGGGGTGACGCAGGAGGAGGTTGGCATGACAGCGACAGGCGAGATCCACGTTCACATCATCAACATCCCGGGCGCCGCGGACATGTACCTCGTGCGCGAGGAGCAGTTCTGGACCGCCCTGCGAGGGGCCGATGATCTGCGCGACCGCGTGCGGCTGACGATCGGGCTCGGTTCGGAGCAGCAGGAGGCCATCGAGGCGGCGGACGTGCTCGTCGGCTGGCAGTTCCCGCGGGACCTCGTCGCGCGAGCGACGAACCTGCGCTGGATACATGTGATCGGCGCGGGCGTCGAGCACCTGCATCCACTCGACTGGGTGCCGGAGGGGGTGGTTGTGAGCACCAGCAGCGGCGCGCATGTGCCGAAGGCCGGCGAGTTCATCGCGTGTGCGCTGCTGATGTTGAGCAACGACATCCCGCTGCATATGACAAACCAGCGCGCGCATAAGTGGAGTGAATGGCACAGCGGTTGCATCAGCGGCAAGACCGTCGCAATCGTCGGAGTGGGCGCGCTCGGCGGCGAGGGCGCCCGGCGAGCGAAGGAGCTCGGCCTGCTGGTACGCGGTGTCCGCCAAAGCCGCGAGCCCCACGATCACGTCGACGAGATGTACGGGCCGGACGAGGTCGATCGGGCCGTCGCGGGCGCGCATTTCCTGTTGGTGACGGCCGCGCTGACGCCCGCCACTTCGGGTTTGATCGGAGGGGCGCAGCTCGACCTCCTGGCGCCGGGAGCGGGGATCATAAACGTCGCGCGGGCGGGCATCGTCGACTACGACGAGCTCGCCATCCGGCTTTCCAATGGCTCGCTCGGCGGGGCGGTCCTCGACGTGTTCGATCCAGAGCCGATACCGGCCGAGTCGCAGCTGTGGGATTCCCCCAGGCTGATCATCACGCCCCACGTGGCATTGGATGCGCTCGATTACACAGATCGCATGCTCGCGATCTTCGCCGAGAACCTCGCTCTGCTGGTCAGTGCGCAGCCGCTTCGAAATCGGGTCCGGCGTGACCGGAGTTACTGAATGAGGACTCACTGGTGCCGCGGCGCTCGTACTCCGACAGCGCTCGACCGCTCGTGTCAACCGTCTCTGTATCCATGCCAGCAGTTCAGTGCGATAGAACTTGTGCCGTGGACGGAGCGGGTCAGCCGATCGCACGCAACCTGCGCCGCTGGAGGACGACACGCGGAATGACCCTCTCGGCGCTCGCCGAGCAGGCGGGCGTGGCCAAGTCCACCGTATCGCTGATCGAGCGTGGCCAGGGCAATCCCTCGATCGACACCGTGTGGGCGCTCGCGTCGGCGCTGGGGGTCCCGTTTGCGAGCCTCTTCCACGACGAGCCGCCGGTCGACGACGTATCGGTCGTACGCGCGAGCGACGTCGAGGTCGTGGGGATCGACCAGGCCGGGCTGGAGACGGAGGGCCTGATCGCCCGCCACATGCTCACCCGCACCGGGGGCGCTCTGATCGAGATCTACACGCTCACGCTCGAGGAGGGAGCGGAGCGGCACGCCACCGCCCACGTGGAAGGGCTGTTCGAGCACCTCGTGATCGCGACCGGGACCATCGAGATCTCGACCGGAGCCTTCTCGGAGGTCGTCGGCCCGGGCGATTTGATCAGCTTCCGCGCGGACCAGCCGCACAGCTATCGCGCGATCGACGGACCGGTGCTGCTGGTATCGGTGCACGAATACCCGAACCACGCGGGCACCTGACACGGCGCTGTGGCGCTCACGCGGCGCTACCCGTGGCCGAGCACCGGGTGGGGAGCGTAGGGCTCCTCCAGCCGCGCGATCTCGGCGTCGCTCAGCGCCAGCTGCTCGGCGGCCAGAGCGTCCTCCAGGTGCGCGACCTTCGTCGCCCCGACGATGGGCGCGGTCACCGCCGGCTTGTGCAGCAGCCACGCGAGCGCGACCTGCGCGGGAGGCACACCGCGCTCGGCGGCGACCTCTGCGACGCGCTCGACCACGTCGAAGTCGGTGGGCTGGTTGTAGAGGTAGTCGGTGAACTGGTCGGTGTCCGCGCGCGTCGTGAGTCGCTCGCCGCCGCGCGTGCGCGTGCCCGCCAACACGCCGCGTGCGAGCGGGCTCCACGGGATCACCCCGACCCCCTGATCGACGCACAGCGGGAGCATCTCGCGCTCCTCCTCGCGGTAGACGAGGTTGTAGTGGTTCTGCATCGAGACGAAGCGCGTCCAGCCGCGCGTCTCGGCCACGTGCTGGGCCTTGGCGAACTGCCACGCGAACATGCTGCTGGCGCCGATGTAGCGCGCCTTGCCGGCGCGCACGACGTCGTGCAGGGCCTCCATCGTCTCCTCGATCGGAACGCGGTTGTCCCAGCGATGGATCTGGTAGAGGTCGACGTAGTCCATCTGCAGGCGCTCCAGCGACGCGTCGATCGCGCTGAGGACGTGCTTGCGCGAGAGCCCGCCGCCGTTCTCGCCGGGGGTCATCGGCATGAACACCTTGGTGGCGAGCACGACCTCCTCGCGCGTGAAGAGCTTCGCGAGCAGGCGGCCCGTGGCGATCTCGCTGGCGCCCTGCGAGTACGTGTCGGCGGTGTCGAAGAACGTGATGCCGCCCTCCGCCGCGGCGCGCACGATCGGCTCGGCGGCCTGCTCGTCGAGCACCCACGGTTTGTCGCTGTCGTTGCCGAAGCTCATCATGCCCAGGCACACGCGCGAAACCCGCAGACCGCTCGCGCCGAGGTTCACGTACTGCATCGGATCACCCGGCCGCGGCGCGCGTGGCGGGGGACTTGGCGCGGCCGCGGCGGGCGCGCGGCGGTGGGACGGCAAGCGCGAGTAGGTCGTCCATCCGTCACGTTATACCCCTTCCATCCGCTTACCCTCCCTGCGAGCCTGCCTATAGGCGGGCCCCGACCCAATCGGGGCGCCGAGGTTCGTGCAGGGTGTCCATCCACCGTTTGCTTCACTGCCGATTAACACGTTGCACCATTCCGCCTCAAACGATTCGAGCACGTAGACTTCCGTCCCCGCCCCGATCTCACCAATCACCTGGCCTCTCGGCCCAGTGTACACATAAGCGCCCTTCTTGGTGATGACTCTTGCACGGCCACCGAGGACCGTGCAGAGAACCCATCCTCCATTTGCCACCGCATATGGGCTCATGATTAATATGTTGCACCAAACCCTTTCAGGCGATTCGAGCACGTAGACTTCCGTCCCCACCTTAATCCAGCCAATCACCTGACCATTCGGTCGATTGTGTACGTAGGCGCCCTTTTCGTTGATGACTACTCTGTTGCATTCTGTGCAAAAAGGGTCGTGCGCGCTTGCCACCGAGGGCGACATCAGAACACATAAGAGGGCGACGCACACAGCCAGCGCCGCCGAACCGCGTATGAACCTCATAGCCATGACCTCTTTCACTGGGGAGCAGGATCCTCGTGCGTCAAGAGCTAGATCGCCAGAGACTCACCCAACAGGCCACTCGGCCGTGTGAGGCACGTTATTGGACTTATTCTAGCTATTCGGCGCTAGCCTATGCCCGGGACCGTCCGCCGTCAAGCGCTTGACCCGAAGACACTTCAGCCTACGTGCGGCGATCGAGCGCGTGCTCGAGCACGCGGTAGACGGCCGGGTGCACCGACATCCCGCAGTGGCTCGAGTCGATCTCGACGGACTCCGCGTGCGGGTCCACGCACGCGCGCCAGTCGACGATGGCGTCGCTGCGCGAGTAGACGGCGATCGCGTGCACGTCCGGCGACAGCGGCGCGTGGAGATCGGCGTGAAAGCCCGCGCAGCACTCCCCGTCGCGGCAGCCGGTCGAGAACACTCCCGGCAGTCCCAGGTCCCCGAGCCTCGCGATCCAGCGCACCGTCCGCAGCACCTGCGCGGAGGCCGCCAGCCCGTCGCGCACCGGCGAGCCGAGCATCGCCAGCCCGCTCACGAGCTCGGGGCGGCGCACGGCCAGCGAGCGGGCAAGCGTGCCGCCGCGGCTCTGCCCGATCAGCACGAGCGGGCCGCCGCAGGCAGAGGCGAAGCGCTCGAGCTGCGCCTCCAGGCGCTCCACGGCGCGGCCCGCGCAGTCGACGTTCGCGAGCATGCCGCTCATCGCCACGCGGTGCCCGCGGCGGCGCAGCCACGTCCGCATCACCGTCAGCGACGCGTCGCCGGCCATGAACCCGGGGATCAGCAGCACCGGCTGGGCGTCCGCGCACGGACGCGGGGCGCGCAGGCGCGCGTCGGAAAGCAGCCGCGCGAGCTCGGCGCCGTAGCGCAGCTCGCCCCATATGGGCGCCACGGGCGCGCCCGCCATCCTGGCATCGGCACTCACGGTTGACATAGGGTACGCCCAATGGAGCTCAACGGAAGGCACATCGTCGTCACGGGCGGCGCCGGCGGCATCGGCCGGGCGCTCGTGCGGCGCTTTGCCGCCGAGGGAGCGCGCGCGGTGGTGGTCGCCGACCGCGACCTGGAGGGCGCGCGCGCGATCGCCGCTGAGATCGGCGCGGGCGCGCTCGCCGTCGAGCTCGACGCCGGCCGCGAGGACAGCGTGCGCGAGCTGATCGCCACCGCCGGCGACGCCCATGGGCCGATCGACATCTTCGTCTCCAACGCGGGCGTCGGCGGCGCCGGCGGCGGACCGGAGGCTCCCGACGACGCGTGGGACGAAGCGTGGCGGGTGAACGTGATGGCGCACGTGTGGGCGGCGCGCGCGCTGCTGCCGCAGATGCGCGAGCGCGGCGAGGGCTACCTGATCAACACCGCGTCAGCCGCCGGCCTGCTGACGCAGGTCTCCTCGCTGATCTACAGCGTCACCAAGCACGCGGCGGTGTCGCTGGCGGAGTGGATGGCGATCGAATACGACGACGAGGGCGTGCGCGTGTCGTGCATCTGCCCGCAGGGGGTGCGCACGCCGATGCTCGACCTGGCCTTCGAGGACGCGGCGGGCGCCGCCGCGCTGACGGCGGGCGGGCTGATCGAACCCGAGGACGTGGCCGACGCGGTCGTGGCGGGGATCCGCGAGGAGCGCTTCCTGATCCTCCCGCACGAGAACGTCGCGGAGTTCATGGCGCGCAAGGGCACCGATCCCGAACGCTGGATCAGGGGTATGCGCCGGCTCGTGCGCGAGGCGCGCTCGGCCCCGAACTCCTAGCCGGCGTTCTGCAGGGCGGCGGCCGCCCCGAGCGGCTGGCGGGCGTCGAGGTAGGAGGCGTCGTGCGAGCAGATCAGCTCGACCTCGTCCGAGTGGCGCGCGGCGAGCTCGCGCAGGCGCTCGACGTTGCCGCGACGCGCGGCGCCGTCGACCTGGTCGAACGCCGCGAACGCGCCGATCCCCGCCGGGCAGTGCGGCGGCGTGGCCACCTCGCCGTGGTGGAAGTAGGCGTCGCCGCAGTGCAGCAGCCAGCGATCCCCGTCCCTGACCGCCACGCCGGTGTGCCCGTGCGAGTGCCCGACCAGCGGGATCAGCAGGATCTCGGCGTCGCTGCCGGGCAGGATGCGCACGCCGTCGAACCCGAGCCAATCCTCGCCGCCCGTGCCGTGCTCGACCCAGCGGGGACCGTGGGCCCAGTGCGCGGCGACGTAGCGCGGGCGGTCGCGCCAGCTGGGGTGCATGGCCGCCTGGAGCTCGAGGCCGAGCAGGTGCACCTCCGCCTCGGGGAAGTCGGGAAGGCCGCCCGCGTGGTCGAGATCGAGATGGGTGGTGATGATGTGGCGTACGTCGTTCGGATCGAAGCCGAGCTCGCGGACCTGGGAGATGGCGGACTCGGCGGCGTTGACGCGCGGGCGTATGACCGCGTTGAACACCAGCCCGAGCTGCCTGGGGTTGCGCACGTCGTCGAGCCCGAAGCCGGTGTCCACCAGCACGAGGCCCTCGGCGCCCTCGATCAGCAGGCAGTGGCAGATGAGCCGGGCCTGCGCGAGCAGGCCGCCCTCGCCGGTGATCAGGCGCGCGCCGCGCGGGCACATGGTCCCGCAGCT
The DNA here is from genome assembly GCA_052148875.1 of Solirubrobacteraceae bacterium. GTDB lineage: Bacteria > Actinomycetota > Thermoleophilia > Solirubrobacterales > Solirubrobacteraceae > Palsa-744. The sequence continues at coordinate 7,710 of JBKQHH010000077.1, forward strand.
GAGGTGGTGGACCGCGCGTGGAGACGTGTTCATTCTCAGGCGGCGCTGAGCGCGGCGCTCGGCTCGGCGAGCGCGCGCCCGTGGCGGATCAGGTCGGCGGCGCGCTCGGCGACGGCGATCGTCGGCGCGTTGGTGTTCCCGCGCGGGACCGTCGGCATCACCGACGCGTCGACCACGCGCAGGCCCTCGAGGCCGTTGACGCGCAGCTGCTCGTCGACGACCGCCTCCGCGTCCTCGCCCATGCGGCACGTGCCCACCGGGTGGTAGACGGCGAACGTCGTGCGCGCGGCGTGCGCGCGCAGCGCCTCGTCGCTGTCGCCGGCGGGCGTGTTGAACGGCTCCGCGCAGTACGGCCGCATCGCCGGCTGGCCGCAGATGTCCAGCGCCAGGCGCAGCCCGGCGATCATGCGCTGCACGTCGTCGCCCGCGGTGTAGAACGCGTTGTGCACGATCGGCTTGGCGGTGGGGTCGTTGGAGGCGAGCCGCACCGAGCCCCTGCTGTGCTCGGTGAGCAGGCACGGCGAGACCCACACGCCGTGCGCCTCCGGGTCGCGCATGCCCTCCTCGACGATGTGCACCGGCGCGACGTGGAACTGGATGTCGGGCGCCGGCGCGTCCGCGGCCACGCGCGCGAAGCCGCCGGCCTCGGCCAGGTTGGACGCGAACGGGCCGGTCTGCGTCGCTTCGTACTGCTCCAGCGCCGCCGGCTCCAGCGCCAGCAGCAGGCTCTCCGGCTCGGGAGTCGTCCACACGAGCTGCGTCGCCGGGTGGTCCGACAGGTTCTCGCCGACGGCCGGCTGGTCGAGCAGCACCTCGATCTCGCGCATCGTCAGGTGCTCGGCCGGCCCCACCCCGGAGAGCATCAGCAGCTGCGGCGAGTTGTACGCGCCGCCGCACAGGATCACCTCGCGCTCGGCGCGCAGCTCCTGCTCCCGGCCGAGCTGGCTCGCCTGCACGCCGACCGCGCGCGTGCCCTCGAACAGCACCCGCTGGACGTGCATGTACGGCATCACCGTCAGATTCGCCCGCTCGCTCGCGGGATGCAGGTACGCGACCGCGGTGCTCGCGCGCATGCCGCCGCGCTGGGTCACCTGGTAGAGGCCGACGCCGTCCTGCTCGTCGCCGTTGAAGTCATCGTTGCGCGCGAGGCCGGCCTGCTCGCCGGCGTCGACGAACGCGCGCGTGATCACGTTGCCGGAGCGCTCCTCGCTGACGGGGCGCGGTCCGCCGACTCCGTGCCAGCGCGAGGCGCCGCGCTCGTTGTCCTCCGCCTTGAGAAAATACGGGATGAGGTCGGCCGCGGACCAACCACTCACGCCCCATTCGTCGTAGTCGCGCCGGTTGCCGCGGATGTAGACCATCGCGTTGATCGAGGACGAGCCGCCGAGCACCTTGCCGCGCGGCAGCGTGATCCGCCGCCCGTTGCACTCGGACTCCGGCGCCGAGTGATAGTCCCAGTCGACCTCGGTGCCACCCAGCTTGAGGTAGCCGAGCGGCACGTGGATGTTGTCTTTGACGTCCGGCGGGCCCGCCTCGAGCAGCAGCACCTTGACGTCAGGGTCTTCGCTGAGGCGGTTGGCGAGCACACAACCCGCGGACCCCGCTCCCACGATCACGTAGTCGTACATCTCCCGATCCCTCCTTCGCCGCTGGCCGTTCCTCGTGGCGAACGATACTCCTCGCGCGCGGCAGCCAAGCCCGCGTGGACGCGTGGACGGATGGGCGCGTGGACGCGCTAGCGGCCGGCGCCGGCGATCTTCGCCAGCTGGCGCTCGGGCGCGATCCGCACGACGTCCCACACGAGGCCCGCGCGCTCCAGCCCGGCGATCAGCCACGCCGACGGATCGAGCTGCCACCAGCGCAGGCCGTGACGCGCGGAGGTCGGGAAGGCGTGGTGGTTGTTGTGCCACGCCTCGCCGAGCGTGGGCAGCGCCAGCCACACCAGGTTGCGCGACTGATCGCCAGTGTCGAAGCTGCGCCGCCCGAAGAAGTGACACAGCGAGTTGATCGAGAAGGTGGCGTGGTGCAGGAGGAACATGCGCACGGCGCCGCCCCACAGCAGGGCGGTCAGAGCGCCGGCGATCGAGCCGGTGAGCGCGAAGCCCAGGCCGAACGGGAACGCGAGCCCGAGCGCCACCCACAGCACGAACGTGCGGTCGACGAAGCGCACGACCGGGTCGGCGAGCAGGTCCTTGGCGTAGCGCTCCTCGTTCGCGAGCGCGTCGCCGCCGAGGATCCAGCCCACGTGCGCGTGGAACAGCCCGCCCAGCGCACCGCGCCAGCCGCTCGAGCGATCGACGTGCGGGCTGTGCGGATCCCCCGGCTCGTCGGAGAACTGGTGGTGCTTGCGGTGGTTGGCGACCCACTCGATCACCGGCCCCTCGACCGCCGCCGAGCCCAGCGCGGCCAGCAGCGCGCGCAGCGCGGGGCTCGTCTTGAAGCTGCGGTGGGTGAGCAGGCGATGGAAGCCGACCGTGATGCCGACGCCGGTGAGCAGGTAGGTGAGCGCGAGCGCGACCAGGTCGGGCCAGCGCAGGGCCCCTCCCCAGGTCAGCCATGCCGCCAGCCCCACCAGCCCGAGCGGCACGACCATCACCACCACGTTCGCGACGCGGTCGATCGTCGCAAACGCGTCCGCTTGGTCATCCACGCATACGACGATACCGGCCGGCGGGCCCTGCAGCGGATCGCGCCCTCGGCGCTCGGCGCCTGGCCCTCGGCGCTCGGCGCCTGGCGCCATGTAACGGATCACCGGCTGGGCGGACTGAACGTTGCATGTCCACTCCCCAACTCCTAGGAGACATCACGATGAGATCGACAACTCGCCTCGGCCTGGCAGCGATCGTCGCCGCGGCCGCCATCTTCGCCGGCGCCGGCGCGTCCGCGAGCGCGTTCGGAGGCCCGCCCGGCCCCCACCCGCCGTTCGGATTCGGATCCGGTCAGCCCGTCTTCGTGCAGACCGACAACCTGGCGGGCAACCAGATCGTGGCGTATGACCGCGCATGGAACGGCACGCTCACGCAGGCCGGCGCCTACCCCACCGGCGGGCTCGGCGGGCAGCTCGAAGGCTCGGTCGTCGACCACCTCGCCTCGCAGGGCTCGCTCGCGTACGACCAGGCGGACGGCCTGCTGTACGCCGTCAACGCCGGGAGCGACACGATCTCGGTGTTCGCCGTGTTCGGCGACCGTCTCGCGCTGCGCCAGGTGCTCGGCTCGGGCGGCTCGTTCCCGGTCAGCATCGCCGTCCACGGCAATGTGGTGTACGTGCTGAACGCCGAGAACGGCGGATCGGTCCAGGGCTACGTGAGCGCGTTCGGCCACCTGCTGCCGATCCCCGGATCGGGACGCGCGCTCGGCCTGAACCCGACCGCGAGCCCCCAGTTCACGAACACGCCGGGGCAGATCGCGTTCTCGCCGGACGGCTCGAAGCTGATCGTCACGACCAAGGCCAACGGCAGCGACGTCGACGTCTTTCGCGTCTTCGGCTTCGGGCAGCTTTCGCAGACGCCCGTCGTCAACTCCGAGCCGGGCACCGTGCCGTTCGCGATCACGTTCGACCGCGAGGGCAACCTGGTCATCGCCGAGGCCGCGGGCGCGCTCGCGAGCTTCCGGCTGAACTGGAACGGGACGGTCACGCTGCTCGACTCGGTGGCCACCGAACAGGCCGCCACGTGCTGGGTCGCCGCGGCGGGGAGTCGCTTCTACACCTCCAACGCGGGCAGCGCCTCGCTCACCGGCTTCCAGTCCGGCTTCGGCGGAGCGCTGACGCTGCTGGGCGACACCAAAACCGACGGCGGCACGGTCGACGCGGCGGTGTCGGGCGACGCGCGCTTCCTCTACGTGCAGACCGGCGCGGCCGGTGACGTGGACGAGTTCGCGATCGAGGGCGGCGGCGCACTGAGCGAGATCGGCTCGGTCACCGTCCCGGGCGCGATCGGCGGCGAGGGCATCGTCGCCGGCTAGTGATGACAGGTCATGTGGGTTGCGGCGTCCAGGTGGGCGCCGTAGCCTGCACGGCAACCGATGAACGGCATGGACAGTGCTTGCGATCCCGTATCCGATCCCAGAGCGTGCGCGTGGGGTTGATCCCGGCGATCGCGATGCCGCTTGGCAAGCGCCGCGGAGCGCCCGCGGCGGACGAGGACGGCGAGCTGGTGGCGCGCCTGCGCGCGGGCGACGAGCAGGCGTTCGTGCTGCTCGTCTCGCGCCACCACGCCGCGATGCTGCGCCTGGCCGGCTCGTTCGTGTCGAGCACGGCGATCGCCGAGGAGGTCGTCCAGGACACGTGGCTGGCGGTGCTGCGGGGGATCGACGGCTTCGCCGGGCGCTCGTCGTTCCGGACCTGGCTGCTGAGGATCCTCGTCAACCGGGCACGGAGCACGGGCGTGCATGAGCATCGCTCCGTCGCCGTCGGTGACGCCGGGCCGGCCGTCGACCGGGCTCGATTCGACGCGTCGGGAGCGTGGATGTCACCGCCGCAGCACTGGGTCGAGGACAGCGAGAACCGGCTGCTCGCGGAGGGCCTGACGGACCGGATCCAGGCGGCCCTGGACGAGCTGCCGGCGCGCCAGCGCGAGGTGGTCGTGCTGCGCGACGTCGACGGGCTGGACGGCCAGGAGGTCTGCGAGGTGCTCGAGATCAGCGAGGCCAACCAGCGGGTGCTGCTGCACCGCGGGCGCAGTCGCCTGCGCCAGGCGCTGGAGAGCGAGCTGGGGGGTCTGTGACGGTGTTCTGGTCGAGGAACGAGCTGGTGTGCCAGGAGGTGGTCGAGCTGATCACCGACTACCTGGAAGGCGCGCTCTCGCGCTCGCAGCGCCGGCGCTTCGAGGCGCACCTGGCGGGTTGCGAGCACTGCACCGAGTACCTGCAGCAGATGCGCGCGACGATCCGACTCACCGGGCGGCTGCGGGCCGAGGACCTGACGCCGGCGATGCGCGAGGAGTTCACGGAGCTCTACCGGCGCTGGCGCGCGGAGGAGTGAGCCGCGCTCAGGCGCTGCTGGACGGCGCCCACAGGTCGATCCCGCCCTCGACCGCGTGGCGATCGATCTCGGCGAGCTCCTCGGGCGTGAAGTACACGTTCGCGAGCGCTGCGACGTTCTGCTCCAGCTGCGCGACGCTGCTGGCGCCGATCAGCGCGGAGCTCACGCGCGGGTCGCGCAGCGCCCAGGCGATCGCGAGCTGGGCGAGCGACTGGCCGCGCCGCACGGCGATCTCGTGCAGCGCGCGCACGTGCGCGAGGTTCTCCTCGCTGAGCAGACGCTCGCTGAACGCCTCGCCGCGGCGCACGCGCGAGTCCTCGGGAACGCCGTCCAGGTAGCGGTCGGTGAGCAGGCCCTGCGCGAGCGGCGAGAACACGATCGCGCCCGCGCCGTGGCGCTCGAGCACCTCGAGCAGACCCCGCTCGATCCAGCGGTTCAGCAACGAGTAGGAGGGCTGGTGGATCAGCAGCGGCGTGCCGAGCCCGGCGAGGATCTCGACCGCTTCCTCGGTGCGCTGCGGCGAGTACGAGCTGATCCCGACGTACAGCGCCTTGCCCTGGCGCACGGCTGTGTCGAGCGCGCCCATCGTCTCCCGCAGCGGCGTGCGCGGGTCGAAGCGGTGCGAGTAGAAGATGTCGACGTGGTCGAGCCCCATCCGCGCGAGGCTCTGGTCGAGGCTCGCCAGCACGTACTTGCGCGAGCCCCACTCGCCGTACGGTCCGGGCCACTGGTCGTAGCCGGCCTTGGTCGAGATGATCAGCTCGTCGCGGTAGGGGCGGAAGTCCTCGCCGAAGATGCGCCCGAAGTTGGTCTCGGCGGCGCCGTACGGCGGCCCGTAGTTGTTGGCGAGGTCGAAGTGCGTGATGCCGAGGTCGAACGCGCGGCGCAGGATCGCGCGGCTGCCCGCGAGCGGGCGATCGTCGCCGAAGTTCTGCCACAGCCCGAGCGAGATCGCCGGCAGCTGGATGCCGCTGGCGCCGACGCGGCGGTAGGGCATCCGCTCGTAGCGGTCCTCGTCGGCGAGGTAGCGCGGTACGGCGCGCGTGGGGTCGAATGGCATCGGCGCGAGTATTGCACTGTGCGAGCATTGGCTCACGTATGAGCTACGCCAAGGGTCTGCACGAGGTCGGGGACGGCCTGTACGCCTATCTGCAGCCGGACGGCAGCTGGGGCTGGAGCAACGCCGGCCTGATCGTCGACGGCGAGAGCACGCTGCTCGTCGACACGCTGTACGACCTCGCGCTGACCGAGCGGATGCTGCAGGCGATGCGCCGGGCGGTGCCGGCGGCCGCGCGCATCGACACGCTCGTCAACACCCACGCCAACGGCGATCACTGCTACGGCAACCAGCTCGTCGACGGCGCCCGCATCCTCGCCTCCGAGCGGACCGCCGCCGAGATGACCGAGCTGCCGCCGGCGGCGATGGCCGCGCTCGTCGAGCAGGCGCCGGCGATGGGCGAGCTGGGCGCGTTCTTCCTGGAGTGCTTCGGCGCGTTCGACTTCAAGGGGATCGAGCTCGCGCTCCCCGACGAGACCTTCAGCGGCGAGCTGAGCATGCGCGTGGGCGAGCGGGAGCTGCGGCTGCTCGAGGTCGGCCCGGCGCACACGCGCGGCGACACGCTCGTGCACGTGCCCGCGCAACGCGTGCTGTTCTCCGGGGACATCCTCTTCTCCGGCGCCCACCCGATCGCGTGGGCGGGGCCCGTGTCCAACTGGATCGCCGCGTGCGATCGGATCCTCGCGATGGACGTCGAGACGATCGTCCCCGGGCACGGGCCGCTGGCGGGACCCGATGCGGTGCGCGAGCTGAAGGCGTACTTCGAATACCTGTACGAGCAGGCGCGCGCGTGTCACGCGGAGGGAATGACGCCGCTGCAGGCCGCGTGCTCGATCTCGCTCGACCGCTGGGCTGACTGGGGCGAGGGCGAGCGCCTGGTCGTCAACGTCGCCAACATCTACGCCGAGCTGGGCGGCGATCAGGAGCCGCTGAACCCGCTCGTCGCGTTCGAACGGATGGCCGAGCTGGCGCGCTCGCGCTGAGCGCTCGATGCGCCGTGCCTATTCGGTCTTGACCGCCCTCACCGAGATCGCGCTCTGGCCGCCGTTGGAGCACGTACGGAACGGGAACGGCACCACCTTCGAGGTCGTCTGGCCGGGCGGATAGACGCGGAAGCCGGCGGCCGTGACCGGACGGCAGGACGCGGGCAGCGCGCCGACGTCGACGACGCGGATCAGAGCGGTGGTCTGCGCTTCGGGCGCGAGCGTGACGACCCGCGGTCTCTGGGTGACTTCGCGGCGTGCGGAGGCGCCGATCTGGCGCCCGGCGAGGTTCACGGCGGACACTCCCGGGTACCCGCCGAGGGTGCACGTGCGGCCGGAGAGGTTGGCGAACTCGAGGTGGTAGTAGAAGCTCCCCGCGGTGCCGGAGCCTTCGGAGTTCAGCCACATCACTAGTCCCGAGGTGGCGCATTTCGGAGGACTTGCGGCGCGAGCGCTCGCGGCCGGGGCCGTCGGCGGGGTCGCAACGAGGAGAACGGCGGCGGACACGAGCGTTGCGGCAGACAGCATCAGCGCAGCTACCGAGGCTCGGACCATCCGCTGAGACTACCGCTTCCCCGGGCGCCCGAAGGACACCTGCAGGATCCCGTTGACGGCGCTGACGATGATCGCGGCGAGCAGCGCCCACCAGAAGGTCGCGATCGTGAACTGCGGGACGATCCAGTGCGTGAGGTAGAGCATGAACACGTTGATCAGGAGGTAGAAGATCCCGAACGTGACGATGATGAACGGGATCGAGAGGAACGCGAGGACGGGCTTCAGGAAGAGGCTCACGAGCGTGAACACGAGCCCGGCGGCGAGCAGCGCCCACCAGTCGCGGCCGTAGCTCAGCCCGGACAGCAGCCACGTCGCCACGAACAGGGCGACGGTGTTGAACGCCCACCTGATCGCAAGCCGGCGGATCACCGCGCCACCGCCATCACCGGGCCCACAGTAGCCGACTACGGCAACGGCGTGACCTCGACGGTCCTCGCGCCGGATTCCCTGCTCTGCACGAGGATCTCCCAGGGGCCGCCGCTCAACCCGGAGACGGTGTAGCTGCGGGTGGTTGGGCCGAGGCTCACGTACTTGGCCCATCTGGCGGGCAGGTGGTGCCCGACGGGGCGCCAGCTGACGCGCCAGCGTTCCGTCTGCTCGCTCGAGTGCCACGTGACGGTGATGGAGCCAACGCCGGGCGTGCCTTCGATCGCCGGCGCCGGCCCCGCGCCGCCGAGCAGCGCGACGCTGTGGCGTTCGCCGGCGGCGATACCGGCCACATCGCTGAGTTCGCCGGCCTGCACGGGCACGGCGCTGGAGGCGGTGGTTCCGTCACCGAGCTGGCCGGCGTAGTTCGCTCCCCAGGCGAAGACCCTGCCACCGCTGACGGCGAGGCTGAACCCGATGCCCGCGGAGATCGCGGTGACGGCGCTCAGACCGCTCACGGGTATCGGGAGCCTGCTGCAGGGCACGCCCTTCTTGCTCGCTTCCGGTCCCTGCCCGAGCTCGCCGTACGCGTCGCTGCCCCACACTCTGACGGTGCCGTCGCCCAGGAGCGCCATGCTGTGCGAGACGCTCGCCGAGATGGCCGTGACGTCGGTCAGATCCTTCACCGGCGTCGGCACGCCGCTGGTTGTCGTGGAGCCGTTGCCGAGCTGCCCCGCGCCGTTGGCGCCCCACGCCATCGCGGTGCCGTTGCGGAGCAGGGCCAGCATGTGGCCGCCCTCGGAGGCCACGCCGCCGACCGCGACCGCCTGCACGCCGCCGACTCCGCGCACCGGCGTCGGCACGTCTTTCTCGACAGTCGTGCCGTCACCCAGCTGCCCGCTTCTGTTTTCACCCCACGCCTCGAGGGTTCCGTTGCTCAGCAGCACGACGTCGTCGCCGCCTCCCGCCGCGACGGCGACGGCGCCGGTCAACCCCTTCACGAGTACGGGCACCGTGCTCGCGGGGCCGTAGTCGGTGCCCCTGGAGGAGGTTCCGTTGCCAAGCTGTCCGTAGGCGTTGCCGCCCCAGGTCACGACCGTTCCATTGCTGAGCAGCGCCAGGGCGTGTGCGCCGCCGGCTGCGATCGCGGTGACGCCGCTGAGGCCCGTCACGGGCACGGGCTGGGTGCTGTCTTCGCGCGAGCCGTCACCGAGCTGGCCGAAGCTGTTGCCGCCCCAGGCTCGCACGGTGCCGTCGTTGAGCAGCGCGAGGCTGAAGTTGTAGCCCGACGCGACGGCCTCGACGTCGGTCAGCCCGGCGACCGCCACGGGTGTGTCCGTGCTCGCGTTCCTGTAACCGGCGCCGAGCTCCCAGTGTTTGTTTTCGCCCCAGGCCGCCGCCTCGTCGGGCGCGACCTGCGCTTCGGCCCGCGGTTCGCGTTGCGCGGCGGGCGCTGCGGCCGGCGCTTCGCTTTCCGAGGCTGCGGTGGCGGCCGCCTGGGCGCTTGCCGCGAGCAGCAGCGTCGCGCAGAGAGCCGCGAGCGCCGCGCCCGCGCGGCGGCCCTTGGAGGAGAGGACTGCGTTGCTGTCCTGTGTCATCGCGTACGTCTGCGCTCGTCGCCACCCGGCGCGTGCTTGAAGGCAGGAGGGCGGGAGTGGACCGAATGGTCGTGCTCGGCCTCGCCGAGTAGGACATCCGTCGATGAGCGCGCCGCACAGCGCCGCGTGCGATCACAGTGATCGGGTGCCCTCGGTGCTCGATCACGAACAGGCGGATCCGCGCGCGAAGGCGGCGCACGCCGCTCGCGATGCGCAGAGCAGGCTGGCGAAGGAGCAGGCGGCGCATCACGACAAGCACCGCGGGCATCGCCGGCGCAGGCGCAGGCGCCACAAGACCCCCGCCTATCGCGTCGCCGCCAAGCCGCGGGGCACCCTCGGGGTCCCGCTGGCGCTCGCGCCGGCCTCGCCGCCGGCCCCCTCCTCCGCCCCGGTCCCCACCGTGGGCTCGCCGCCGATCACGCTCGCGCAGGCGCAGCGCCTGCTGTGGCGCGCGGGCTTCGGGCCGACTCCCGGGCAGGCGCAGGCGCTCGTCGGCCAGCCGCTCGAACAGGTCGTGTTCGGCCTCACGCGCCCGTCGGGTCCGGCGACGCTCACGGGCCCCGAACCGGTGGACGAAGAAGGCAATCCGCTGCAACCGGCGAGCGTGTGGGGCGATGACCACTGCTGGTGGCTGGACCGCATGGTGCGCTCCGACCAGCAGCTGGTCGAGCGTTTGACGTTCATCTTCCACGACTGGTTCGCCAACTCCAACAACCAGGTGAACAGCCAGCAGTTGATGCTCGACCAGAACGACCTGTTCCGCTCGATGGCGCTCGGCAGCTTCGACGAGCTGTTCCTAGCGGTGACGACCAACCCGGCGATGCTGCTGTTCCTCAATGGCACGTCCAACAACAGGTGGGACCCGAACGAGAACTACGCGCGCGAGATGATGGAGCTGTTCTCGCTCGGCGCGGACCGCGGCGCGTACACGGAGGACGACGTGCGCGAAATGGCCCGCGCGCTCACCGGCTGGCGCAACGACTGGTCGGAAGCGCTCGGCGACTACGACTTCCGCTTCGATCCCGGCTATCACGACACGGGCGAGAAGACGGTGTTCGGGCAGAAGGGAAGGTGGAACTACGAAGACGCGGTGCGCCTGTGCGTCAGCCACCCGCTGCACGCGTCGTTCTTCGTGACGAAGCTGTGGGGATACTTCATCCCCGCGTCGCCCTCGGAAGCGACCCTCGCCTCGCTGCAGGGCGTGTACGAGAGCTCTGGCCACAGCATCCGCGCGGTCGTGGAGGCGATCCTGCAGCACCCGGACTTCTACGAGGGCCCGGAGCTGCTGACGCCGCCGGTCGTGTACAACGCGGGCCTGCTGCGCTCGATCTCGCGCCCGATCGACACGACGGCGTGGGCGTGGCTGTCGGCGAACGCGGGCCAGCAGCTGTTCTATCCGCCGAACGTCTCCGGCTGGGACTTCACCCGCTGGCTGGACACGTCGACCGCGCGGGCGCGCTGGGAAATGGCGAGCTTCGTGACGTCGAAGACCTATCCCAACCCGTGGCCGGGGGAGGGCGAACCGGAGTACAGCGCGACGGAGGACCCGGCGGCGGCGCTGTCGAGCGCGCTCGCCTACTGGGCCAACCCGAGCCTCTCACCGGAATCCGAGCAGTGCATCGCGTCCTTTGCGCAGACGTGCCTGCAGGAACCGCTCGCCGAGTGGGAGCGCAGCCCCTACCGGGCGATGCGCCAGAACGCGCTGCGGATCCTGATCGCGACCTCCCCGGACATGCAGGTGAGCTGAGATGGCCAGGAGCTGCTCGTGTCGGGACTTCACCCGCTCGCAGCTGCTGCGCCGCGGCGCGGCGGTCGCGGGGAAGGGGCTGCCGCGGATCGAGCCGGGGATGCCGCTGCCGGCCGGCACGGGCATGGACCGGCGCACGTTCCTGCTGCGCTCGGCCGGCGCGGCGCTGTCGGTGTACGGCGCCTCGATGCTCAGCCCGCGCCACTTCGAAGAGGGCATCGCCCAGGCGCAGGCGGCGGGCGGGCCCGACGAGCCGGTGCTGGTATCTGTTTTTATGGAAGGAGGCTGGGACGCGTTGTCCGTGCTGGCGCCCGTGCGGGAAGCCCGCTACAGAGAACTGAGGCCCGTGCTCGGCCTGGAAGAAGGGGCGGGCAGGGTCTTCACGGAGGACGAAACGCTGATGTGGCATCCGGCGGCGGGCGGCCTGGCGGAACTCCACGAAGAGGGCAAGGTGAGCGTCTTCCCGGCGATCGGCTACGAGCCCTCGGAAGAGAGCCACTTCACCAGTCGCCACTACTGGGAGGTCGGCCAGCTCGACGCGAACGCGCGCTCGGGCTGGATGGGGCGCTACCTCGACCTGGTCGGCGACCCGGACAACCCGCTGCAGGGCCTGTCGCTGGACTACTCGCTGGCGCCGGCGCTGGCGACGGAGACGATGCCGGTCGCGGCGGTCTCCTCGCCGGCGGACTACACGATGTGGGCGTACGGCCTGGGCGAACCGGTGACGGGGCCGGCGCTGGAGACGTTCGGCGCGCTGGGCGCGCTGGCGGCGCCGTCGCCGGCGTACGCGCAGGCGCGGGGCGCCTCCTACGACACGAGCCTGGTGCTCGAAGAGATGGCCGACTTCGTCGAGACCGAGGAAGAAACGGGCGACCACGCGCCGGTCACGTATCCGGCGGGCGAATTCGCCGAACGGCTGGCGGCGCTCGCGGCGATGCTCCACGACGGCATGCCGATCAAATGCGTGTCGCTGAACGCGGTCGGCTCCTACGACACGCACGCGGGCGAGGTGAACACGCTGAGCACGAACCTCGAACAGACCGTCCCCGCGCTGGTGGCCTTCCAGCGCGACCTGGAAGCGCGCGGACTGGATCGGCGCGTGCTGATCCAGCTGTGGTCGGAGTTCGGCCGGCGCCCCAGGGAAAACGGCTCGGGCACCGACCACGGCGCGGGCGGCGTGGCGTTCCTGATCGGCACTCGCGCGGCGGGGAAGATGGTCGGGGAGTTCCCGGGCCTCACCAACCTGGACGAAAACGAAAACCTGCTCAAGACGTCCGACTACCGCGGGATGTACTGCTCGCTGCTGGAACAGTGGTTCCAGACGGAAGCCGGCCTGGTGATCCCGGAAGCGGCGACGTTCGAACGGCCGGTGCTGGTGAGCTGAGGGCGCGCCGCGCTACGACGTGTCGCGGAAGCGTCGCTGCAGCGGCGAGTCCTAGGCGGGCTCCGCTCAACGGATCCGGCCGGACAGGATCTGCCTGTCCAGGGAGATCGCGTAGCTGGCGTAAGTGACTTCCTCCTGACCCGCCAGGGCGACCGACACGAACGCCTTCGGCCCCCGCGGCTTCAGGGTCCCGTAGGAGTCGACGGCGACGGTCGACCATTCCGGATCGCCGTTGCAGAGCGGCGGGCCGAATTCGGGGAGCGTGTGTCCCGGCGGGCAGGGGGCGAGCGACGCGCCGCTGGTCGTGTGGATCACGTCGAACGCGGCGGCGCCGCGGATGTTGACGGTGCCGTACACGCCGGGGGCCGTCTTCTCCTGCTGCTTGGCCTTCAGGAACACCTGCTTGCTGGTGGCGACCACCGAGACGGTGAGCAGGTCTGAATAGTGTCCCGGTACCAGCGCCTCATACAGGCACTGGTTGCTCAGGGGGCTCGTTTCCGGCGCTTTGAGCGAGCTCACGTGGATCAGCCGCGCCATCCTGGCACGCGGGAAACCGGCGCAGCTGGGGACGCTGGCGGGTTTGCCGGAGGCGATCGCGGATGCGGGCGTCGCGAGCGCGATCGCCACCAGCGCGATCAGGACAGCGCTGGGCGTGCGCGTGTGCGCCGAGCGCAGCCTGGGCGGCAGGTGCACGGGCATCGCGGCCGAGCATACCCTTTCGTGGCCGGCGCGCCGAGCCAGCTACGGTGCCTGGGGCAGCTTGACCGAGCCCCGCCTGGCGGCCGGGGCGGAGGGCGGCGGCACAACCGGTCCGATGTCCCCGTCGGGCGCCTCGTCGAGATCGACCATCACCGGGGCGTGATCGCTCGGGCCGGCGCCCTTGCGGGCCTGCCGGTCGACCCATGCCGCGCGCACCCTGCCGGCGACGGTGGCGCTGGCGAGCACCAGGTCGATCCGCATCCCGAGGTCCTGGTGGAACATTCCGGCGCGGTAGTCCCAGTAGGTGAACACGCGCTCGGTCGGCCAGCGATCGCGCACGACGTCGCGCAGGCCCAGCTCCTGCAGTTGCGCCAGCGCCGCGCGCTCGGGCGGCGTGACGTGGGTCTGGCCGACGTAGGCGTCCGGGTCGAACACGTCGATGTCCGCCGGCGCGATGTTCATGTCCCCGCACACCATCGCGTCCCGCGGGCCGCTGCCCACCATCTCCCGCAGCGCGGCCAGCCAGGCGAGCTTGTAGCGGTAATGCTCCGAGTCAGGCTCGCGGCCGTTGGGCACGTACACCGAGTGCACGCGGATCCCGCCACAGGTCGCGGACACCGCGCGCGCCTCCGGATGCGGGAAGCCCGGCGCGCCGGCGACTCCGGCCACGATGTCGTCCAGCCCCACCCGAGAGAGAATCGCCACCCCGTTCCACTGCACCTCGCCGTGCCTGGCGAACGCGTAGCCACGGCTGGCGAGCTCGTCGCCGAGCAGCTGGTCGAACGCGTCGTCGGTGAGCTTCGTCTCCTGCAGGCAGACGACGTCCGGCTGGCGCTCGTCGAGCCACGGCAGCAGCCGCGGCACTCGCTGCTTGACCGAGTTCACGTTCCAGGTCGCCACGCGCACGGGGCGTACGCTACCGCCGGTGAGAAGGAGGTCCCGCATTGCTCACGGATGACCGGCTCTTCGACCAGAGTGGTGAGGCGCCTGACGGCGAGCGTCCGCTCAGGCCCGGCAGCTTGCGCTGATCGGGATTTCCACGCCGACGCCGGCCACCGGCGGCGGATCGACCTTGCACCAGGTGAGCCGCTGCCGGCGTTTGTCGACGACGGCCTGGAACGAATAGGCGATGCCGGCGCTGTGGACGGTGCAGCGGTAGGGGGCGCGGCCGGCGCTGCCCGCCCCGGCCGCGCCGCAGCTCACGCCCTGCAGCGGCCCAGTCAGCTGGGCTTTCGCGATGCGCTGACGGACGTCGCTCGCGATCGCTCGCTCGAGCGCGGCGGCGGGCGCGGAGCGAGCGGAGAGGCTGGCGGAGTGGGGCGCCTGGTCTTCGGCGATCGCGATGTCCGACAACCGATTGACTTCCGCTTCCGCCCCTGCTTCGGAGGTGGGACCTTCGGGGCCGGCGCGATGTATCGCGATCACGATGCTCGCGATCAAGGCGACGGCCACCGCGCTCGCGAGCGCCCAGCGTGCCCACATCGGCAGTCGCACCGCTCGCGGTCCGGTCCGCCCGCTCCAAGGTCGCTGCAAGATCAGTCCAGGTTCTCGAGGATCTCGTTCGCGCGCGACCACTGTCCGGGTGCCACGACGAGGTAGATGTCGCCGCGGCCTCGCCGATCGAGAGGATGATCGGCGACGCACCCCGCGTCGACCCCGAGCGCCCGCAACTGGTCGCGCCACGCCAGGGCGGTGCTCTGATCATCGAAGGTGCTGACCGTCTCCCAGCCCTCGAAGCGCGGGTCGTCGACGGCCACGGGCGGTTCTTTGGCGGGACCTGCGAGCAAGCGGGGGAGACGCATGCAGGTGAGCGTACCTCGCGCGCGGCGCCGCACCGCACCACCGGGATGAGCTTCGACCAGATCGCGCCCCTTGTGGGCTACAAGAACGGCTCCACGCTGCGGACGCTTCTCCGGCACCAGACCGCTGCCGGCGATTGAGCGCCACCGCGCGGGGCTCCCGCGAGGGAGCTATCACACGACGAGTTGAGGCCCGGTACGGGGGCCCAAGCCGTCGACCGGCCGCTGCGAGCGCAGTCGCGCCGACCCCAAGCTGGCGTGGAGGCAGATGGTAGGGTTCGCGTCCGTGGAGTTCTCTGAGGCGGTCAAGATCCGACCAGGCGAACGCGACCGTCGGCTCGACCTGCTCAACGCGAAGTGGCCTGACGCACTCAATCCAAGCAATGATTGGGTCCCAAATGGCCCAACGCTTGCGAGGCGCGTGCAGCGGAGCGCTGACCTCAAACGGGCCGAGAAGGATCTCTTGCGGGGCGACCTCGCCGAGCTGATGCTGCGGTTCCCCTCGGCGCCGATCCACGGCGTTCAGCGCCTGCATGAGTATCACGCAGACCTGGACACTGCCGAGACGATGCACACATACCGGCTGCTGAAACACCCAGACCACACCGGGCCACCGTCTCGAATCGTCTTGATGCACAATGGACTCAACGAGCGCGAGGACGCAGTCCTCTACTATCAGCTCGCTAGCCAGCTGATCATCGACCGCGAACCCGCTACCGCGTGCCTCCTGCGCCCCTTCCCCGGGCATCTCACGCGCTTCCCGTGGGATGACTTTGGCGAAACGCCACTCGATCGCTATCTCTGGGACGGCTCGCACCTGTTTCGCCAGTTTCTGCGCTACATGACCGAGACCCAATGGCTCCTGAGTGCGATCGTCGGCGACGCAGAGCCTGAGACGTTCGCGGGCGCACCAATCCTGAGAGGGGAAGACCCGGCAACGTTCGAGCAAGACCTCGCCGAAATGATGCTCACCGCGTGGAACGTACTCTTCGAGGAGTCACATAAAGCGATCAATGTGGCTCGCCAAGAGCAGGACCAAGCCACCGAGCCCGACGAGGGCAACAGGCCCACCAAGGCGACGCTGCTCGCAGCTATACGCAGCCTTCGCGGTGCGCTGAGTCTCGACGCAGAAGACCGTCCGCGGCCATCGCTTCACGTCGTTGGATACAGCCTCGGCGGGTTTACCGCCCAGTCGGTGTTCATGACCTGGCCGTCAGTCGTCAGCTCCTGTGTGACGCTACTCTCTGGAGGGCCGCTCGCGGCCCTCGCGCCAACAGCATTCGCTCACCCGGAAGAGTGGCAAACCGTGTTGCATTCGCTCCGGTATGAGCTGGACGACGGCATGATCAACAGGCGCTACGAAGACAGCGGCCGCGGGATAGCCGGCCTGGATTCACATCTCTTCCAACACTTCCAACGGGCATTCTACGAGGTCTTCAAGCAGGAGTATCTCGGCAGCTTCCAAAGCCGTATCGCGGCGTTCCGAAAGCGGATGTTCTTCATCGTCGGCGGCGACGATCCGATCGTAAACCCCAAGGCAGTACTCGACTCAAGCCCAGAGGGTGGCATGCACGTCCTCGAGATCGGTGGGATGGGCCACTTCCTAGGGGGTCGTGCGCGAGATGACGACGAGCAGGCGGAGCGAAGCTTCTGGATCCCTCAAATCGGCCGGTGGATCCACGACTTCTCGACCCAGGCCGATGAGCTTCACAAGAAGGAGCTCCTCGCCGCCGAGAAGAGGATTGACGAGCTCGAGCTCGATGAGCCCTCGCTTATCGCGTCGCCTGGCTTTTCTCTAGATCCAAGGCGCACTAGCGACGACGAGCGTCTCAAGATGCGCCTTACCGAAAAGGAGCGCCTGCGCCTGTCGCCCGATCGAGCACTGCCGAGCGCGTTGTTCGGCCGTTATCTAGACGACCTGCTCGCGCGAGCCTTGGCCCCCGCAGATGACAAGGACAGTGGGTTCCTGTGGATTTTTCGCAATGAAATCCCGACCATCATGCTCGATGATGAGGCTCTTCTGCGTCGAGCGCAGGCTCTCTTCCACGACGAGCCGACTATCGCGCAATACTGTGACGAAGTGCGTCGCCGACGGGACGCATGGGGCGACGCGCTCGCCCGGATTGTTGTCGTGCTGCCATGGAATGTCGAGCGGATACTGGCTAACCAAGACGCAGACCACGGATTCGCGAGCCAAGCCGAGACGTCGATGGGTCCGTCGCAAGGCCCGAAGAAGACCAGCGAGCGAATCGCGGCGCTTCGGGCGACCTGCCTGTCGGCGACCGCAAGCGACGAGCACAAGTACTCGGTTCTTGTCTTCGACGGCCGCGCGCACATCCGGCGCCGCGAGCTCGATCCCGCCTCTCAATTGCCGCCTTCGCTCCCGGACGTCTGGATGTATACGTCGCGCGACTTTCTCGATGTCAACTCAGATGCGACAGTTTCGGCCGCATGGCCCGCGCTGGTGATCAAGGCTCGCGAGCACACAAGCAATACTAAGACATCTACGCTGGAAAAGAGGCTGCAGGAAGACAAACTCCGACTCGTCACTGTGTCCCGTTCTCGATTTAACCCACGGTTTCGGGGCCGGTATCTGGCACACGTGAATGGTGTCCGCGCGTTGCTTCGCCATACGGGCTTGTGCCTCCACGAGGCGTATACGTACCGCGAGTTCAACTTCGACGCCGACGGCGTCTATCCGCCTCTACGGCCCTCACACGGCGACGCTCGATCAGAAGGTCAGCAAGCGGGAGAGCGCCGGAAAAACGAAGAGCGACGCGTACGAGAGGGAGATCGGCGTGGGCTCGAAGCGCCTGTCAACAACGATCAGCGGTTCCGCATCGACCGCCGACGATTTCAACGGCGCCGCGAAGCCGCACCGCCCACCGCTGTCGCTCCTTGACCGATTCGCTTGCCGGTGCGAAGGCAGCGCTGCGAAACACGCTCGACGACCGGCGAGCTGCGCGCCAACGCCGGCTCGAACGGTCGGGCTCCTGAGCGCTGAGCCCAGCCTGCAGGTCGAGCCTCTCGCGCTCGGGGGCGCGAGCCGCCGTCAGGAGCCGCTGTTCACGAATGCCTGGTAGGTACGGCAGGGCTCGTTGCGCAGGCTTGGGCAGGGCGGCAGTCCGGTGGGCACGTCGACGCCGGGCACGATCGGGAGGGTGAGGCTGGCGGGCATGCCGGGCCCGAACGCGATCGACACGTTGGCGGTGGTTCCTTCCGGCTGGGTCTGGCCGAACGACCAGATGGGCTGTGTTCCGTTGGGCGCGGAGATCGTGACCCTGATGCGTGAGCCTGCTCGGTAGGCGTGTCCCTCGAAGTACAGCGGAATCGTGACCGGGACGAATTCGCCAGCCGGCATCGGCTGCAGATCGGACGCGAGGAAGGTCGGGATCGGCTGGACCGGCGTGGGAGTCTCCTCGAACATGTTCGTCGAGGTGGTGGCGAGCTTGCGCTCGCTGGCGCGGATCCAGCCGTTCTGGACGAAGGTTTCGTTGCCGTCGGGGCGCACCTCGCTGACCGTCGCCTGGAGATCGACGTCGGCAGTGGATGACTTCACCCAGAGGTTGACGGCGCCTCCGCCGATTGCGGTCGTGTCGCTGCTGAGCGGGGCTGACACGTAGGACACGAAGGAGCCTGTCGGGGGCTGCGCCCAGTTCCATTCCCACTGAGACGCGTCGCCCCATAGGCTGCCGGAGCCCGTGTTGGTCGAGTAATCGGTCAGCGGCGTGGCGCCCGCATCCGAGGTGTAGGAGTCGACCCCTTCGGACGCCGCCGGCTGTTCACCCAGCGTGCCTTCCGGCCCGAGGTACCACGAGCGAGCGACCGTGCCAGGTATCGGGAACGCTGAGAAGGACTGTTCGAACCCGGGGTAGGGGTTGCCGGGCGTGGTGTTGCCGGTCGGCGACACTCCTGCGCCGTTGTCGAACAGCACCCGGACCTCCGGGAGCGCCGTGAAGGCCGCCAGCGCCTTCGCGTATGTCGGCTGTTCCTGGATCGGATCCGCCGGTAGCGTGACCTGGTCTCCCGCCGGCACGCCCAACGCGGACTGATAGACGATCGGAGCCAGGGCGTCGAGCACCGCGCGGTTGTTGATCGGCGCCTGGTGCGCGACGTACAGCTCCAGGAAGTCGTCCAACCGGTTGAGGGTATTGGGATCGAGCGAGTCGATATGGGCGCCGTTGGTGAACGTGAACCACTTGCGTTCGGTGCCGGTGAAGTGCTCGGCCAGATCGGCGCAGTGCCCGCCGGTCTGCTCGTCCTCCCACTGGCATGCGAGGAAGGTCGGGACGTCGATGTTGTGCACGAACGTCACCGGGTCCAGCGGGTCGGCGACAGACGGGTTGTAGGTCGCGTTTTCTTTGACTTCGGACAGCAGGTTCGTCGCCTTTTCGTGCAGATCCTGGTTGGCTGCGCAGGTCCCGTCGCCTTTCTGGATCTGTTCGTACGCCCAGTGCTCGCCGCTGGAGGGGCCGGCGGGCTCGGCGTCGAATTGGCGCTCTTCGGCCCAGGGCACGGCGAAACCGGTGTTGAGGACCCCACCGGGGTAGAGGGTCGTCGCCGTTGCATCGACCACCGACAGCGGCGCGATCGCCTCGAGCGCCGGCGGGCGAAGCTGGGCGGCGAAGAGCTGGCTGATCCCGCCGTAGGAGACGCCGAACATTCCGACCTTGTGGTGGAGCACCCACGGCTGGTGGCCGATCGTCTGGATCACGTCGTACGCATCGAGGTTCTCCAGCGGTTCGAAGTAGTCGAAGGCACCGCCGGAGCAGCCGGTACCGCGCATGTTCACGTCGACCACTGCGAAGCCCATCGCGTTGGCCACCTGGGCGAGGCCGCTTTCCGGACCCGCAGGGTTCGCGTAGCCGTATCCCGAGTATTCGATCAGCGTGGGATACGCGCCGTTGTGCTTCGTCGGCGGGAAGGTCGGCGGATGGACGTCGATCGCCAGCTGGGTGCCGTCGCGCGTCGTCAGGTACGTGTAGCCGCTGTCCGGGATCGACTGCTTGTAGATGCTGGCATCCCACGGTGCGGCGGCTTGCGTGTGGACGGTGATCCGCCCCGACTCTTCGCCTGTCGAGCTCAGCCGGACCACGTAGCGCTTCCCCGGCGCGACGCTCCGGAACAGCACCCCGCCGAGGGAGTCCGCGGTCTGCGTGGAGACCGTTTCGCCGTTCGACCGCAGCAGCGACATCTGAGCACCGGGGGCCAAGCCGGTGACGTACACCTGTTCGACGCTTCCGTGCGCGCTGAAGGCGGAGGCCGTCGCGGCGGTCACGAGCCAGACGGCGGCTGCCGCGAGCATCGCGACGGCGCCGATCCGCGCACGACGCCGGGGCGCAGGCGCTGCGACGAAGCGGCCACCGTCTCCCGCGCGGCCCGCGGGACGATCGCCGCTCGCCGTCGCGGCACGCAGCGGCACCCTCCCATCCCCCACATCCCCCATGCACATCCCCATGTAGTGCATAGTAAACACTACTTGAGCAGTTGGCAACACCCGCCGGCCCGGGCGGCCCTCGGCGAGGGGGCGGTCGGCGCCTCTGCCCGCCCCCGGTCGCGCCTCGACCGACCTCCGACGGTCCCCGCGAGCGGGGGTGCGCAAGGCCGGCGGTGGGCGCGCGAGCACCGCCGACCTGGGCTCACGGATCCGCTCAGCGGAATTCGACTTCGCTCGTCGAGAAGGTGCCGGTCTTGATCGGCTTGATCGTGCCTTTCTTGCCCTGCGGCACTCCGCACGGCGGGAACGTCTCGTAGACCGACGCCGCGTTCATCGGTGTCGTCGCGGAGAACGGGCCGCCGCTCAGCGAGCCGGTGATCCCGGTCAGCGACGCTTCCGATATCGGCACCGTCAGGGTTCCGGTCGAGGCGCCTTCGTTTTCGCTCCAGGTGACGGTGAGCTTGCCGGCCGTCGTCGTCGGCGTGGTCGTCGACTGCTGCAGGTAGGAGCAGGTGACCGCTTCGGTGGTCTTCTCCTTGAGCGAGTAGCCCCCCGATTCCGGCACATTCGGACCTTCGCATCCCGCCAGGCTGCCGCTGATCGTGATCGTCTGAACGCGCGGCGTTTCGCTCAGCCCCGGCGCCAGCTTGATCGTGCCGTCGTTGACCGTGCAGGTGTCGTACGTCTTGCGTTCCTTTTCGACTTCGCCGTCGGAGTTCGGCGTCTTGACTTCGACGGGCGCGCTGGTTTCGCTCGTGCCTTCAGCGTCGGCGCTCGTGACCGTCACCACGTACTTCGTGTTCGGTTCCACCGGGCCGAGATGGGCTTCGCGGAAGTAGTTGCTCGAGGTCGTGATCGTCACCACCGGCGCGCTCGAGCCGACCGGCGTGGCGGTGACCGTCGAGTATTTGACCAGCGCTTCGGTTTCCGGGGCCTCGGTCCAGCCGACGTTCATGAGCAGATATTCCGTGGAGCCGCTTTCCGCCAGCGACACGCTCACGCCGACGTTGGTGGGCGGCGCGGGCGGCTGCAGCGGCGGGGTTCCCCTTTCGAGGTACGCCGCGGAGCCCACGTTGTAGAGCTTGTCGCCGTACGCGTCCGTCGCGGGTTTGGATTCGAGGCTCCCCGACGTGGCGCCGTACGATCGCGTTTCGCCGAACCAGGTCCATTCGACGCTCGCGGTCGCCGTGTACGTCGTCGAGTGGCCGCCGCCGCCCTTGCCGCTGCCGCCGCAGGTCGTCTTCAGCTGCACGTTGCCGACCGGGTAGCCGTGCGAGCTGAAACCCGTCTCATAAACTTCCTGCTGGATTCCTCCGCACCAGTGGCCGAGGACCGCGAAGGCCGGTCCTTCGCCCATGTAGAGCCGCAGCGTTTCGGCTGCCGACGCCGCGCCCGCGAGCGCTCCACTCACGATCGCCACGGTGGCGCAGCCCAGGACCGCCTTGCGTAGCATCCTCGAACCCCTTCTCTCTGTTGGGCCGCCTCGCCCGTCACGCGGACCGAGGCGGATGATGACCATCGACATTTAGACACGCCACCGGCGGAAAGATCACGTCGATATGCGGATTCTCATCGACGCATCCCCGGCGCGCTCGCACCCAACGCTTGGCTATCTCCGCGTGCGGGAACGCGCGTTGGCCTTGGCGCGCGGCGGGGCAACCCGGCCTTCCACTCGTCCGCGCCCCAAGGCGCCCACCCAGCATCGGAGCGCCCGAAACCCGGCCATATGCAGGGACTTCGGTAAGTGGAGCCAACCGGGATCGAACCGGTGACCTCCTGCTTGCAAAGCGCCCGCTCGCGCCGCCGATTCAGCGCTGAAACAAGGGGATTTGCAGGGAGTTCGTCTCGCCGGCTGTAGGTGTCGATCCGTACGGATGCACGCGAATTGTCGGCGATTATCATGGTTTCAAGCACTTTTGGCGATGAGTGCCTGAACGCCTGTCGCCCCGGCAGTTCGCCTTCCTTGAGGCACGATCGAGTTCTCGGCACCCACAGATCCTCGTCGGAGGGCTGAGCGTATGTGGTTCACCGCGACCCGACTGCCTGACCGTCCCGATGCCTGCGGGTTCACCACGTCGTGGACGGGATCCGGTCGAGTTCGGCGGGTCCTGAGTGTGGCTTGCCGACGGGCCCTGCGGGGCGCGCGAGCATTACGGTCGGGCTGCGGTGTGTCCGTGATTTGCCCGGATCGCGTGTGGGGCGACGCGCGGATGTGCCCGGTTCGCGGCCGCCCGTACGCTACCTCCCATGAGTGACCGGGCGGTGATCGTCGGCGTCAACCTCGAGCGCGCGACCTACGCGGATGCGATCACGCTTGGCGCGCTGCTCGCGCGGCTCACTGACTCGCGGCTGACGCTCGTCTCGGCGTTCAAGCCCCACCGCACCACCCACGATGCGGTGAAAGCCGAGCACGAACGCGCGCTGCGCAGGGCGGCAGAGCGCCTCGCAGGCACGCTCGAGGGGTTGGAGGTGCAGCGGCTGGTGCTCGCGGGAGCGTCGGCCGGGGAGGTGCTGCACGAGCTCGCGCAGCGCAGCGCAACGGAGGCGATCGTGGTGGCATCGAGCCGGAGGGCCAGCCCGGGGCATGTGCACCTCGGGAGGGTGACCCAGCATCTACTCGACGGGGGAACCGCGAGGGTGGCCGTCGCGCCACTCGGTTTCGCCGGCCACGAAGACGGTATGCACGAGCTGGGCGTCGCCTACGCCCCCGGCACAGCCGAGTCAGACGGGGCGCTACGATACGCGGCGTTCCTGGCGGTGCGTGCGGGCGCGGCATTGCGTGTGCTCAGCGCGTATGACCCCTCTGAGCGGCTGCTGGTGCGCGAGCACTCGCACAGCGAGGGCGAGCTCGCCGCCCACGCACGCTGGGTGCTGGCAGGCATGAGCGGGGAGCCTGCGCGGCAGCTGCTGCTGACCGCGTCGCTGCTCGAGGGGGACCCGGTCGAGGCGCTCGCAGACGCGTCCGCCGCGCTCGATTTGCTGGTGATGGGCTCGCGCGGGCACGAGCCGCTGCGCGTGGTGCTGGCCGGCGTGACCGCCGGCCCGCTGCTGCACAGCGCGGCCTGCGCGCTGCTCGTCGTGCCGGTAGTGGCCTCGCCAGGTGAGGACGGGTAGCCCATGAAACCGCCGCCCAGACGGGCTCGGAGGACCCTCGCGGCGCTGGCGGGCTGCAGCGCGCTCCTGCTCGCCGGCTGCGGCGCCAGCAGCCCGACAAAGGCGCAGTACACCGCCAACGCGAATGCGATCTGCCGCACAACAGGCGCCCAGACGGCGCCGCTCATCGAGCAGCTGACCACGGCGGCCGCGTCACTGAGCCCCAGCGGCCAGGCCGTCGCCGGCGAGCTGGCCAGCGCGCTGACGAAACTGCACGCCGTCACGGCAAGCGCACTAGCGAAGCTCCGCGCCCTCAAGCAGCCAGTCTCCGAACACACGGCGATCGAGCGGTTCCTGGCGTCGTTCGCGACCGTCGATGACGCCCTCGCCGGAGCCGCCAAGGCCGCGGCGGCCGGTAATCCCCAGCTGGCGCTTGCCCAGCTCGAGCGAGCTGCGCCCGCCGCGCAGCAGATGGTCAACGCCGCCAGAGCGTATGGGATGGCCGCGTGCGAGAACGTCCTCTCGGTACTGGGCAGCGCCGCCTTCACACACCCGATCGAGGCCTCGATCGCCGGTGAAAACCACGAACCCACGGTGAACCGGCCGTGGCGCTACACGCTCACCGTGACCGACGCCCAGGGGCACCGGCCGAGTGGCACCGAGACGACGCAGTACACCTTCAACGGCGTTGTGGTTGGCACGGAGAAGCCGCAGAACGTGACCTTCGCGAACGGCGTCTGCCACGACACCATCGAGTTCCCCGCCGCGGCCGTGGGCTACCCGCTCGACGTCCAGGCGATCATCCACACAAGCCTCGGCACGGCCACGGTCGACTGGCCCGTCAAGGTACGCCGTTGAGTCGCCCGGTCAGTTGTGCGGGTAACCCGTCTCGGGTCAGCTCCCCGCCACGATCGCGGCGATGCCGATGATCCCACGGTCACCCCGACGCGCTGGCTGCGCCCGAGCCGCTCGCCGAGCACGCGCGCGGCGAGCCGCGGCAGGTCGAAGTGTGCGACGGTAAACGGACGTTGTGCAACCAGCGCACCAACGCCGATGACCCCGCAGCCGCAGGGTGGCCATGAGCTATCGCTGGCTTGAGCACACCTCGGAGCTCGAGTTGCAGATCGAAGCGCCGAGCGAACGGGAGGTGTTCGCGCTGGCCGTCGCGGCCATCGGCGAGCTCGTGGCAAGTGAGAGCGGGCAGGAGGGCTCCGCGCAGGCGGGTCACGACCGTGACGGTGAGCTCGCTCGCGAGGTGACGGCGTCGGCTGCCGATCGCGCGGCGCTGCTCGCCGCCTTCCTGGAGGAGCTCGTGTACCTGATCGAGACCGACGACCTGGTGCCGCAGCGGATCGAGCAGCTCGAGCTCGCCGAAGGGCGCGTGACCGCCACCGTACACGGGTATCGCGGCCGCCCGCGCCATCTGATCAAGGGCGTGACCTACCACGAGCTGGCGTTCGCGCCCCACCCCGACGGCTTCGCCGCCACGGTCGTGCTCGATGTCTGAGGCGCTTGCGCCATCCTGCCGTCCGGCGGCGTCGACGGGGACACTGTGACCGAGTCGCTGCGCACACCGAGCGGCGAGCTGCGCGAGGTGGGAGAGCGGCTGTGGGAGCTCTCCGCCGATGCGCGCGCGGACATGCGCGTGCCGGCGCGCGTGTTCGCCGACCGGGAGCTGCTGACGCAGATCGCCGGCGACCGCTCGCTGGAGCAGCTGCAGAACGTCGCCACGCTGCCGGGCATCGTCGACGCCGCGCTGGCGATGCCCGACATCCACCAGGGCTACGGCTTCCCGGTGGGCGGCGTCGCCGCGACCGAGACACCCGACGGGGTCATCTCACCGGGCGGCGTGGGCTATGACATCAACTGCGGCGTGCGCCTGCTGGTGCTGCCGCTGAGCGCGCGCGAGCTGGGCGCGCGACGCAGGGCGCTCGTGCACGAGATCGGACGGCGCGTGCCGGTCGGCGCCGGACACGGCGGCGCGCTGCGGCTTGCCGGCGTGGCGCTCGACGGCGTGCTCGCGCAGGGTCCGCGGGCGCTGCTCGCGCGGGGGATCGGCACCGAGCGCGACATCGAGCACACCGAGTCGGGCGGCTGCCTGGTGGGCGCGGATCGGGCGGCGGTCTCGCAGCGTGCGCGCGAACGGGGCGCCGATCAGCTCGGCACGCTCGGCTCCGGCAATCACTTCCTGGAGCTGCAGCGCGTGCGCGCGATTCTCGACCCCGCCGCGAGCACGGCATTCGGCCTGCGCGAGGATCAGGTGACGGTGCTGATCCACTCGGGCTCGCGTGGACTCGGCCACCAGGTGTGCACCGACCACGTCCGGCGCATGGACACGGCGCTGGCGCACTACCGCATCGTACTGCCCGATCGCCAGCTCGCGTGCGCGCCGCTGTCTTCGCCCGAGGGCCAGAGCTACCTTGGCGCGATGGCGGCGGCCGCCAACTTCGCGTGGGCCAACCGCGCCGTACTCGCGCATCGCGTGCGCGAGGCCGTCGCGACGGTGCTCGGCGTGCGAACAGCCGAGCAGGTGCTCCAGGTGTATGACGTCGCGCACAACGTCGCCAAGCTGGAGGTTCACAACGGCAAGAGCGTCTGCGTTCACCGCAAGGGGGCGACGCGCGCATTCCCCGCCGGCTCCGCGGAGATCCCCGCCGACTATCGCGCGGTGGGGCAGCCCGTGTTCATCCCGGGCAGCATGGGCACTTCGAGCTTCGTGCTGCGCGGCCAACCGCGCGCGCTCGAGCTCTCCTTCGGCACCGCGTGTCACGGCGCCGGGCGGCGCATGAGCCGCACGGGCGCGCGCGGGCAGATCGAGGGGGCGCAGCTGCGCCGCGAGCTCGAAGCTCAGGGCATCGTCGTGAGCTGCCCGTCCAACCGCGGATTGGCGGAGGAGGCGCCGTTTGCGTACAAGGACGTCGAGCGCGTCGTGGCTGTGGTCGAGCGCGCCGGGCTCGCCAGCCGCGTGGCGCAGCTCGAGCCGCTCGGCGTCGTCAAGGGCTGATGTGGCGCGCCGTCCTCACGTAGGTCGTATGCGAAAGCGATCCGGCTCGATACGCTCGACCGTGCTGCCCAGCTCCTCGCACGCGCGCGCCAGGCGCTGCGCGATCCAGTCGGCCTGCGCCCCCGCGGCCAGCCGCGTGTGGATGTAGTCGAGCTCCAAACCGACGAGCTCGAGCTCGGCCCCTGCGCCGCCCGGGCTCCAAACCGCGAGCACGCCGAGGTCGTTGCGCAATGTCGGATCGACGCTGTAGTCGTCGAGCGCGTCGCCGAGGTCGTAGAGCACCGGCCGCCCCCGCTCGAAGCCGACGCCGTGAAAGACGTGCGCGGAGTGGCCCGCGACGAGGTCCGCGCCCGCGGCGCACAGGGCGGCCGCGGCCCGCCGCTGCCACGCGGCGGGCCGGCTGGTCATGTTCGGCCCCCAGTGAACGAACACGATCAGCAGATCGCAGCTCGCGCGCAACTCGTCGAGCGCGCTCGGCAGCCATGCTGGCGGGCCGTCGCGCAGCGACGCGTAGGCGGTGCCGAAGCGGTTGGCGGCGGCTGCGTACTCAACCGGATGATCGGCGAGCGCGAGCACGCCGACGCGCTTGCCGGCGCATTCGACGATCGCAGGCGCGCGCGCCGCCGCGAGTCCTTCGCCCGCGCCCACGGCCGCGATGCCGCCCGCTCTCAGCAGCGCGACCGTGTCGGCGCCCGCGTCGCTGCCGAAATCGAGCAGGTGGTTGTTGGCGAGCCCGGCCACGCGTACGCCGATTGCGCGCAGCGAGTCCACCGCCCGCGGGGGCCCGCGAAAGAAGAAGGGCTTGCCTGCAATCAGCGTGGTCGGCGCTCCCCGTGTCGACAGGCAGCACTCCAGGTTGCAGATCACGAGGTCGAGCGAGCACGCGAGCTCGCGTAGGCTCGCGTCCCACAGCGCAGCCGGCTCGCCTCCCTCGCGCAGCCTCTGCCCGACGCTGCGTCCGAGCATCACGTCGCCGAGCAGGCCGATGCGCAGGCTGGGCGCAGGCTCCACGGCCGGTCCTGCTCAGCGGCTCTCCACGCGATCCGCGCGCGCGTCTACGACGCTGACCGGTCCTGCCAGCAGCGCCTGCAGCCGCAGGCTCTCGCACCTGAGCGCGGCGTTCTCGCGTCGCACCGCCGCAAGATCGTGGACCATGCTCGTGAGCACCGGCGCGAGCCGCCGCGGCCGCTCGGCGAGCGCCTGGTTGTCGGCGACCAGACGAGCCTCGGCGCCGCCGTGCAGGCCCGCCCGCATGTGCAGACGTTCTGGCATTGAGCGCAGGATAGGCGCACGCCGGTGCGCTTCACATCGGACCAATTCCGCGCCCGTGCGCGGCGGACTACGGACCGCCGCCATGCGGGCGCTCGAGGTGACCAGCGTGCCGAGACGGATCGTGCTGGTCTCGCGCGCGAGCGCGCTCACCGCTCAGCGGGTGCCTGCTCGAGCGGATAGCCGTGGCGGCCATGGAGCGGCACGAAGCTCGCGCCGGTGATGCCGCGCCCGGGCGCGAGCCCGTTGGGATCGTTGACGAACAGCATGACCTCCTCGCATCCGCCCGGACCGATGGGCTGCACCAGCCGCCCACCCGGCGCGAGCTGGTCGATCAGCGGCGCGGGCACCGTCGGGAACGCGGCGCACACGACGATCGCGTCGAACGGCGCCTGCTCGGGCAGCCCGAGCGAGCCGTCGCCGACCACCAGGTGAGCGTTCTCGATCGCCTGCGAGTCGAGCGCGCGGCGAGCGGCCGCGGTCATGTCGGGCCACAGCTCGACGCTCCACACCTCGCGTGCGAGGCTCGCCAGCAGCGCCGTCTGGTAGCCATAGCCGGTGCCGATCTCGAGCACCTTCTCCCCGCCCTCGAGCGCGAGCGCCTCGACCATCATCGCGATGAGCGACGGCTGCGAGGTCACCTG
The DNA here is from genome assembly GCA_052148875.1 of Solirubrobacteraceae bacterium. Lineage (GTDB taxonomy): Bacteria > Actinomycetota > Thermoleophilia > Solirubrobacterales > Solirubrobacteraceae > Palsa-744. Next base: position 36,326 of record JBKQHH010000077.1, read on the forward strand.
CCCGTGGGTGATGCGAAGCGGCCGATCGCGGTAGACCCTGCCGACCGCCTCAGCGGGCACGAACGCGGCGCGCGGCAAGCGGGCCATCACCGCCAGCAGGCGCTCGTCGCGCACGCCGGCCTCGGCTGCCGCCCTGGCGAGCTCCGCTGGCGACCCGCGCCCGCTCATGAGCAACCGTGCACGCTGCGCTCGCGCGCGCGGGCCACGCGCGCGAGGCGGCGCGCCTCTCGCAGGGGCTCGGGCGCGCGCATCCGAGCCGTCGCCGCCAGGACGACCGAGCAGGCGGTCTCGATGCCCGTTCGCCAGCCGGCATGGACCGCGAGCGGTCGCGCGCGCTGCCGCGTGCGCAGCCAGCAGCCGACCGTCTCGCCGTCGAGCACCAGCAAGCTGCGCGCGCCCCGCTCCTCCGACGGCCATTCGCCCTGGGCCAGCAGCGGCCTGTGCGTCACGCCCACCGTCGGCACGCCGATGACGGCTCCCAGATGAAGCGCGAGGCCGGCACGGCGCGGATGGTCGCGCCCGGTCGCGTTGACCAGCAGCACGTCCGGCGCGCGGGCCAGAGCCCTCACCGCCGCCTCGAGCAGCGGGCCCTCGCGCAGCGCGAGCAGTCCGGGGTCGTAGGCAGCCGGCGCCCGGCCCCGCGCGAGCCCGCGCGCAACGATGCGTCGCTCCAGCGCGACGGCCGCCGCAGCCCATCCGGGCTCGTTCCGCGCACCCGGCGGCTGAGCCTCGCGCGCGAAGCAGGCGAAGCAGCCGCCGATCGCGTAAGCGTCCGTCGGCGGTTGCCACTCCGGCGCTCGCGAACGTGCCAGCTCGCGCTGCGCGCCGAGCAGCTCCTCGACGGAGGCGGGCCAGGATGCGCCGCCGCTCGCCCCTGAATGACCGACTCCCGGCTCGTGCTGCGATGGCTCTGCCGATGACATGACTCCGAAGGCGGGAATAGCTTGGGGGTTGCGATGAACCTAGCGAGGCGCGCTGCTGGCAAGCCGCAGCATCTCCCGACTGAGATGGCAGCGGCTCCGTAGTAGGCGACCTCGAATGTGCACGGTTTCACGGTGACCGACGCACCCACCAAGACATACCGTCGCTGTGATGGCGCTTTCAAGCACAGCTCGTTGGAGGACCGCCGATCCTCGACGTCTGCCCAGACGATGATGGGCCGCAAGACAAGGACGCTGACGGCCGGTCTGGCGGCTGTGCTGATCCTTGCCCTGTCCGGAACGAGCAGCTATGTGACGTCCTCCTCAGCCGGGGCGAGGGCGCGACAGAGCGACGGAGCAGTCGCGAGCGCTGCGAGCACGAGCGCACTCGCCGCCGCGGTACGCCCCAGCCGCACATGGCAGCGACTGCCGCCTGCGCCCATCCCCGCGACGTACATCTCGACCAGCGTCTGGACCGGCAGGGAGATGCTGATCTTCGGCCGGGCGAGCCGTCTCTATCCGGCTCTCGATTTCGACGTGATGGCCTCCTATAGGCCGGCGAGCCGCACCTGGCGCAGGCTCCCCCCCGGCCCGGGCCGAAAGGGGGCCACCGAGGGCTCCGACGTGGCCGTTTGGACCGGCAAGGAGATGATCGTCTGGGGCAGCACCACCGCGACCTTCAACCCGTCCACCACCCGCTGGCGAGCCCTTCCTCCGTCGCCGATCACCGGGCGTGCCGCTCCGACGCTGGTGGTGTGGACGGGGCGTCAGATGATCGGATGGGGGGGCGGCTGCTGCGGCGAATCCGCCGCAGACGGAGCGGCCTACACCCCATCGACCAACTCGTGGCAGAAGCTGCCCGCAAGCCCGCTGGCCGGTCGCTACGCCACCGGCGCGTGGACGGGGCGAGAGCTGATCATTGCCGGGGGGTCGAACGCCGAAAACAAGGTCTTCGCAGACGCCGCGGCCTACACGCCCGCAACAAGATCCTGGAGGCGACTCGCGCGACTTCCGGTGCCGCTGACGCAGGACGTCGCGGTCTGGGATGGCCACGAAGTACTGCTCGTCGGCGGCCGCACCCAGACAGAAGGCCGGCTGCATCTCCTCAGCCAAGGTTTCGCCTACAACCCCGTGACGAACCGCTGGCGGCGGCTCCCGTCCATGGGGCGGGGGCGCCTCGGAGCGGTCGCCGTCTGGAGCGGGAGGCAGCTGCTGGTGTGGGGTGGCGAGACCCTGCGCGGGAACTCGTGGGTCGCGCCGCCCCATGGGGTCGCCTACGAACCGGCGCGCAACCGGTGGACGCCGCTGCCCGCGTCGCCGCTCCGCGGAAGGACGTTGTCAACCGCCGCCTGGACCGGCAGCCAGATGATCGTATGGGGCGGTCAGTCCATCGAAGCTGCGAAGCCCCCATCGTTCAACGACGGTGCCGCATACACGCCATGACCCGGCTTCAGCACCTTCGAAACGAGTCGCAAGGTCACACGGTGAACCGTTCACACCTCATGGCGCGGCGGCGGATGTCGCTCCGCGCTGGCCTCGCCTGCCTCGTGGCAGCAATCGGCGCGCTGACCGTGCCCGCGGTCGCTGGCGCGGGCACGGGCACGGGCACGGGCACGGGGACAGAATTGACTGCGATTCGCGTGCGGATCGGCGTCCACGCAGCGTTCGTGCGCGTCGTGGTCGATTTCACCGGCGCGGCCCTCAACGGCAATCGGGTCGAAGCGATCGATCCCCAGCCGTTCGACGGCAGCGCCAGCCTGCGCGTTACCCACCCGATGGTCCGCACACGTGCCGCGGCTCGTGGCGCCGCCGGGATCCGCGTCCGAGTCGTCCCGGGCGTTGGACGGCTGCGCATCGAAATCCATGCCGTGCGGGGACGATTCAAGTACCTGTCCTACGCCGTCGTGACCTCGAACCGGCTGGCGATCGACCTGTGGAAGAGCGCGCCGCCGCCGAAGGCGGCCGAGGTACGTCGCGGGACGGGCGGTTGCCTGACGCTCGAAAGCGTGCACGTCCGCGCTGGTGTGGTCAGCGCCACGGGACACAAACGCCGCGTCTTCGAGAACCGGTTCCTGGTTGCCGTGCGCGGCAGCAGTGGGCGCATTCTCACCCGCCGCGCGATCGTCGCTGCCGCCGAACGCTGGAGCGTCTCGGTGCGCTATCACGCAACGTACCCGCAGCTCGGAACGCTGGAGGCCGTGGTCTTCTCCGCCAAGGACGGGGCCCTGAGCTGCCTCGTGCAGGTGCGGGTAACCTTGCCAGCTGCTCCCTGAGCTACGAGGTCACGGCCGCCTCAAACGTCCGGCGGAGCGGCAGCCGCTGGCAGACGGGACAGTGCGCTGCGAGTCGGTCCTCATCGCGGATCTGCACGGATCGGGTTGCCGAGGGCCACCGGGTGCTCGTCTCGACGCATCGCGCCGGCAGATCCCACTATCGCCATAGCTGGCAACACTCCTGCAGCACCACCGCGGGACGAGCAAGTTCAAAGCCGCTGGCGACTGGGTGTTCGTGACCTGCAACGGCACACCGCTCAACCAACGCAACGTGCAGCGCGAGCAAGCGGCGATCCGCTGGGCCCCTTGACCAAGACTCGACTACGTGGTCAAGTTCTCGGGACGAGCAAGGACTCTGAGAAAGCAAGGAAAGATGGTCACTTCCAGGCACTTCGTGAATGGAGCCAACCGGGATCGAACCGGTGACCTCCTGCTTGCAAAGCAGGGGCGGGTGCGCTGGAGCCGATGGATACGGGGACTTGCGTCGGCGAAAATGGTGTTTTAGCTGGCGAAACTGACCACTACGGTACTCAATGCGGTACTCGCGGCCATGTGGTACTCACGTGGTACTCTGTATTAGATGGCGATTGACGGTAAGCAAAGCGGCAGTGATCCAACCGGCTCGCTCGTAGTCGCGGGCCGCGCGGACAGGCCCGTCTACGAGGCCAAGTGGCGGCGCGCGGGGCGACAGGTGAAGCGGCGCATCGGGCCAGCGTGGCTTGAGCGGGCGGCCGACGACAGCGGGTGGCTCATGCGGCGCGGGCGGGTACCGGAGGGCTACTTCGACGAGAAGCGCGCGACCGTGCGCATGGCCGAGCTGATCGCCGAGCACGACCGGGAAGAGCGCGCGATCGAAGCCGGTGAGCGTGAGCGCCGCGAGCGTGGCGTGAGCTTCCGCGAGCTGGCGGCCGAGTGGCTTGAGCACCTGCGCCACGAGCGCGGCGCCAAGCCGTCCACGCTCAGCGACTACCGCTACATGCTCGCCGAGCCCGGCACACCGCACCGCCGCGGCGGCGGCAAGAGCCCCGGGGTGCTGATGGCCGCGTTCGGCGACCGGCCCGCGGCGAAGATCACCACGCGGGAGGTCTCCACGTTCCTGCGCCGGTTGGACACCGAGGGCGTGTCGCCCCGTTCGGTGAACAAGAATCGGCAGGTGCTCTCCGCGATCTTTGGCTACGCCTGCCGCGGGGACACCCACGGCCTGCCGTCGAACCCGGTGGCCGGCACGACCAAACGCCGCGAACCGCCGGCAGCGGTGCTCGACTTCTACGAGCCAGAGGAGGTCGAGACGATCGCCTCGGCAGCCGCCGACGGATCACACCGTGGCGCACAGCCGAGCAACCTGAGCACCGACGAGATCGCGTGGCGCGCACGCGAGGACGCACAGGACGGCGAGCTGTTCCGTCTCGCCGCCTACACCGGCCTGCGCCTCGGCGAGCTGATCGCGCTGCGCTGGGAGGACGTCGACTTCGACACGCGGCGGATGGTCGTCCATCGCGCCGTCTCCGCTGGCGTGGAGGGACCGACGAAGAGCTGGCAGGCGCGCTTCCTCCCACTCGCCGATCCCGCCGCCGAAGCCTTGGAACGCCTACAGGTCCGCGGCGACTACACCTCACGCGAGGACTACGTCTTCTGCTCGCGCCTCGGCCGGCGCCTGGACCCCTCCGCCGTGCGCCGCCGCTTCAAGGCCGCACGCGACGCCGCCGGGCTGCGGCCGCTGCGCTTCCACGCGCTGCGCCACGCCGCCGGCAGCCTCATCGCCCGACACGCAGACGCGCGTTTTGTGCAGGAGTTCCTCGGGCACTCGCGGATCACGACCACCGAGCGCTACATGCATGCCAAGGCACGGCCCGAGGATCTCGAACGGGTCAATCTGGCGTTTGCGGCCAGGCCGTCCAACAGCCGGGGGTCGTAGCAGTCCAATCGGTGATCGGAGCCGCCGGCGCGAGCCATTCGCGAAGGAGGCTGCCGCGGCGATCTGTGCCTGGCAAACCCAGCGGGCGGGAGCGGCTTTAGGCGGATTTGGCGTCGAGCGCCGCCGCCAGCTCGGCGAGCGTCACGTCGAGCGCGCCCAGGATGCGCATAACGCTGTCCCAGTGCGGCGCGGTCTGTGCGTTCTCGATCTTTGCCAAGGTCGATACGGAGATGCTGGCGTGCCACGCCACGTGCTCTTGAGTCAGCCCGCGATCCTCGCGTAGGCGTTTGAGCACGGCTGCGAGCTTCGGGTCGGGCAGGGCGCTGCGTGGCACGTCTCGACCCTTTCACGTCGGGGTCGTCTGCACCATGCCTTACAGGACCCCTCATTTATACGGGGGCACCGAGCGCTAGTCTTTCCGGCGAGCAACCAAAGTGCCCCCGCGCCGCGTCAACGGCCGGGGGCGTGGCAACAGGAGGTAAGTCCTGATGCAGCCGGAGGATATCCCGCGAGCTCTGCCCCTGGCCGTAGCGATCTACGGCCACGATGTGCGCGTCGTCGGCGACCCCGCTTTGCTCGGCGGGGAGCTGGTCGTACTCGACCGCAGATCGCATGAGGGCACGAGGTTCGATGCTCAACGCACCCCGCGCCCGGGCGAGCTTGCGGGCTCCGGTGTCCTCCGGTACGGCGAACTACAGATCGACACGGCCTCGCGTGCGGTCACGTACGGGCCGATGCCGGTCGAGCTTCGCCGCCGCGAGTACGCGCT
>JBKQHH010000078.1:0-26021 GCA_052148875.1 Solirubrobacteraceae bacterium
CCCCACAGCCCGTATACGACCGACGGCACGGCGGCGAGCAGCTCGACGAGCAGCGTCAGCGGGTCGCGCAGGCGCCGCGGGCACAGCTCGGTCGCGTAGACGGCGGTGGCGACCGCCACGGGGACGCCGATCAGCAGTGCCAGCGCTGAGGTGATCAGCGTGCCGACGAGCAGCGGCAGCGCGCCGAAGTGTTCGGCGCCGACGTTCCAGTCGTTGCCGAAGACGAAGCCGATGATGCCTTCCTTGGCGAACGCCGGCCGCGCTTGCCCGACGAGGCGCACGAAGAAGTAGACGATCAGCGCGAGGATCAGCGCGGCCAGCGCCGTCAGCCCGTACTTGAGCGCCCGATCCGGTAGGCGACTCAGCGGTGACCGCTCGAGAATCGAACGGCCACCGCCTGGAATCGATGCTGCCTCCACGGCCACCTGTCTACCGGAAACGCGGCCGCGATGTCACGGTCAACCGATGGCTGCGCCGTTGCACTGCAGGCCCGCGACCGCTTCCTTGGACTTGGCCAGGATCGCGGCGGGCAGCGCGGCGTAGTCGGCCTTGGAGAGGATCGCCTGTCCTTCGCCGAGCCCGTAGTCGAGGAACTTGACCACGCCCTTAGCGGCTGCTTCGCCGCCGGGGGTGCCGGCCTTGCAGAGGTCCTTGTTGACGACGATGAACGTCTGCGAGGTGATCGGGTAGGCGCTGGGAGCCGGGGAGTTGATGACTTTGATGCCGAGGTTCGCCGGTACCGTAGCGCCTTCGCCGGAGGCGCTTGTCGAGGCCAACGACGGTTCGACGAATGTGCCCGACTTGTTCTTCACCGCGGCATAAGTGAAGTTGTGCTCCAGCGCGTATGCCTGCTCGACGTAGCCGACCGCGCCGGCCGTTTGCTGGACCGCGCCGGCGACGCCGGCGTTGCCCTTCGCGCCCGTGCCGATCGGCCACTGCACGGTCTTGCCTTCGCCGACCTTGCTCTTCCATTCGGGGTCGACCTTCGCGAGGAAGCCGGTAAAGCCATCGGTCGTGCCCGATGAGTCCGAGCGGTGGATCACGGTGATCGGCGTGCTGGGGAGGCTGACGCCCGGGTTCAGCGCCTTGATCTCGGGGTCGTCCCAGGTCTTGACCTTGCCGAGGTAGATGTCGGCGATCGTCTTGCCGTCGAGCTTCAGGCCGGCCTTGACGCCCGGCAGGTTGTAGGAGACGGTGATCGCGCCCAGGAACATCGGGATCTGAACCGCGGGGCTGCCGTTCTTGGCGATCGCTTCTTCGTCGGCTGCCTTCAGCGGCGGGTCGCTGGCGCCGAAGTCGACGGTCTTGCTCTCGAGCGAGGTGATGCCGGCGCCCGAGCCGACGGCCTGGTAGTTGACGGTCAGGCCGGAGCTGGACAGCGACGAGCCCCACTGTTCGTAGACGGGCGCGGCGAACGTCGAGCCGGCCCCGGAGATCGTCGCGGAGCTGCTGCTGGATCCGGTCGTGGTGGTGCTGCTCGAGCTGCTCGAGGAATTGGAGCTTCCGCATGCGGCAAGGCCGAACACGATTATCGCGCAGGCTGCGAGCGCGCCCATCTTGTGCTTGATCACTACGTCTCCTCTGGCTGGATTGTCGTTTGGCGACACGTACGGCACGCGCCTCTCCGCCCTGCCGGCGTACCGGCAGCCAGTCTCTTCAACCGCCGGTGGCCTCCATGTGAACATTTCGTGAAGGTTGGGGCTGAAATCGGTAGCCGAACCCGGCGTGCGTGTGGATGAAGCGCCGGTCGGGCAGCGCCGCCTCGAGCTTGCCGCGCAGCTTGCTCACGTAGACGTCCACCGAGCGGTCGCCCGGCCGCAGCTCCCCGCCCCACACGGTCCTGTAGAGCTCCTCGCGCCTGATGATCGCGCCGAGGCGTCTGGCCATCGCCACGAGCAGTTCGAACTCCCGCACCGACAGCATCACCGCCCCCCCGGAGGCGAGCACGAGCCCTTCCTCGAGCCTGATCTCCAGCTCGCCGGCATACAGGACGTCCCCTGGGACGTCTGCGCTCTCAACGCTCTCCGGGAAGGCCGCCACGACGCGAAGCGTCGCAGGCGCGTCCGGTGAAGGAGTTGCAAACTCGTGATCTAACCGTGAAAAATCCGTGAAAGTCGCCGGCTCTCGCTGCCCCTGCACGGCGCCGAGCAATATCCTCGCCCGATGAGCTTGTTCAGCCGCGGCGTCGACGCCACCCTGATGGCCCTGGTGGAGGAGTCCGGACGCAACGTGCAGAAGTGCGGCCTGCTGCTGCGCGACCTGCTGATGGAGTACCCCGAGCGCATCACGCTCGCGCAGGACCTGAAGGTGTGCGAGCAGGACGGCGACCGCATCACCCACGACATCATCCACCGGCTGGCCGGGCGCGGGCGCGTGCGCGCGCCGTTCGACGCCGGCGACGGCTATGCGCTGGCGACGGCGCTGGACGACATCGTCGACCACTCCGAGCAGGTCGCCGCGCAGCTGGTGCTCTACGGCGTGGAGGCGCCGATGGAGCAGGCGGTCGAGTTCACCGAGGTGCTGGTCGGCGCCGGCGAGCAGATCGCCCAGGCGCTGCGCTGCCTGCGCACGGGCACGGAGCTGGGCCCCCACCTGGTGGAGATCCACCGCCTGGAGAACGAGGGCGACCGCCTGCAGCGCGACGGCGTCGCGTCGCTGTTCGCCGGCGGCATCGACCCGATGGTGGTGATCCGCTGGAAGGACATCTTCGAGTCGCTCGAGGCGGCCGTGGACGCGTGCGAGACCGTCGCGCACGTGCTCGAGGGGATCACGCTCAAGCAGCGACGGCGAGGGCGCTGAGGAGGCGGGCCAGGCGCCGGCGCCGCGCCTGGTGCTCCGCCGTCAGCCCAGCGTGCTCGGCAGGGCGCTGACTTCCAGCTGCGCTCCCTGCGAGCTGCCGATGAGGAACGCCTGGAATTGCTCGGTCGCGCCCGCTTCGGCCTGCGGGACGACCGCGCGCCCGGCCGCGACGATCTTGCCGGCGCGGCGCGCGATCGCGTAGACGACGAGTTCGCGCTGGCCGACCGTGGAGTGGTTGACGACGCTGCCTTCGGCCGTGCCTTCTGCCAAGCGCGCGCCGACGATCGCGATCCGCGGGGTCGCTCCGGCGACCCGTTCGCCTTCGCCGACCTTCGCGCTGACGCTCGCCGGGGTCGCCGAGACCTGCACCTGGTCGTCCACCCAGGTGCTGGTGGCGTGCGCGCCCAGCAGCGGCACTGACGCGAGCGCGGCGGCCAGGCCGGCCGTGGTGTTCGTGTACAGCGTCGTGCCGCGCGCGTTCTTGACGGTGATCTCGATCGGCACGTCGCGCAGCGCGGTGGCCGAGCTGTTGTGGAGTGTCACGACCGCGGCGGTTCCTTCGGAGCTGTGCAGCACCGCCGTCGTCTCGACCGTCACGATCCTGCTCGGCTTGGTGATCGAGAGGCTTCGCTGAGTGGGCGACTTGTGCCGCGCGGCTTCGGCGGCTTCTCGCTTGGCGACCTTTTCGAGCTTCGCGCTCTTTTCCTGTGTCGACTCGCAGCCGGCGAGCGCGATCGCCGCCAGCGCACCCAGAAGGGCACAGGCGAGCGATAGCAGCCTCACCCGAAGGCCCCGCTGACGTAGTCGCGGGTGCGTTGCATTGCGGGGCGCTCGAACACCTGCTCGGCGGTCCCGTACTCGACGAGCTCGCCGAGGTGCATGAAGGCGACGTGGTCGGCCACGCGCAGCGCCTGCTGGAGGTTGTGGGTGACGATCACGACCGCCACGTGCTCGCGCAGCCCCACGATCAGCTCCTCGATCGTTGCGGTGGAGATCGGATCAAGCGCCGAGCACGGCTCGTCGAGCAGCAGCACCTCGGGCTCGGCGGCGAGCGCCCGCGCGATGCACAGCCGCTGCTGCTGGCCGCCGGAGAGCCGCATCGCCGAGCGCTGGAGATCCTCGCCGACCTCGTCGTACAGGCCCGCGCGCCGCAGCGCCTCGTCGACGGCCTGCTCCAAGGCCGCTGTGCGCCGGCGCCGGCGGCGATGCGCCCCGTCGGGGCGCTCGGCCAGCGCGTAGGCGACGTTGTCGAAGATGCTCATCGGGAACGGGTTGGGCTGCTGGAAGACCATCGAGACCTTGCGGCGCAGCTCGGTGACCTCGAGCTCGTGGATGTCCTCGCCGTCGAGCGTGATCCGCCCGGCGCGCGCCGCGCCGGCGGTGATCTCGGTGAGGCGGTTGAGCGAGCGCAGCAGCGTGGTCTTGCCCGAGCCCGACGCGCCGATCAGCGCCAGCACCTCGCCCTGGCGCACCGGCAGCGTCACGTCGCGCACCACCCAGTTCTCGCCGTAGGCGAGCCACACCGATTCGATGCGCATGCGCTCGCGCACCTGCGCGACGGGCGCGCGCGCGGTGCGCGCTCGCATGGTCGCCGGCGCGGCCGGCGGCGGGGCGATCGCGACGCCGGCGCCGTTTCCGGTCGATATCGGCTCGGCCACGTGGGGGTGGCGGTCAACCGCGATCCGTCGGATCGGCGGAGGCGGCGCGCCGTGCTCGCGGACGGGCGGCGAGGCGGCGTGCGGGTCGCGATCGCTCACCGTCTCGCTTCCCGCCCGGCCGCACCCGGCGAGAGCCCGCGGCTGAGGCGCGTCACCAACGCGTTCAGCGCAAGCACGATCATGAGCAGCACGAAGGCGGCGGCGAATGCCTTGACCGGGGAGTTGCCTTCGCCGGCCGGTGAGAACCCGTAGACGTAGCTGGTGAGCGTCGAGCCGCTCCCGCGCAGCGTGCTGAGCAGCGGCGGGCCGCCGGCTCCCTGGAGCTTGGGCGCCGCGCCCAGCACGATCACGATGATCGCCGTGTCGCCGATGATGCGGCCCATTCCGAGCACGACGCCGCTGGCGATCCCCGGCCTGATCGAGGGCAGCAGCACGCGCCGGATGGTGGTGGCGCGTGTCTTGCCGAGCGCGAAGGACGCCTCGCGCGTGCGCGTGGGCAGCTGCGTGAGCGCCTCGCGTGTCGCGGTCACGACGAGTGGCAGCGCGAGCACGCCCATCAGCATCCCGGCGTTGAGGAACGATTTGCCCGAGACCGCCCCGCCGTTGGTGCTCCCCGACAGGAACGCGAGGAAGCCGCGAGCGAAGATCAGCAGGCCGAACAGCGCCAGCACGATGGTCGGCACGCCCGCGAGCGTCTCGGTCCCCGATTCGACCGCACGTGCCAGCCAGCGCGGGTGGGCGTACTCGGTCAGCCACGTCGCGATCCCCACGCCAGCCGGCGCTGCGATCGCCACGCCGAGCGTGGTGATTATGAAGGTGCCGATCAGCGGGTCGCGGAAGCCTCCGGACTGGCTTTCGCGCAGCGACGGCGCCGGCGATTCCACGAACAGCTTCAGCTGCAGCGCGGAGACGCCCTTGACGAGCATGTACAACACGATCCAGGCGGCGACGAGGCACAGTCCGATTCCGGCCGCCCAGCACAGCCCGTGGCAGATGCGGTCGGCCAGCGGCCACGACGCGGTCGATTCGCGCCGCGGGCGGGCGATCGTGCTCGGGGCGGGACCGTCGATGAGCTGCGCGCTGGCCATCACGCGACCGCGTAGCCCTTCATCGACTGTCTGACCGCCCATCCGGCGAACGACAGCAGCGCTGCCGAGAACAGCAGCACGGCCGCGAGCGCGTAGGCGGTGTGTGCGATCGGCGTACCGGTCTCGCCGCCGAATTCTTTGAGGATCGCCGTCGCGGGCGTTTCCACGGGCTCGAAGAAGAAGGTGATGCCGTCGAGCGGGTTGGCGTCGAATGGCCGCCCGCCGGAGACCATCGCCAGCATGATCGCCTCGCCGAGCGCGCGTGCCGTCGCGAGCACCACGGCGGCGGCGATCGCCGGGCGCGCGCTGCGCAGCGACACCCGCCAGGTCGTGCGCCAGCGGTTGACGCCGAGGGCGGCCGAGCCCTCCCGCCAGGAGACGGGCACCGTGGAGAGCGCGTTCGCTGTGAGCGCGATCATGATCGGCAGGATCATCACGGTCAGGATCAGCGTGGCGGTCGTCAGGTCGGCGCCGCTCAGCTGCACGACATAGGCCACCGACTGCTTGCGCGCGTTGCTGATCAGGTGTTCGTTGACCCATGGCGCGATCACCAGGATCCCCATCAGTCCATAGATCACCGACGGCACGCCGGCGAGCAGGCGCACGACCGGATCGAGCACGCGCCGAACGGGAGCCGGCGCGAACTCCGTCAGGAAGACCGCGGCCAGCGTCGAGACGACCAGCGCGATCGCCACCGCGAGGAACGTCGTCAGCAGCAGCCCCCACAGCAACGGCCACGCGCGGAAGTACAGCAGCGAGTGGCCCGGAAGGGGCGTGTCCGTCTGCATCGCGCGGAACTGCGTGACGACGTCCCCGCCGGACCCGAACCAGCTCAGCCCGTTGGCCGAGAAGGACGGCCACGCGTTGATCATCACGGTCACCAGCATCAGCGCGATCAGCGCCAGCACGGCGGCGGCGAGCGCGCCGAGCGTTCGCTCGGCGCGCCTGTCGCTTGCGATGGCGCGGCTCGGCGCGGTGCGCCGTTCAGGCTGCGCCGTCGCCATCTTCCTGCCTGGTGTGTGCGGCCACGGGCGTCAGTGGACGGCGATCCAGCTGGAGTTGATGATCGCGTCCACGTTCTTTTTGCCGCTGATCACCCACGCGATGTACTTGGCGGCTTCGCCTTTGGGCCTGCCCTTGGTGACCATCCAGAAGTTGCGCACGCCGGCGTACTGACCGGAGCGGGCGTTGTGCAGGGTGCAGGCGACGCCCTCGTAGTCGACGGCGTGCACGCTCTTGGTGTAGGCGAACGAGACGAAGCCGATCGCCTGTTTGTCGGACTCGATTGCCTGCTGCTCGAGCCCGTTCGAGGACTCCTGGGTGGCGCTCGGGGAGATCTTCAGGTATTCGCCGAGGAAGATGTGCTGGAAGGCGTCCTGCGTACCGGAGGCGCCGTTGCGGTCGAACAGGTCGATCGGGCCCGAGATGGCTGCACCGGGGACTTCGCTCCAGTCGCGAACCTTGCCGGTGAAGATCCCCTGGACGAGTTCTTCCGAGACGTTGGACAGCGGGTTGGAGCTGTTGGTGATCATGCACACGCCGTCGCGGGCGATCTTCGTGAACACGAGGCCTGTCGGGTCAACGCCCACGATCGGGTCGCGCGAGGAGTCGCCGATGTCGAAGTGGCCGCTCGCCGCGCCCTGGATGCCGATGTCGGACTCGCCGCCAGTGACCGAGGGCGCCGGGATCTTGGGGAATTCTCTGTGATAGGCGGCTGCGAGTTTTTCCTGGAGCGGCAGGACCGAGGTCGAGCCGCCGATGATCAGGCGCTTGGCGGCGAGGGCGCTCGCGGGAACGGCGAGCACGATCACGAGGGTCGCGGAGATCATGAGGGTGAAGGTGCGATGCGCACGCACGGGGCTTGCTCCTTTACGGTAGGGATTGAGTCGGCTGTCGAGCGTCTGGGACGCTCACGTGGGGAACCGCTCGACGCGAGTATCGATGCGGTCATGCGCTGTGAACACGTCACCCCGGAGGAAGAGTGTCGGTCATGGGTTTGACTGGTGTTTCGTTTTTGTGAACGTCCGCCGTGATGAACGACATAAAAGTGTGAAGATTTTGTGAACACTCGCTACAGGCATCAGTTGTGAACTTTTTGTAAAGCAGGGCGCGGGGGATGTGTTGTTTTTGTGAACGGCATTGCATTTCCGCTTGCCTCGTGTGACGCTCGCTTCGTGGCCTCGATCGACGACGAGCCGTCGACGGCTGCCCTCAACCGACCGACATGACAGACGACATCGCCCCAGAAGAGTCGCCGTCGCACGGCGACGCCCCCGTCGCGTCCAGCAACGGAACCGCCGGCGCAGCCGCCGGGAGGACCGCTGTGCGCTCGGGGCTGGCGCATAGGCGCAACCCCGTGCTGGTGGCGCTCGGAGACGTCGGCCGCGGGGCGGGCGGGATGCTGCTGCGCGACCCGCTGAACACGTTCCTGCTGCTCGCCTCGATCGGCCTGGCGATCGCGTTCGCGACGCTCCTTGGCGGGATCAAACCGGCCAGCTCCGGCAGGGAGATGCCGATCAGCACGATCCAGGCGCTGGCCAAGCGTCACGAGATCGCGAGCGCGCTGCTGCTCGACCACGACAGCAGGGTGGAGGCGACGACGACCGCCACGACGCCGCTGGTGCCTTCGAGCGGGGTCCTTCCCCCCGTCGCCGAACCGGCGGCGAAGTCGTCGGGCAAGTCGGCGTCGGGCAAACCCAAGTCCGCGTCGGGCAAGTCCGTCGCCCCCACGACCACGCTCGCCGCGGTCGCCGAAGCCGGAACCGGCTCCGTCCAGCACCTGTGGGCTGCATACCCCGCCTCGGGCGCGCAGACGCAGGAGCTAGTCAACGAACTGTCTGCGGGTGGCGCGGCCGTGAGCGTCGACCAGCAGTCGAACAAGGGCACCGAGGCGATCATCGTGCAGTTCCTGATCCCGATCCTGTTGCTCGTGTGCCTGTTCTCGCTGTTCACGCGCATGGGCGCCGAAGGCGCCGGCGGCGGGATCGCCGGCTTCTCGCAGTTCACGGGCAAGGGGCGTAAGAAGGGCAAGGGAACGCGCGACAAGGTCACGTTCGCCGACGTCGCGGGCGCCGGCGAAGCGCTCGCCGAGCTGCGCGAGATCCGCGACTACCTGGCCGATCCGAGCAAGTACCTGGCCGTTGGTGCGGCCGCCCCCAAGGGCGTGCTGCTCGTCGGTCCGCCCGGCACGGGAAAGACGCTGCTCGCGAAGGCCGTCGCGGGCGAAGCCGACGCGTCCTTCTTCACGGTGTCGGGCTCGGACTTCGTCGAGTCGCTCGTGGGTGTAGGAGCGGCCCGTGTGCGCGACCTCTTCCGCAAGGCCCGCAAGGCCTCGCCGGCGATCATCTTCATCGACGAGCTCGACGCCGCCGGGCGCAAGCGCGGCGCGGGCATCGGCCAGGGCAACGACGAGCGCGAGCAGACGCTCAACCAGATCCTGGTCGAGATGGACGGCTTCGCGGGCGACGGCGGGCTCGTGGTGATGGGCGCTACCAACCGCCCGGACATCCTCGACCCGGCGCTGCTGCGCCCCGGACGCTTCGACCGCCAGGTCGTGATCGACGTGCCCGACGTGCACGGGCGCCTGGAGATCCTGCGCCTGCACGGCGGCAAGCGGCCGCTGGCGCCGGACGCCTCGCTCGAGGAGGTGGCCCGCCAGACGCCCGGCTTCAGCGGCGCGGAGCTCGCGAACGTGATCAACGAGGCGGCCCTGCTCAGCGTTCGCGACGGTCGCGGGCAGATCGACGCGAAGACCCTCGACGAGGCGATTGACCGGGTCGTCGCCGGTCCTGCCAAGCACCACATCCTCAGCGAGCAGGAGCGCTGGCTGATCGCGATCCACGAGGCGTCCCACGCGGTCGTGACGGAGTCGCTGGGGCACACGGCCTCGACGCGCAAGCTGTCGATCGTCGCGCGCGGGCGCCAACTCGGCACCGCCGCACACATGCTCTCCGACCGCGACCAGGTGATCATGACCAAGCCCGACCTGGAGAGCCAGCTGATCGTGATCACCGCCGGCTTGGCGGGCGAGCGCATCGCGTTCGGGCACACCTCCACGAGCGTCAACGACGACCTGCACGCGGCGACCGCGCTGGCGCGCAGCATGGTCACCTCGTTCGGCATGTCCGACGCGCTCGGCCTGGTGACGATCGGCGAGAAGAGCGGCGAGGTCTTCCTCGGCGCCTCCCTCCAGGACCTTGGCTCGGTCGGCCCCGAGACGCTCAACCTGATCGACAACGAGGTCGAGCGGCTCGTCGGCGACGCGGAGGCGCGCGCCGCCGCGATCCTCGACCGCAACTGGAGCACCGTCGAGGAGACCGCGACGGCGCTGCTCGAGCAGGAGACCCTCTCCGGCGTCGCGCTCGACGCGGTGCTCTCCACCGTCCAGGAGATCACGCTCGACGAGGTGCAGCAGGTGCGACGTGCCGCGCCGCCACGCTTCACCACGCGCGACCCCAAGCAAGCAGGATGAGAGTCCGCGCGCCCCGCGTGAAACGGCACGTGCCCTCGCCCGCGATGGTCGTGGCGCTGATCGCGCTCGTGTTCTCGACGACGGGTCTGGCCGACGCGGCGCGCCACGCGGTCGTGAGCGCGTTCGAAGGGCACCCGGTCAGCAACAAGCCCTACGCCGGCGGCGTGCTGCTGCTCGGCAAGAACAGGAAGTTCCCCGCCTCGGCGATCCCGACCGTGTCGAACGCCACCAGGGTCGGTGGCAAGACGGCCGCGCAGCTGACGGGCAGCTGCCGGCCGGAAACGGTCGACGTCGGTACCTGGTGTCTGGAAAGCGCGCCCTATCCGCTGACCAAGGAAGACCTCGGCAAGAACAACTTCATATGGGCCAGCAACGCCTGCGAGGAACAGGGGGGCTGGCTGCCGTCGGCCTCGGAACTGCTCGGCGCAGCCGACAAAGTGAAGCTCGAGTCGACGATCCACGACTCGCAGCTAACGGCCACGATCGACCTCGACCCGACACGTGGGCTGAAGGACGAGCGCGAGATGAGCTCGACGCTCGTGACCACCGAAGCCGGCTCGGCAGCGGCCGGTTTCGAGGGTGTCAGCGAAGGGGCGACCGGCGATCCGCGCCAGGGCCAGGCCAATCCGCTGCAGCTTCCCGCCAACCCGCTGCCCGAATCGCTGCAGTACGTGACGGTCTACGACAACGACAACAAGGGCGGCTTCGCGGGCTCCGAGCCGGTGGTCGACCCCGAGAACTTCCGCTGCGCCTACAACCTGCTGCCGGGCGCCCTGGAAAACAACACCTCGTGAGCTCGGCCGCCTCGATCGCCGCGGTCGCGCTCGTGGCGCTGCTGCTGGCGGCGGCGCCGGCTGGCGCCGTGGTCCTCCCAGCCGTCACGGTCGACGGGCCGAGCCAGGAAATCGTCGGCTTTGGCGGCGTCGCGATGGCCGAAGACGGAACCGGCGGCGTCGTCTACCTCAAGCGCAGCGGCGGGGTGCCGCACGTGTTCGTCTCCCGCTTCGTGGGCGGCCAGTGGCAGGCGCCGATCCGCGTGGACACCGAAGAGCCCTTCGCCGCCAGCTGGCCGCGGATCGGCGCGGCCGACGGGGGCGAGCTGATCGTCACGTGGGCGACGCAGTACGCCACGCGTGAAGGCAAACCCCTGTACGAGCTCCTGGGCTCGGAGCTCGGCCCCGGCGCCGAAGGCTTCGGGCGGGCGATCTTCATCGACTCCAACATCGAAGAAGCGACGGGTACGAACCCCGACCTGGCCGTCAGCTCGACCGGGCAGGCCGACATCGTCTACAGGATCGTCGAGCCGTTGGCGACGAACGTCGCGCTGCTGCGACCCGGTGACGTGGTCGAGCAGGTTCGCGTGGCGCACTTCGACGGTGAGCGATGGTCCAACCTCGGCGCGATCAACCGCAACCCGTCCTCCTCGATGCGCCCGCCCACACAGGCCAACGCCCCGGCGATCGCGATCGGCCCAACCGGGAACGCGGTGGTCGTGTGGCAGGAGCCAGACACGGAAGGCGTCGCCCGGATCTGGGCCAGGCGCCTGTTCGGCAGCGCCCTCGACTACGTCATGCCGGTCAGCGCCACCACCTTCAACGGGGCGCCGATCTCCACCGACTCGGAAGCGCCCAGCGTCGCCTTCTCGCGCTTGGGACAGGCTGACGTCGCCTATCGCCAAGCCGGGGGACCGGGCTCGCCGCTTCCGGGGCCGCGCATCTTCATCAACGTCCTGCCGGACGGTGAATCGACCAGCGGGGCCGAATTCGAAGGTGCGCAGCTCGCCGATCAGAGCGTCGGTGGTGGCGCGGCGGCCGTCGTCGGACCGCCGAGCATCGACATCGACGAAGACCGCAACATGCGCCTGCTCTACGACAGCAACGGGACCCCCCGGGTGATCGAAGCAAGCGGGAACGGTCTCGTCGGCGCCGTCTCACTGGGGCCGCCGTTCGCCGGCTCCGAACCATTCGCGGCCAGTGTCATGGACCCGCAGGGCGGCGGCGTCTCGGCATGGCCAAGCGAAGAGGCGCCGGGTCACCCGGCTGTGGCGGTGCGCGAGAACTTCCCCAGCGGAGCCGTGCAGACGGCGCTCGTGTCGGGCGGGGCCGGCGGCGAAGTCGACGAACTCTCGGTCGGGCGCTCCGGCCTCGGCGACGGCATCATCGCCTTCCGTCAGGGCGAGTTCGGAAACGCGGCAATCGTTGCGGCACAGGCCACCGCCCCTCCGGTGCCCTTCGTGGTGAGCGCACCGAAGGTCTGGGTGAAGCCCTCGCAGGCGAAGATCTCGTGGCTGCCGGCGCAGAGCGCCGCGGGTCCGATCACCTACGGGCTCGTCCTCGACGGCCACGTCGAGCCCACCTCGCAGGGCGGCTCCCTGCAGGCGAGCGTGGACCCGCGAGGGCTGTCCTCGGGCCGCCACCGGCTACAGGTTCTGGCGACCGACCGAGACGGGCAGTCGACGTTGAGCGCGCCCGTGCCGTTGCTGATCGCGGGGGTGCCACCGACCGTGAGAATCCAGGCCGGGCGCGGGAGCTCGAGCGTCTCGGTCCTCGTCAGCGACCCGTACGACGGGGTGAAGGCCTCAGCCGTCAGCGTTGGCTTCGGCGACGGCACAGCGGCCCGCGGTCGCACGCGCCTTGAGCACCGCTACGCGCGCCCTGGCGTCTACCTCGTCACCGTCCACGTTCGCGACCGCATCGGCAACAGCGGCACGGTGCGCAGGTGGGTGAGCGTGCGATGAGCGCGGGACGCAGGCGTCTGGGAGTCGCGCTGGCGTGCTCCGGCGCGATGCTGCTCACGGCGGCGCTGGGCGCGGTGCCCGCGAGCGGGGACGTCTTCAGCCCGATCGAACTGGTCTCGGCGGGCACGCTCGGCGGAGGGGCACAGCAGCAGGCCGAATACGCGCATGACAGCGTCATCTCGGCCGACGGCGCGTACGTCGTCTTCGACGGTGCGGTCGGGGGCGAAACCGGCGTGTGGCGCGTGGACCTCGCGACGCGGCAGATACAGCAGGTGGCCGGCGGGGACGCGCTGCTGCCGTCGGTGAGCGAAGACGGGCGCTACGTGAGCTTCACGACCAACCAGACCGAAGCCGAGCTCGTCGCGGGCACGCGCGGGCTGAACGGCGAACCGCCCCTCAGCGAGGTCCCGGGTGCGCCGGGCCCCGAGAACGTCTACGTTCGCGATATGGACCTGCCGCCGGGTGCGGAAGGGGCGTTCACCGTCGTCTCGGCCGTCAACGGCTCCGACGAACCGCTCAGCTACGAAGCGGCGGGAACCGAAAAGGGCTCGGTCGCCGCAGGCGGCGCCGCGATCAGCGCCGACGGCCGAGAGGTCGCCTTCGTCACGACCGCGGTCTCCAACCTCGCGGGGCCGGCGACGCCCGCGATGCAGGTCGCGGTGCGCCGGATCGACAGCAGGGAAACCATCCTCGTGAGCGGGGAATACGACCCTGCCACGGGAGAAACGAGCGCCACGCCGGTCGCCGCGGGCGGGCGCGGCGCGGCGTTCGGCGCCGAACGCATGCCGCAGCAGGTCCCCGAATACAGCAGCTGGCTGGAACAGCGGCCCCCGGGCGCAGCGCTCAGCGCGGATGGCAGCACCGTCGCATGGATGGGGGTGAACGTCGGGCTGCAGGCGCGCTTCCTCCCCGCCGAAGCGCCGCTGTCGGAATACACCGAGCCGCTGTGGCGGCGGATCGCGGTGCCCGCCACGCCCACCGAGCGCATCACCGGTGGCTCGGACCCCTCGAACCCCGAATGCGTGGCGTCGGGCGAGCGCGTGCTCCCGGAAGACGCGCCTTCGAGCGACCCCTGCCAGGGGCCGTTCACCACCCATCCCCGCGAAGCGGAACCCGGCGCCGGGGACAGCGGGATCTGGAGCGCCCGCGAAGCGGCGAAAGACACCCCTGGAGAATTCGTGCCTCGGCTCAGCAGAGACGGCTACACGGTCGCGTTCCTTTCCCGCGCCGAGCCGGCCGGACTCGGTGAATTCTTCAGCGCCGGGCGCAACAGGGGCGAGCAGGCTGACATCTACGTCGCCGACATGCACGAAGGACTCTCGCGGGATGCTTCCCTCGCACCCCTCACGCGCATCGGATCGACGCTGGAAAGCGAATCCGATGCGATCGCCGAATTCGCCCTATCCGAAAACGGCCAGCAGGTGGCGTTCACGACCCGGCGCACGCAGTTTCGGCTCGCGTATCCGGCGTTCATCAGCGCGCCGGCGCCGGAACCGGGGCTGGACGAGCTGTTCTACGTGGACCTCGCCGACGGCACCCTCACCAGGGTGAGCCACGGCTACGGCGGCGAAGACGAAGCGAGCGAACAGCCTCACCAAGCCAGGCAGCCCGAAGAGCAGGACGCCTACTACCAGCATCCGACCGCCGGCGCGACCTCGCCGTCCTTCGCCGATGACGGGACCCTGCTCGCCTTCTCCTCGACCGCCTCGAACCTGGCTCCATACGACGGCAACGGGCCGACGACGTTCAACAGCACAGAACTCGGGCCGCGGGATGGCTCCGACGCCTTCGTGGTCGCGCGGGAAACGCCCAGCCCGCTGCCCACCCCGCAGTACGTCTCGCCGGCGCCGACGCTCGACACGGAACCTGCATGGACGCTGGGCGCCACGGCGCTCGCCCGGCGCGACGGGAGCATCGTCCTGTACGTACGCGTCCCGGGTGCCGGGACCCTGAGCGCCAGCGCGCTGAGCGGGATCGTGATCGCGCGCGCGGCCCGACGGGGCGGGGCATCCAAGGCCTCCACGCATGCCAAGGTGGCGATGCGGACCGTCGCCGGTGCTCGGATCGCGGTGCCTGGCGCCGAGCCCGAACCGCTCACGCTGGTGCTGCGCCCGCAGCAGCGCTACGCCGGGCTCGCGGCGCGCGCCGGCGGTCTCTCCGCGACCGTCACGGTGTCGTTCGCGGCGCCCGGTCACCCGCGGCTCACGCAGTCGCTGCAGGTGACCTTCCTGCACGAGCTTCCAAAGCACCATGCGAAGAACGCTCGCTCGACGCGCAGGAGGGGGCGCGGGTGAGCTCGACACGCGTGAGGCTGATCGCGACCGTGCTCGCGTGTGCCGCAGCTGCAACGGGGCCCGCCACAGCGCACGCCCAGGGCGAAGCAGAACAGCCGCAGTGGCGCCTGGAACAGCCGCTGCTGCCCGGCGCTGCGTGGGCGGTGCCGCTGGGAAGCATCGGCGACATCGAGTTCCTCGAAGGGGCTCCCAACCGCGGCCTGCTGATCACGGGGGGCTACGAGCCGGCGGTCGAACCCGGCATCTGGACCTACGACGGCGAACGCTGGCACGAGCTCTCCAACAAGTGCGGTGCCGCACATGAAGGACGGATCGCGTGGGCTGGGCCGGATGACTTCTGGACCGTGTCCGATGGACGCCCCGGGCAGGCGGCGGAAGCGCTCGGCACGATCGACGAACGGAGGGTGCCGCTCAGTGACAACACGCTGTGCCACTTCCAGAACGGGCAGATCGTCGCCTCCTACGCCCACCCGGCCTTCGAAGCGGACTCCTACCAGCTGATGTCCGGCGCCGCCTGCTTGTCGCCGAGCGACTGCTGGTTCGGAGGCGAACCGCTGCCGGAACCGCAGATCGGCGCCTTCCACCTGCATTGGAACGGAAGCGCGCTGGAAGCCGAACCGTATCCCGCGGAAGGCTATCCCGTGCGCGACATGCTCGCCTTTGACGAACACATCGTCGAGAGCGTCCAGCCCGAACCCGGGGATCGCACCGAAAACACCGAAGTGGTCACGACCCCCGTGCTGCACCTGATCAATCCGCCGGGCCTGATCCCCGTGTTCGAACCGGAAGACGAAGCCGGGGCCGGACTGCCGTTCTATGACGAAGAAGAAGAAGAGTCTCCGCAGACGCTGCAGTCCTTCCACCTGTCCGCCGCCGAAGGCAGGCTGTGGGCCGCGGCGGGGGCGCTGCAGTCCACGGGCCCGGGACAGCTGACGGTGGCGGTTCGAGAAGACGGGACCTGGCGCCTGGTGATCGGCCCGGCCTCGCGTGGCGGTCGGCAGCTCGAACACATCCTGCCGCCCGAAGACAGCACCGAAGAACAAGAACTGGTCGGGCCGTCGCTGAGCAAGGCCAAGGTGACGTCGATCGCCGCCGAACCTGGAAACGGGAGCGCGTGGATCGGGCTCGAGCACGAGGAAGCGCAGGAAAGGGCCGTGCTGGTGCACATCAACGCGCAGGGGGAACTGCTCTCCGAGCGGACGCTGCCGGATGCCGAAGAACGAGCTGAAGGCGTCGGCGACAAGGGCGCGGCGGCGCGGCTCGCGTGCGCGCAGGCCGCGGACTGCTGGCTTGCCACCTCGGAGGGCTGGCTGTACCATCTCGCCCCCGCCTCGGAACGCACGCTCCCCCGGAACGGGGACCCCGACTTCGAACACCTGATCTCCTATCGCCCGCCGGATCAGGGTCTCCCGCAGGTCGAACAGGACGCTCCGCCGGAAGACACCTCCGGGCTGCATGAACGTGGGATCCAGGAAATCTCGAAATTCACGGAAAGCACCCGGCCGCCGGAAAACAAGGTGACGCTGCCGCTGCTCTCGGGCGTCCACAGCCGCCTGCTCAAAGGCTCGGAGTTCGAACTGAGCTTCCACCTCTCCGTAAAGGCGCGTGTGCGCCTGATCGCCAAGCGCGGCAAGCTCGTGGTCGCCGCGACCGCGACGCACAAGTTCGGCGCGGGCAACCGCAAGCTCCTGCTGCAACTCGATCCCAAGCGCTGGCCGACGAAACTGAGCCTGCAGACGAAGGCGCTGCAGCCGCTGCGCGTCGTGTCTTCCAAGACTGGGCCAGGAGCCAACGTCGGCGAAATCACGACGGGGCTGTTCGTCTCGCCGCTCAAGTCCGGCGCAGGATCGCTGGGGTTGCTTCCGTGAGTCGCGGGACGCGGGGCCGCCCGCGCTCGCGTCGCAGCATCGCGCTGCAGCTGTCGGCGGCGCTCGCGCTCGCGACGGCGCTGGCGCTCGCGCTCGGCGGGGGCAGCGCGAGCCGCGCCGCCTTCGCTCCCGCCCCGCCGACCGCCCAGACAGACGACTCGGTGCCCGCGAACTCCGTGATGATGATCGGAGCGAGCGCCGAAGAACCGGGCGCACCCGGCGCTGACGAGACGTGGGGCATGGGAGCGGAAGGGAGCTCCCAGGAAGACACCATGCTCGTGCGCTACACGGCCCAGCAGGGCTGGGTGCGCGGCCCGGCGTTGCCACAGGGTTTCAAGCTCGCCTCCGACCCGCTGCTCGCGGCGAGGATCACCCCGCACGGCACGGGCGCGATGCTCGGCACGATCGGCGAACACAAGGTGGTGCTCACGCGCGCGCCCGGCGGCGCCTTCGTGGAAACCTCGCCGGTCGCCCTCGAAAGCGAAGAAGCGCTGTTCACGAGCTCGCGCGCGCCGTTGCTGGCCGCGCTCGACGAACCAGGCGGCGCGGCGGGCGCACTGGTCGTCCCCGTGTCGACCGGGAAAGCCGAAGTCGAGGGACGGGTGCTTCACTGGAACGGCAGCGGCTGGACGAGCGAGCCGATCGAGATCCCCGCGGCCAGCGCGAGCTCGTTTCGCGTGCTTGCGCTCGAGGCGACCTCGCCGCAGAACGCGTGGCTGCTCGGACAGCTGGCTTCCGGGGGCGGCTACCCCGAAGGCGCCGTCGCGCTGTTCCGCCGCGTCGAAGAAGGCGGCTCGTGGAAGTGGAAGCCGGTCGCGCTGCAGCCGGGCGGCGGCGACGGCGAAGCCCACCCGCTGTACGTGCCGGTGGCGGGAGGCAAAGACGTGCCCTTCGAAATCCACGGCTCGGGACAGCCGCCGACGGTCGAAGGGCAGGTGCTCACGGTCACCGAAGAAGGCGTCTGGATCGACGGCGATCGCGGCGATCATGCGGGGACCGGCGCGTCCACCACGCTCTACTTCAAGGCGGAAGGGAGCGATGGCGGGACCCTGCAGGCAAGCTGGTGCCTGCCCCCGCCCACGACCCCGAGCGCGTGCACCTACGAACTGCCACAGCCGATTCCGCGCAGCGCCATGCGCAGCCTCGCGTGGGCCGGCGGCGGGCCGTACGGCAGGCGCGTGATCACGGGGCTTCCCGGCGGGGTGAGCCTCAGGCTCGAAGGCAGCTCGTTCGTCGAAGTCCTCTCGCTCGGCGGCGGCGCGACGAGCGGCCAGGACCCGGGGGCGGCGTTCGGCGCCGCTTTCACCAGCCCGACAGAGGGGTGGCTCGGCACGAGCCTGCTGCCGGTGCACATCACCTCCACGCCCTCCACGACTCAGCTGAGGCCCTGGCCCGTGCCGTTCCGCCGCAACCTCCAGGCGATCGCGCCGGCGCCGGGGCAGCCGGTTGCCTCCTTGAGCAGCGAAGCGCTCGCCGTCGGCGAGCTCGGCGCGGTGGCGCGCTACAAGCCCGGGGAGGGATGGGTTCCCGAAAGCCTGTTCGGCCCCGGGGAGACCGTCGAGGAACCCAACCTCAGAGCGGTCGCGTGGCCCACTCCGGCGCGCGCCTACGCGGTCGGCGACGAAGGCCAGATGTGGCTGTGGCGAGCCGAAACGGGGCTATGGGAAAGCGACCCGGCGACCCCGATCAACTTCAGGGACAACCTGCTGGGGATCGCCTTCGATCCGAGCGAACCAGCTCGCGGCTTCGCTGTGGGCACAACCGCCGTCGGCCGCGGCGGGGTGATCCTGCGCTACGGCAAGACCTGGACCGAAGAAACCTCGCTGCCCGCCGAAGCGCAAGGCGCCGAGTTCCTCGGGATCGCGTACGCCGGCTCTGAGGCGCTCGTGCCGTTCGCGAAGCAGATCAACGCGGCAAAGGGCATCTACTCGGGCGGGCTGCTCGTCAACGAAGGCAGCGGCTGGCGCGTGGACGCCGAAGCGACCTCGTTGCTCCAGTCCACCGGGAGCCTTCCCGTCGCCGTCGCCGGGCTGCCGGACGGCGGCGCGGCGTTCGCCGCCGACGGAGGCAGCGGCGGTCCCCAGGTGTTCGAGCGCGAAGGCGCGGGAGCGGGGTGGGAGCGGACCCCCCTGCCCGGGATCAACGCCGGGTCGCTCGCGCTGTTCCGCGAAGGCGGCGCCCTCAGGGCGCTCGTGACGGGTAGCGGCGCGCGGCAGGTGAACAGGCTCCAAGAAAGCCAGGTGCCGCCAGGAGCGCCGCCCACCCTCCAGCACGCGGTCACAACCTCCGGTGGCGAGGAAGGAGGCTCGCTGCTGCGCCAGACGGCGTCGGGCTGGAGCGATCAGCGCCACGAAGTCGACATCGGCAGGGCGCCGGCGGGCGATTACGAATTCCAGGACCTCCCCTACACGCCCGATCCGCTGATGGCGATGCTCGTGGACCCGACCGGCAGCTACGGCTGGACGGTCGGCGGACAGGTCGGCGAAGAAGTGCAAGAAGTGCAAGAAGTGCTCCAGACGGCGGACATCGAACGCTACGGCGAAGATGGTGTGACGCCGCTGGGCGAGCAGCCGGCCGGGGTGCCGACGCGCGGGTGGGCCACGCTGGCGATCGGCGGCGATGCCGAATGCTACGCCCCCTGCTCCGAACGCTCGCTCGCCCGCGTCGGACCGCAGGTGTGGCTCGAATCGGCGGTCTCGCTCGCCGCCGCCGCGGGCGCCGGCGCGTTCATATACACGGGCCCCAGCGTCAGCGAAGGCAGGGTCGAGGGCCACCGCACGGTGCCCATCCCGTTCGCCGACGAGCTCGAACGAAACGCCCAGATCCTCGCCTCCGGGCGCTACTCCTCGGGGCCCGACGCCGGCGCCGAGCTTCCGGCCTACGCCGTCGCGAGCTCACCCGACCTCGACGCGCGCCCAGAAGTGGAAGGCACGGAGCAGAGCTTCGAGAAGGTCTTCTCGGGCTTTCCTCAGCAGTCGCTGATCGAAGCCAACGGCCAGTCGCAGGCGTGCGCCGCGCAGGCCGGCTGCGAGGATGCCTACTACGCCTTCAGCTCACCGGGCAACGGGGGGCCGGTGCGGGTGATAGTGCTCGACGAGACGGCCGCGGAAATCAGCGAAGCGCAGCTGAGCTGGCTGGAAGGCGAGCTGCAGGGCGCCCACGCCGCCAGAGAACCGGCGGTCGCGATCGGCGCCGGCGACATCGAAGCGCAGATCCGCGCGGGCCGCGCGCAGTCGGCGGCGCTCGCGAAGATCCTGGTCACGGGGTCCCGAAGCACGCCGGCTGGCCTGTGCGAACGGCTCGAACTGGAACACAGCACGAACGAAGGCTCGTGCAGCCGCGCGTCGGCGTACTTCTACGACTCGCCCGAAGAGAACGAACACGCTCCCCTGCGCTCGAGCACCGAATCGATCGAAGCCTACGGGTCGGGCACGCTTGGCTACGTCAAGGCGTTCCACGAGAGCGCCGGCAACTTCCACGGCGCGAGCGGGATCATGCTGGCGCAGGTGAACACGGGGTCTCGCAACCCTGCCTCCAACCGCGCGGAAGTGCAGGTGCCGCTGATACCCGTCGTCGGTGAAATCGCGCTCGAAGCGGTGCAGGGCACGCTGCTGCAGCGCAGCAAGCAGGCGCTGTTCACCGGCCTCGCGCGCCGTCCGCGCGCCGGGTGCGACGCCGAAGCGCAGCAGAGCTTCTGCGCACTGGACCCCTACATCCCGATCCCGAGCATCTGCACCGGCGACTGCGCCACCGCGCTGCTGCCCGAATACGGCTTCAAGTCCTCCGATCCTGAAATCGGCGCGTTCGTCGAGCGCAACCTCGGCTCGAACAGCCACCTCGCGGTGCTGCAGAACGCCGAAGGCAAGCCGATCCTCGAATCCGAAGCCGGCGCGGGCGCCAAGTCGGGGCTGTTCTGCGCGTTCAACCCCGGCACGACGACGGTCACGATCACCGCGGGCGACTGGTCGGCGTCGCTGCTCGTGACCGTGCAGCGCGGCAGCGTGCGGCAGCCGTGCGGCACGGTCAAGCTCAGCCATCCACCCGTCGCGGAAACCGCAAGTCTCGCGCCGGCGCCCCCGCCCGCCGCCTCCCCGACACCCGCGGCCTCGCCGCCGCCCGTGGCCCTGCTGTTGCTGCCACCCCCGGCGATCCCGCCGGCAGCGCGCCCGGCACCGCAGCCGGCCGCAACTCCCTACTTCGTGCCGGCCGCCCCCGCGACCTCGCTGCTCGCGTTCGTGCCGCCGCCGGTGCCGACGCCCGCCCGGCCGACCCCCCCTTCGGGCACCTCTGCCGTGACCTCGCCGGTGGAGGCCGCCGAAAAGGAAGAGGAGCAGGAGCAGGCCCCCGAGTCGGTTTCCAACCAGGCCGTCGCGTACCGCTCGGCGGAAAGCGAATCGCTGCCCCCGTACCTGCTTGGCGTGGTGCTGCTCGCGGCGATCGCGGGCGCCTCCGCTCGGCGCCGCCCGCGCCGGGGACGCCGCCAAGTGCCCGCGACCGTCACCACGAGCCTCCTGCAGAGGCGCCTCGGCGACATGTCCCGGCGTCGCGGGCGCTGAGGGGCGGCGGCCCTGTCTTCACACGTTCTAAACATGGCGCCGACGACGATCCGCGACGCTGTGCTCGACGGATGACCCCTGCGCGAATGGAGATCGGTCGATGAGCAGAGCCCCCCTCAGAAACGGCTTGGCGCTTGCGCTGACGCTGACAGCTGCACTGGCCGTGCTCGGCCTGAGCGCCGCGAGCGCCGGCGCACTGACGTTTGGGGGTCTCGGCAGGATCGGGGAAGTCTCGATCAAGGGAGGCTCCGAAAAAGGGCACCTCGAACTCGGCGAAACGGATGCCTTCGTGCTGGAAGAAGCGACCGGGGATTTCTACGTCGCGGATCGCGTCGAAGAACCGAAGAAAGAAGAAGAACTGACGCGTATTCAGAAGTTCAACGGCGAAGGCAAAGTGCTCGCGCAGACGGTGATCAACCTGCCGAATGCGCACGAACTCGAACTGCGCGCGATCACCCTCGATCCCGAAAAGCACACCCTGTACGTGCTCGTGGACGGCTCGCGGGAAGGAACCAAACATGACGACAGGAAGGACGCCGCTGAGGAGATCCTGTCGTTCTCCACGGAAGTCCACAGCGAAGAACTCGAAGAACTCCCGGCGCTTGTCGAAAAAAGCACGCTCGATCCGTACTCGGAAAAGGCGAAAGTGTCTCTGATCGAACCGGCGGCGATCGCCCTGGACCCGAAGACCGGAGCGATCCTGATCTCGGCACAGCAGGATGAAGACATCAGTCCGGAAAAGGAAGAACTGCATGCCGTGATCCAGACCGTCGAAAACGGGAAACTGGGGCCGCGCTATGTCGACAGCAAAAACTGCCTGGACCGCGGCGAACCGGTGCCCGCAGAACCGGCGTGCGAAGAACTCCAAGGCGAACAGCCCGTGTCGCTGGTGGTGACGCAGGGCGGTCGCGCGCTCGTCGAGTTGCAGCAGGAACAGCTGTGGGAAATCCCGATGCCGGGTGGCTCCAAAGAAGTGCCGGTCGTCCCGATACGGCGCTTCCTGCTGCCATCGGTCGCGCCCACCGAAGACGAGGTGGCGAAAGGCTTCAGCGGCGAAGAAGAACAGTCGGACACGATGACCTATGCGCCGACAGGTGCCGAAGAAGGCTATATCTACGCCGGCGTGGAACTGTCGCCGAGCAAGGAAGCCTTCACCTCCGGCGTGATGCTGTTGAAGGCGCGCGAACACGCCGGCGAACTCACCGTCAGCGAGATGGGCTGGACGGGCGGCGCCGGCGCGAC
Source organism: Solirubrobacteraceae bacterium (assembly GCA_052148875.1). Lineage (GTDB taxonomy): Bacteria > Actinomycetota > Thermoleophilia > Solirubrobacterales > Solirubrobacteraceae > Palsa-744. The sequence goes on from JBKQHH010000078.1 coordinate 22,714, forward strand.
GTCCCACCAGCCGCGGTGCGAGCTTCCGATCTCCAACGCAATGCCGCTGGAGGTCGCCGGCTCCGCTGAACAGGTCGATGTCTTCACCGGGATCGAATCAGAAGAAGACGGCCTGATCGTCAGCGAGCCCGTGCTCGAGAAGTTCGGCTCTGCCTCGGGCGCGGAAGCGTGCGGGCAGGTCGAAGTGACGACGCCGACGATCAAGATCGGCAGCGCCGAAAACGTGCTGGAAGTCAAGGCGGGATCGGAAGCGAAAGCCACGCTGAGCTCGAAAGTCGAAGGGGCTGACGCGCTCGCAGCGTCCTGGGAAATCGTGCGCAAGGTCGGCGCCAAAACCGAAAGCAAAGAAACGCTTGCCAGCCCGGAATATCTCGGCAAGGAAGCCGCGGTGAAGTACACCTTCGCGCTGCCGGGCGAATACGAAATCACCGACACGGTCACGACAGACAACCTCGCGAACCCGACCAAGAAAGTCGTGCGCAAAGTCAACGCCGTCCTGCCTGCGATCACGTTCAAAATCGAACCCGTCTCGCCGGTCCCCGCCGAAGGCCTGTCAACGGGCACGGCGATCAAACTGCAGGCGAAACTCGCCGACCCGAACGAATCCACGCCGCACCTGCAGCTCACGTGGCACTTCGGAGACGGCACCACCGTCGGACCGACGGAAGTGGTGGGAACGGGAGGCACATACACAGCCGTCGTCGAACACGCCTTCACCTCGACCTGCGGCGGGACGTGTTCGGTGACCCTGGAAGCGAAGGACACGGCCGGCGCTGAAGGACATGGGGAACTGAAGCTCAAGATGTACATCCCGCCGCCACCACCACCGCCGCCGCCGCCACCGCCACCCACCACGACGACGGGTAGCACCGGGGTCCTGCCCGAACAGACGGTGCACAACCCCGAAGCGAAGATCGCCGGAAGCACGTCGCTGAGCGTGAGCGCCGGCGGAGCGGTCACGCTCAAGGTGAGCTGTCCGGAAAAAGAGAGCGAATGCGTGGGCACGGTCACGCTGCAGACGGTCATTGCGCAGAGCGCCAAGAGGGGCGGAAAGCCCAAGAAGGTGACCGTCACGCTGGGGCGTGGCAGCTTCGCGGTCGCGGGCGGCGCCAGCAAGGTGCTGACGCTGCATCTCTCGGGGCAGGGACGCGCGTTGCTCGCGCACGACCACACCCTGCATGTCTCGGCTATCGTGCTCGCGCACGACTCCGCCAATGTGACGCGAAAAACCACGGCCAGCGTGACGTTGCGGTTCGCCGCCAAGAAGGGCGCCAAGAAGCACTGAGGCCAGGCGTGTGCCGCGGGGCCCGCGCCGTGTGGAGGGCGTCAGCCCGGGCCCCGCTGCAGCTGCGCCGGTCGGTGCCTCCCGCGACGCTCGCCCCGCCGCCGGGCAGCGGCCGAGCCACAGCCCGATAGCAGGCGATCGTTGTCCTGCTCACCCGGGCCCGTGGGCCGGCCGGGGGCCAACGGGGCCGGCGCGACGGCCCATTTGTGAACATCCCGATAACGCGCGGGGCCGCTTGTGAACATCGCGATAACGGGCGGACCGGGCACAGGATGTTAACGTCGCCGGGTCCACTGCCTGGCAGAGTTCCCGTCGCGGGGTTGGATGCCCGCATGCGGACCGACAAGCGATCTGCGCTTGACCATTGATTCTCAACAGGAGGTAGTCACGTAATGACGACTCTCATGCGCCGTGTGGCGCCCGTCACCGTATCGCTGGTGGCGCTCTTCGCGGTGGCGGTGCCGGGCACCGCTCTCGCGAAATCGAAAGTGAAAACCGATCAGCTCGCCCAGTGCGAAGGGTCCAACGTCGAAGGTCTCGGCTCGACCTTCCAGGCGCCCGCCGAGTTCCTGTGGACCGGGGTGAAGTACGCGGAAGACGGCTTCAACGTCTCGACGAGCAAACTCGCGTGCAGCGGCACAAAAAAACCGACCGTGCGCTACAACAACTCGGCGGAAGAATTCAAGGGAAGCGGTGCCTGCCTGAAGGACATGGGCTCGGCCGGCCACCCGAAAATCGGCCTGTTCCCGTACTGCGGCACCGACGAAGCACCGAGCAAGACCGTCAAGGAAGCGATGGAAACGGCTTCCGGTCTCACCCCTGAAGGTGGCGAAGGGATCCAGACGATCCCGGTCCTCCAGGGTGCGGTCGCTGTGGTCGTCCACCTGCCCGCGGGCTGCACGGCGAGCAGTGAACCGAAGCTCGAAAAAGCCGTTGTGAAACTCAAACGTCTGTCGTTTGAACGGAACGTCGTCGAGGGCATCTACGACGGCTCGATCACAACCTGGAAGCAGGCCATCGCGGCGCAGAAATCCGCCAAAGATGCGCTGAGCTGCGCACACCCAGAAGAAGAAGAAGACGAAATCACCCGGGTCGTCCGTCTGGACAAATCGGGCACGACGCACATCTTCAAGGCGTTCCTCGAGCAGGTGAACACCGGCGAATTCACGATGGAAAGATTCGGTGAAATCAACGAAAAGTCCGCTGGCAAAGAAGACGTGAACCCATGCGGATCGGTGCTTCCCGAAGAAACGAAGTCGTGGACGGCGGTGAGCGAAGGCTGCGAAAACCAGCGCTGGCCCGCAGGTAAAAAACCAGTGCTGCGCGGCGTCGTAACCGGCAACCCCGGCGTGATCACGTCGGTCGCTGAAACGCCGAGCTCGATCGGGTACGCCGACATGGCGGTCGCCCGCGAAAAGGGCAACTTCACGGAGCCCGGCTTGGAAGGCGGCGAAGGCACCGGCAAATTCTGGGTGCCGATCTCGAACAGCAAGACGGGCGAGAAAAGCGTCGTATACGCGGACCCGGCCACGAACGGGGATGTCGAAGCACTCGGCAACTCCAACTGTGTAAAGACCGTGTACGCGCTGAAAGCGGGCGAAAAGTTCCCGCCGAGCTCGACGCGTGACGACTGGTCGAAAGTCAAAGGCCTCGTGGAAAGTAAGACGTACTCGATCTGCGGGTTGACTTACGCCCTGGCGCCGCGGCTGTACTTCCCGTTCCTGTCCCACGAAAACCCGTTGGAGACGCAGGAAGCGTCGCAGAAGATCGCGACGACGGTCTCGAACTACCTCGTATGGGTCTTGAACGAGAAGACCGAAGGCGGTGGCGAAGAGGTCAAAGGTCACGACTACGAACCGCTCCCGAAGAAGGCGCAGAAAGTCGCCGAAGCGGGCGCGCTCGAAATCGGCAGCAAAGAAGCGTAGGTAGGAGCTTCTCGACGTCCGCTCTGCGGGCAAGGCGAAGCAGCATCGCAAGGACGCAAGCCTGGCCGGCCCCCCCATATGGGGCGGCCGGTCGTGCG
>JBKQHH010000079.1:0-18987 GCA_052148875.1 Solirubrobacteraceae bacterium
GGGCAGCACAACATCGGGCTGATCGGCGCGGGCCACCTCGGCCAGGCGATCGCCTCCTCGGAAATCTTCGCCGACCACGGCTTTCGCGTGGTGGCGATCTTCGACAGCGCCGAGTCCAAGGTCGGCAGCAAGGTCGGAAACCAGGTCGTGCGTGACATCGCGGACCTGCGCCAGGTCGTCGAGGACGAGGACATCGTCGTCGGCGTGCTGGCCGTGCCTCAGGACGCCGCGCAGGGACTCGCCGACGAGCTGGTCGACGCGGGCGTGAAGATCATCTTCAACTACTCTGAGTCGCTGCTGGACGTGCCGCCGGAGGTGACCGTCCACACGTCCAGCCCGGCGGTCGATCTGCTCTACGCGCTGTACTTCTATCTGACCTGACCCGGTGGCTGTGATGTGAAGCCCACCCGCCCGTCGGCGATTGTGCGTCACACTGGATGCCCCGAGCGCTCTGACCGATACCACGCGGACACCAAGCGATGAACAGCCTGGATCTAGATCTTGCCGCCGAGACGTTCGCGGCCGCAGCCGACCTGACGGTCGGCGTCGAGGAGGAGTTCTCGATCATCGACCCGAGCACGCTCGAACTGATCCCGTGCTTCGAGCGCCTGCGCGCCGCCGCCGAGCCCGATCGGCTGCTGCACGAGAGCATCACCGGCGAGCTGATCTCCTCGGAGATCGAGATCATCTCGGGGGTCGGCTCCGACCTGCAGGACGCGCTCGCCCGCCAGCGCGAGCGGCGCCGGCGCCTGTTCGCGCTCGCCGCCAGCGAGGGCGTTGCGCTCGGCGCGACCGGAACGCACCCGTGGGCCGACTATCGCGAGCAGCCGATCATCGACACCGAGCACTACCGCCGCGTCGAGGACGGCTTGAAATACGTCGCCTGGCGCAACAACACGTTCAGCCTGCACGTGCACGTGGGCGTGCGCGACATCGACCGCGCGGTGCGCGCGTGCGACCGCCTGCGCCCGGTGCTGCCGCTGCTGCTGGCGATCTCCGCCAACTCCCCCTTCCTCGACGGCCGCGACAGCGGGCTGCACTCGGCGCGCACGCAGAGCTTCACCAAGAGCTTTCCGCGCTGTGGCATCCCCGATGCGTTCGGCGGCTGGCGCGCGTACCGCGAGTACATCGAGTTCCTGCGGAGGACCAACTCGATCGTCGAGTTCACGCAGGTGTGGTGGTCGGTCAGGCCGCACTTCCGCTTCGGCACCGTCGAGGTGCGCATCTGCGACGCGCAGGCGACCGCGCAGGAGTCCGAGGCGCTCGCGGGCCTGATGGTCGCGTGCATCGCCCAGGCGGTGCGCGACGTGGACGAGGGCGCGCCGTTCGAGCACCCGGCGCCACGGCTGATCGAGGAGAACATGTGGCGGGCGATCCGCTTCGGCCTCGACGGACGGCTGATCGACCTGGCCCGCGCGCAGGAGTATCCGGCCCGCGAGGCGATCGAGCGGCTGCTCGCGTGGACGGCGCCCGTGCGCGCGGATCTCGCGATCGACCCCGCGTTTCCCGAGCACAACGGGGCGCAGCGCCAGCGCCAGATGATCGACGCGGGCGCCACGCGCGAGGACGTGTTCGCGGCCAGCGTCGACCAGACCAGGGAGAGCTACCGAGAGGAGGTGACGGTTTGAGCGCACCGGGCGCACCAGCGGGCGAGCCGACGGAGGAGGAGCTTCGCGCCGCCTACGAGGCCGAACTGAGCCGCCTGACCACAACCGACATGATCGCGCAGGCGGTCGTCTCGCTGCTGAACATCGGCGCCCGGCGGCTGGCGCCGCCCGGCGGCGATCGGGATCCCGCCCGCCCGGGCGACGATCGAGGCCCCACCCGCCCGAGCCAGCGCGACCTCGAGCAGGCGCGCGACGCGATCGACGCCGTGCGGGCGCTGCTGGAGATCCTCGAGCGCAGCATCCCGCAGGAGATCAAGCCCCTGCGCGACGCGCTGTCGCGGCTGCAGATGGCCTACGCGCGCGAGGCCGCGCCGCCCGCCGCGGCGCAGCCGGGCGCCCCGGGCGGCGCCCCTGGCGGCCCGGGCGACACGGGCGGCGGCCGTGGCGGGCCCGCGGGCGGCGATCGAGAGCCCACCAGCCCGGCGGCGGAGGAGCGCCCGCCGGGTCCCGGGCCGGCGGAGGCGAGCGGTAGGCTGTGGGTGCCCGGACGGTGAGTCGGGAGTCGTTGCGCCAGGCGCGCGCGCCCGGATCGAGATAGGTCCTCACGGGCGGATGGGCGTGCGCTGGCCGGCACCCGGCCGGCCGGCACGATAGACTGCGCCCGCGTTTGCACCGGATGCACGCTCGAGCTGAGCGATCCGGCCGTCAGACGTGCGCGCGACACATCCTCGCGCGGCACGCAAATCAGACCGCGGAGGATTTCTGTTGAGCAGCTTTCTGACGAACCATGGGGTCGTCGTCGGCCTTGTTTGCGCCGCCTGCGCCGTCGTGTACGGCCTGCTGACCGCACGATCCCTGCTCGCGCTGTCGCCGGGCAACGAGCGCATGCAGTCGATCTCGCTCGCGGTGCAGCAGGGCGCACGGGCCTACCTGAACCGCCAGTACACGACGATCGCGGGCGTCGGGGTGGTCGTGTTCGTCGCGCTGATCTTCATCCAGAACATCGCCGTCGCCGCCGGCTTCGTGATCGGGGCCGTGCTGTCGGGCTCGGCGGGCTACATCGGCATGAACGTGTCGGTGCGCGCGAACGCGCGCGTGGCGGAGGCCGCGCGCGGCGGCGTCTCGCCGGCGCTGCAGGTCGCCTTCCGCGGCGGCGCGATCACCGGGCTGCTGGTCGTCGGCCTCGCGCTGCTGGGCGTCTCCGGCTACTACGGCCTGCTGACGAGCGCGTTCGGCGAAACGCAGAAGAGCGCGGTCGACGCGCTCATCGGCCTCGGCTTCGGGGGCTCGCTGATCTCCGTGTTCGCGAGGCTCGGCGGCGGCATCTTCACGAAGGCGGCCGACGTGGGCGCCGATCTCGTGGGCAAGGTCGAGGCGGGGATCCCCGAGGACGATCCGCGCAACCCGGCGACGATCGCGGACAACGTCGGCGACAACGTCGGCGACTGCGCGGGCATGGCCGCCGACCTGTTCGAGACCTACGCGGTGACGGCGGTCGCGGTGATGCTGCTCGGCGTTCTCACCTTCCACGAGTCCACGCGCGTGGTGCTCTACCCGCTCGTGCTGGGCGGCGCCGCGATCATCGCCTCGATCATCGGCACCTTCGCCGTGCGCTCGAAAGCGGGCAACGTCGAGCGCGCGCTCTACCAGGGCCTGATCGTCTCCGGCGTGATCGCCGGCGCGGCGTTCGCGCCGATCACCTACTGGATGATGCGCGGCCTCAGCTTCAGCCAGGTCGGCAGCGCGGTCAACACGCCCTCGTGGGGCAAGTTCTACCTGTGCTCGCTGATCGGTATCGCGGTCACCGCGTGCCTGTTCGTGATCACCGACTATTACACCTCGACGCGCTTCTCGCCGGTGAAGAAGACCGCGAAAGCGTCGATCACCGGTCACGCGACGAACATCATCCAGGGCTTCGGGTCGGGCCTGCAGGCGACGGCGGCGCCGGCGATCGTGCTGGTGCTCGGTGTCCTCGGCGCGTGGAAGCTCGCGGGCGGCGGCACGACGGGCATCTACGGCATCGGCGTGGCCGTCATGGGCCAGCTCTCGCTCACCGGCCTGATCGTCGCGCTGGACGCGTTCGGCCCGATCACCGACAACGCGGGCGGCATCGCCGAGATGGCCGACCTGCCGGAGGAGGTCCGCAACGTCACCGACCCGCTCGACGCCGTCGGCAACACGACCAAGGCGGTCACCAAGGGGTACGCGATCGGCTCGGCGGTGATGGCGGCGGTGGTGCTGTTCGCCGGCTTCAGGCAGGAGCTCGCCGAAAAGAGCCACGGCACCTTCATCAACTTCGGCATCAACGAACCGCCGGTGCTGATCGGCCTGCTGCTCGGAGGCATGATGGTGTGCCTGTTCGCGTCGCTGTCGATGGAGGCCGTCGGGCGCGCCGGCGGCGCCGTCGTCGAGGAGGTGCGCCGCCAGTTCCGCGAGCACCCCGGGATCATGGACCACTCGGAAGAGCCCGACTACGCGACCTGCGTGGACATCGTCACCAAGACCGCGCAGCGCGAGATGATCCTGCCCTCGCTGCTGCCGATCGGGCTGACGGTGATCGTCGGGCTGATCGACACGCAGGCGCTCGGCGGCCTGCTGATCGGCGTGATCGTCGTCGGCTTCTTCTTCGCCGTGCTGATGACCGCCGGCGGCGGCGCGTGGGACAACGCGAAGAAGCTCATCGAGGACGGCGCCTACGGCGGCAAGGGCTCCGACGCCCACGCCGCGTCGGTCACCGGGGACACGGTCGGCGATCCCTTCAAGGACACCTCCGGGCCGGCCATCAACCCGATGATCAAGGTCGCCAACATCGTCGCGATCCTGATCATCCCGCTGATCACGTGATTTGACACGCCGCATGCGGCGTGTCTTGGGGCAGCACATGTGCTGCCCCACCGGACGGTGCATGCACCGTCCGGCCGGGTGGCGCATGCGCCACCCGGAACAGCTTTCCGAGCGCATGTGCCCACTTGGTCGGCACGGGAATAACCTCAGTTGAGATGAACGGTCGACAGGCGCACCGGATGGGCACGTTCGTGCTCTCGCTGGCGATGGCGGCGATCGGCGTGGCGCTGATCGTCGAGGCCGTCGGCGGGCACGCGAGCGCGATCTCGCCGCGCCTGCTGCTGGGCGTGCTGTTCATCGCGGCGGGGGGCGGGCGCTGGTACGTGGAAGTCAGGAGGGCGCGCGGGCGATGAGCACGCCGGAGGGCTCGACCTCGGAGCTCGCGGAGCTGGCGGCGCGCTCGCGCACGATCGCGCGGCGCAGCATCGGCTCGCCGATCCTGTTCACGATCGTGTACTCGTCGCTGGCGAGCGCGATCTACTTCTCGCTCGGGGTGATCGCCGGCCACGCGCTCGGGCTGACCCCGGTGGTGTTCCTGGTGGCGGCCGTGCTGTACACGGTGACCGCGATGACGTACGTCGAGGGCGCGTCGCTGCACCAGGACCGCGGCGGCTCGACCGTGTTCGCGCGCTACGCGTTCAACGAGCTCGTCAGCTTCGTCGCCGGCTGGGCGATCCTGCTGGACTACGTGATCCTGATCGCGGTCACCGCGTACTCGGCGACCCAGTACCTGAAGACGTTCTGGAGCCCGCTGGGCAACCGCGGCGAGGCGCTGGGGCTGGCGCTGGCGTTCATCGCGCTGGTCGTGCTCGGCAACATCCGCGGCTTCGGCGGGCGGCGCGCGCGGCGGGTGGGGATCCTGCTGGCGGGCGACCTGGCGCTGCAGGCGTTCATCGTCGTGCTCGGCCTGGTGCTGTTCTTCAACCCGCACACGCTCACCGGGCCGATCCACCTCGGCAGCGCGCCCACGTGGTCGCAGCTGGTCTTCGCGCTGACCGTCGCGGTGATCTCGTTCACCAGCCTCGAGTCCGCGTCGGGCCTCGCGGGGGAGGTGCGCATCAGCCGCGCCGGCCTCAAGCGCCTGGTGGGGAGCACGACCGCGACCGTCGTGTTCCTGTACGTGGGCATCGCGCTCGTGGCCGTCACGGCGCTGCCCGTGCACGACGGCCACACCGCGCTCGCCGGCCGCTACCTGAACGCGCCGATGATCGGCGTCGTCAGCCGCGTGCACCCGCACTGGCTGGAGCAGACGCTCACCTATCTCGTCGCCGCGACCGCCGCGGTCACGCTCGTGGCGGCCGCCAACTCGGCGATGCTCGGCCTCTCGCGCCTGGCGTACTCGCTGTCGACCAACCGCCAGATCCCCAGCGGCCTCGGGCGGCTGCATCCGCAGCGCTCGACGCCGTACGTGCTGATCGTCCTCGCCGGCCTGATCGCCGCCGCGCTGGTCGCGCCCGAGGACCTCGACTTCCTCGTCGGCATCTACGCCTTCGGCGCGATGCTCGCGTTCACGATCGCGCACCTGTCGATCTGCCGCCTGCGCTACACCGAGCCCGACCGCGACCGCCCCTACCGGATACCGCTGTCGGTCGGCTTCCGGGGCGGGCAGCTGCCGCTGCCGGCGGCGTTCGGCGCGCTCGTGTCGGGCGGCGGCCTGGTGGCGGTGATGGTCGTGCACGAACCCGCCCGCTACGTCGGCCTCGGCTGGATGGCGGTGGGGATCGCGCTGTACGTCGTCTACCGCCGCGCCGACGAGACCTCGCTGCTGCGCCGCGTGACCGTCGCCCCGCAGGTGCTGCGCGCCGAGCAGCCGCACGAGCGCGACTACGGCTCGATCCTCGTGCCGCTGTTCGGCACCGACCTCGACGACGACATCGTGCAGACGGCCGCGCTGCTCGTCGCCGGCGAGCAGACCGACGAGGCGGCGATCGACGCCGCCACGATCGAGGCGGTGTGGATGTTCGTGATCCCGATGTCGCTGCCGCTGGACGCGAGCCTGCCCGAGGCGCAGATCAAGCACGCGCGCCAGGTGCTCGCGCGGGCGAAGGCCGTGGGCGAGGAGTACAACGGCGTGCACGTCGCCACCGCGACCGTGCGCACGCGCCGCGCCGGCTACGCGATCGTCGACGAGGCGCGCCGGCGCGGCGTGGAGGCGATCGTGCTCGGCGCCGAGGAACCGTCGCTGATCCGCGGCGGCGCGCGCCTCGGGGGCCGCGGCGGGACGCTCGAGGGATACGTGGGGGAGATCACCAAGTACGTCGTGCGCAAGGCCGCCTGCAGGGTGATCGTCACGGCGCCCGCCGCGCGCGACTCGCCCGTGGAGCAGGCCCGCCGCGCCAACCGGGCCGGCGCCCCAATGGTCTAACCTGCGCACCTATGCACATCAGCTCAGCCCCAGCCTCATGTTCGTACTGATCGTCGGCGCCGGCCGCGTCGGCTCGGCGGTCGCCAAGTCCGCGCTCGCCGCCGGGCACGAGGTGTCCGTCCTCGACGAGGACCCGCTCTCGCACGAGCGCCTCGACGCCGGCCAGAGCAAGAGCTGGGAGGACTCCGGCGGCCAGTTCACCGTCGGCACCGCCCTGGAGACCGACGCCCTGATCCAGGCCGGGATCGAGCGCGCCGACGCGTTCATCGCCTCGACCGCCGGCGACAACACCAATCTCGTGATCGCCCAGCTCGCGCAGAAGCGCTTCGGCGTCGAGAAGGCGATCGTGCGCGTGATGGACCCCGCGCGCGCCGACTGGTACCGCGAGCAGGGCCTGCACACGATCTCCCCGACCAAGCACGCGATCGACATGTTCGAGCGCGCGCTCGCCCCCGCAGAGGCCTCCCAGGCGGCATAGATGGCTGTTTTCGGCTCTAGGATGGGGCGCTAGCCATGTACGCGATCATCGCCGGCGCCGGCAAGGTCGGGCGCAACCTCGCACGCGAGCTGATCTCCAAGGACCACGAAGTCACGCTGATCGAGTCCTCTCGCAGCTGCTACCTCGCCTGCGAGGAGGAGTTCGAGCACGCCGTCCAGTACGGCGACGCGACCGAGCTGTGGGTGCTAGAGCGCGCCGGGATTCAGCGCGCCGACCTCGTGATCGCCGTCACCGGCGACGACGAGGACAACATCCTCGTCTGCCAGATCGCCAAGGAGAAGTACCTGTGCGAGCGGATCATCGCGCGCGTCAACAACCCCCGCAACCACGACCACTTCAGGCTGCTCGGGATCCAGCCCGCCGTCTCCGCCACCGACCTGATCCTGCGCCTGATCGAGCACGAGGTGCCGCGCTACGGCCTCGTGCACCTGCTCGCGCTCGAAGAGGAGCGCCTTGAGATCATCGAGCTGGAAGTCGCCGCCGGCGCGCCCACCGTCGGCGAGAAGGTCGCCGACATCGCCCTGCCCGAGGGCTGCCTGATCATCTCCGTGCTGCGCGGCGGCTCCGGCTTCGTGCCCAAGCACGACACCGTCATCGAAGAGGGCGACGAGGTCCTGCTCGTGCTCGACCCCGGCCTCGAGGAGGCGATCACCGCCTACTTCGCCCCCAACGGGCAGCCCGCGGCGTTCTAGGACGCCGCTGGACGGCGCCCTAGAGGCTGCCGGCTCCGCTGGGAGGTTGGGTATTCTTCTACGCGAAGAGCACTGTCCGGGATAGTCCAATTGGCAGTGACGCCCGGTTCTGGTCCGGGAGATTGGGGTTCGAGTCCCTGTCCCGGAGTGACCGACGGCCCGGAGCGCGACCAGGTCGATCTGGCCGAGTCTTGCGCTCAGCTCGATTGTGCGCGAGCGGGCGCGGCCTTCACACCGTCCGTGGGCAGCCGCCCCACCTGCCACAGCCCCGCGTCGTGCGGCTGCTCCAGCCAGCGCCTGGCGTCGCGTTCGCCGAGCGCAATCAGCTTGTCGATGAACTCCCGCGCGAGGAACAGGTAGCTGAGGATCTCGCCGTGCACGGCGCTGCGGTCGGCGTTGACGAACTGCCCGAGCAGCGCGAGGTTGCGGTCGCGCACGAGCCCGCGGACGCCGCTGTAGCGGCGCTTGTAGACCTCGCGCGCCAGGCGGCCGATCTCCAGGCGATCGCGCGGCGCGATGAAGATGTAGGGGACCTTTCGCCGGTGCTTGCGTGCGGCGTCCTTGGCGGCGGTGGACCGCGCGCCGCCGGCGGATGACCGGGAAGGCGCGAGCGTCTCGTTGACGGTGGCGAGCGTCGCGACGTCGTCGGCGAGCTGGTCGGCGAGCACGACCTGCAGCAGCTGCGCGACGCCGTCGAGCATGTCCGGTCGCCGCGTGGCGCGCGCGGGCGCCGAGGAGGAGTTCAGGCCGATCACCACCACGCGCTCGGCGCCCAGCGACAGCGCCGGCTTCAGCGGTGCGTTCAGGCGCACGCCGCCGTCGCTGTACCAGCCCGCCGCCGCGCGCGGCTCGCGCACGTGGACCGCCGGGAACGCGCCCGGGATCGCCGCCGACGCGAGCACGTGCTCCGGTTTGAGCACCGTGGAGACGTAGTCGATCGCGCGCGTCACGTCGCGCCCGGGCGCGGGGCCGCCGTGATGGAAGACGACGCTGCGCGTGGTCGCGTAGGAGGTCGCGACCACTGCGGCGGCCGTCAGCGTGCCGTCCGCGACGTTGTCCTCGATCCGCTCGAACGACACCAGCCGATCGAGCGTGGGGCGCAGCGGCGAGGTGTCCAGCAGCCCGGATGGGTCCGCGCGCGGCAGGTGGGCGAGCATCGCGGCCGTGCCCAGCAGGCGCCGGAGCTCCGACGGCGAGGTCAAGGGACGCAGCGCCTTGCCCCAGTGCAGCGCGCGCCACATGTCGAGCGCCGCCTCGGCCGCCACGTCCAGCGGTTCGTGTGCGCGCGCCGCGAAGAACGAGCCGTTGAGCGCGCCGATGCTCGTGCCGACGAGGATGTCAGGGCTCTGCTTGCGCGCGGCCAGCGCCGGCGCCAGCACCGCCATAGCGCCCGCCTCGTAGGCCCCACGTGCGCCGCCGCCGGCGAGCACGAGCGCGATTCGCTCGCGCTGGCGGCCAGGTTTGGCGGCGGTCGGCATACTCGCCGCAGCCTATCGCCGGGCACCGCATGCGTGTGAGTTTCGCTCGCCGTCTGGTGTATCGCTATGGCTATACACCAGGCCGCGGAGAAGACAAACCGCACAGCAAGACGGGTGGCGGAGCCCGATCTACGCCGCGGCCTGCGGCTCCGCCGACGTCCAGTCCCGATACAGCTGGAAGTAGCGGCCCTCGGCGGCGATCAGCTCGTCGTGGGTGCCCTGCTCGGCGATGCGGCCGTGCTCGAGCACGACGATGCGCCCGGCCTGGCGGATCGTGGAGAGGCGGTGGGCGATCACGATCGAGGTGCGCCCGGCGAGCAGGCGGCGCATGGCGGCTTCGATGCGGCCCTCGGTGTGCAGGTCGACGTTGGAGGTGGCCTCGTCGAGGATCAGGATCCGCGGGTCGGCGATCAGCGCGCGCGCGAACGCGATCAGCTGGCGCTGGCCGGCGGACAGCTGGGCGCCGCGCTCGCCGACTTCGGTGTCGTAGCCGCGGGGCAGCTCGGAGATGAACTCGTCGGCGCCGACCGCCTCCGCGGCCGCGCGGATCTGCGCGTCCTGCGCGTCGGGGCGCCCGAACGCGATGTTCTCGCGCACGGTGCCCGAGAACAGGAACGCCTCCTGCGGCACGATCCCCATCTGCGAGCGCAGCGAGTGGCTGGAGACCCCGCGCAGGTCGTGCTCGTCGACGAGCACGCGCCCGCGGGTGGGGTCGTAGAAGCGCGCGGTGAGCTTGGCCATCGTCGACTTGCCCGCGCCCGTCGCGCCCACCAGCGCGATCGTCTGTCCCGCCGGCACGCTCAGGTCGACGTGCTCCAGCGCGAGCACCTCCGTGTCCTCGCCCTGCTGCGCTCGCGGGCGGTAGGCGAAGGAGACGTCCTCGAAGCGGACCTCGCCGCGGATCGGCCCGAGCGCGGGCGCGTTGGGAGCGTCTTCGAGCGTGGGCTCGGTGTCGAGCAGCTGGAAGATCTTCTCCAGCGCGGCCATGCCGGACTGGTAGGTGGTGTACAGCTGGGAGAGCTGCTGGATCGGTTCGAACAGGAACGACAGGGTCGCCACGAACGCGACCACGGTGCCGACCGTGATGTGGCCGTCGATCGCCTGGTAGCCGCCGTACAGCACGATCAGCGCGAGCGCGACGCCGGAGAGCATTTCGACCCCGGGGAAGTACGCGGCGTTGAGGCGCACCGTGACCATGTTGGCCTCGCGGTTGCCCTCGTTGAGCTCCGCGAAGCGCGCCTCGTGGGCGGGCTCCTGCCCAAAGCTGCGCACGACGCGGATGCCCGACAGCGTCTCCTGCAGGTAGCCGGTGATCGAGCCGATCGTCTCTCGCGTGCGCCGGAACGCGCCGGCGGAGATCAGCCGGAACCAGATGCTCGCGGCGGCGACGAACGGGACGATGCAGAACGTCAGCAGCGCCAGCTTGACGTCGAGGTAGAGCAGCACGCCGATCGCGCCGACGAGCGTCAGGCCCGACTGGAACAGCGTCACCACCGAGTCGGTCACGAGGCTTTCCAGCGCCTCCACGTCGTTGGTCATGCGCGAGATCAGCACGCCCGCGGGGCGGCTCTCGTAGAAGCCGATCGGCTGGCTCTGCAGGTGCTCGAAGATGCGGATGCGCAGGTCGGCCAGCGCGCGCGGGCCCACCCAGCCGACCAGGTAGGTCTGCGCATAGGTGGCCACCCACACGAGCAGCGCCGAGACCAGGAACGCGACCACGACCAGGACCAGCGTGTGCACGTCGTGCTTCTTGATGCCCGAGTCGATCGCGAGCTTGGCCAGCAGTGGCGGCGCCAGCGACGCGGCGGTGCCGAGCACGAGCGCGACGAGCATGCCCGCCGTGCGCACGCGGTAGGGGCGCAGCAGCGCCAGCAGGCCGCGCAGGTTGCGACCGCGGCTGCCGCGGCTCTGACGCTCGCCCGTCCACCCGGTGCCGCCGCGGCCGAGCCCCGGCCCGAGGCCCGCGCGAGCGCCGCCGGGTGGGCGGGATCCCATCCCCCCGCCGAGCCCGCCGCTCATCGGACGCGCGCTCACAGCCTGCCTCCCGTCTCGGCCGGGGAATCGGATCCCACCCACCCGCCCGCGGCGAGCACGCGCTCGCCGACGATCACCCGCGGGGGCTTCGCCGAGCTCGTGCCGGCGACGATCTCGCGGTAGAGCTCGGATGTCTCCAACAGCTCCTCGTGGTCGCCCTCGGCCACGATCCGCCCGTGGTCGAGGACGACGATCTGGTCGGCCAGTTCGATCGTGGAGAGGCGGTGGGCGATCACGAACGTGGTGCGCCCGGCCATCGCCTCGGCGAGCGCGAGCTTGATGCTCTGCTCGGTGGAGGCGTCGACCGAGGAGGTGGCGTCGTCGAGGATCAGCACGCGGGGGTTGGCCACGAGCGCGCGCGCGATCGCCAGGCGCTGGCGCTGGCCGCCCGAGAGCGTCAGCCCGCGCTCGCCCACCTGGGTGTCGTACCCGTGCGGCAGGCGCGCGATGAACTCGTGCGCCTGCGCGCGGCGCGCGGCCTGCTCGATCTCGGCCGCGCTGACTGGAGGCCCGCCCCCCCGGGCGTAGGCGATGTTCTCGGCGACGCTCGCGGAGAACAGGAACGGGTCGTCGCTGACGACCGCGACGGCGGCGCGCACCGAGCGCACGGCGACCTCGCGCACGTCCGCGCCGTCGAGCAGCACCGCCCCCGAGACGGGGTCGTACAGCCGCGAGATCAGCGCCACCAGGCTGGTCTTGCCGGAGCCCGTCGGTCCGACGAGCGCGACGGTGCGCCCGGCGGGCACGTCCAGGTCGATGTCGCGCAGCACCGCCCGTCCGCTCTGCGGCGCCGTGCGGACGGTCTCGACGAGCGCGCTGGCGCCGAGCTCGTCGTGCGGGTCCTCGTAGCGCAGCGTCACGTCGCGCAGCTGCACGCGCCCGTTGCCGGCGGGCAGCTCGGGCGCGTCGGGAGCGTCGGTCAGGTGCGGCTCGCGGTCGAGCAGCTGGAAGATGCGCGCGCCCGACGCGGTCGCCCGCTGGGCGAGGTTGAGCGTCACGCCGAGCGAGCGCATCGGCGTGATCAGCATGTTCACGTACAGGTAGAACGCGGTGAACTGGCCGAGCGTGAGGTGCGCGTGGATCACCGACTCGCCGCCCAGCAGCAGCACCGCCGCGAGGCCGAGCTGGGGCAGGAACCCGATCACGGGGTTGTACGTCGCTTCCAGGCGCGTGGCGACCATCGCCTGGTCGAACACGCGCCCGACCGTGTCGCGGAAGCGCGTCAGCTGCCGGCTCTCGCGTGCGAACGCCTTGACGACGCGCACCCCGGAGATGTTCTCCTCCGCGTCCGCCGTCAGCTCGGCGATGCGCTGCTGGGTCTCCTGGATCGCCGGGCGCGCGCGGCGGCCGTAGCGGTATGAGATCAGCACCACGAACGGCACCGGAACGAGCGCGATCAGCCCGAGCCGGGGGTTGATCGCGAGCATCACCGCGCCGGCGAGCGCGATCGTGAGGATCGACTGCAGGATGAACACGAGCCCGTAGCCGAGGAAGAAGCGCACCGCGGCGAGATCGACGGTCGCGCGCGACATCAGCTGCCCCGTCTGCTGGTGGTCGAAGAAGCCGAGCTCCAGGCGCTGCAGCTGGGCGTACATCCGCTCGCGCAGGTCGTATTCGACCGCCAGCGACATGCGCCCGGCGACGATGCGACGCCAGTACATGAACCCCCAGCGCGCGAGCACGCCGGCGAGGATCACGAGCGAGAGCACGAGCAGCGTGTGGCGATCGTGGGCGCGCGTGCCGCCCCCATGTTCGGCCCCCTTCGTGATCGCCTGGACGGCCTGTCCGGTCAGATCCGGCAGCGCGACGGTCATCACCATCGCGAGGCTCGCCAGCGACCAGGAGACGATCAGCCCCCGCTTGTACGGGCTCAGGAATCCGAGTAGTCGGTAGAAGGTACTCATAGTTGTATGGGCAACGATTATTGCAGGCGCCCGCCGGGGCGCCGTGGGGCGCCCGTGCGCGACGCTGCTCCTAAGCTCCTGTCATGTCCACGCCGAGCACGTCACACGCGGGGCTGTGCGACACGTGCGCGCAGCAGCAGCTCGTGCGCAACACGCGCGGCTCGACGTTCTCGCTGTGCAGGCGCTCGCGCGAAGACCCGGACTACCCGCGCTACCCGCGCCTGCCGGTGCTCGCGTGCCCGGGCTACGAGGCCGGCGCGCCGGCGCCCGGCGCGGGCGGCTGACGGGCCGCATCCCGCTGATGGGTGCCATCGCAATCAACTGGCGAGCGCGCTCGCGGGCTCGGTCTCGCGCGCTTCCGGCGCGTGCGAGGTGCTCACGAAGTCGCGTCCGCGCACGAGCGCGAACGCCAGCGCGGCGCCCGTCAGGGCGATCGCCGCGGCGATCGCGGCGATCGTCGTGAACGCCCCGGTGAAGCCGACGCGGTACGCGTGATCGAGCGCCGTGCGGGCGGCGGGGGAGAGGGAGTGCGCGATGCGGGTCACTTCGCCGGACTCGAGCAGCGTGCCCAGCTTGCCGTGCGCGGCGCCGACGATCTCGCCGAGGTGGCCGCCGGCGCGCAGCGTGGCGGTCGTCGTCCTGGTCACGTCGTGCTGGAAGATCGCGCCCAGCCCGGCGATCCCGGTGGCGATGCCGACCTGGCGGAAGGTCGAGTTGATCCCCGAGGCCATGCCGCTGCGCTCGCGCGGCACCACGCCGATCGCGGTTGAGGCCAGCGGCGGGTTGACCAGGCCGACGCCCGCGCCGGCGAGCACGAAGCCGGGAATCAGCACCGTCCAGTGCGAGCCGGCGTTCACGCCGGTCATGAACACCAGGCCGGCGCCGATCAGCAAGAGACCCGTGCCGAGCAGCAGCCGCACGGGCATGCGCACGGTCAGCCTGCCCGCGATCGGCGCGACGGCGAACGACAGCAGCGTCGTCGGCAGGAAGCGCAGCCCCGCCTGCACGGGGCTGTAGCCGAGCACGTCCTGGATGTAGAGGGTGAGGTAGAGGAACATCGCGAAGAACGAGCTCGACAGGGTGAGCGCGACGATGTTGGCCCCGGCGAACGCGGGGCAGCGAAACAGCGACAGGTCGAGCATCGGCCTGCGCTGCAGGAGCTCGACGAGCACGAATGCCGCCAGCAGCACGGCGGCGGTGGCCAGCAGGGCGACGATCTCGGTCGAGCCCCAGCCCTTTTCGTTGCCCTGTACGAGCGCGTACACGAGCACGAACAGCGCCCCGGAGAAGGTCACGAGCCCCGCCCAGTCCACGCCGGTGGCGTTCGGGTCGCGCGAGTCGGCGACCTGCGTGAGCGTGACGAACACGGCGACCGCGCCGATCGGCACGTTGACGAAGAAGATCCACTGCCAGCCGATGCCCGAGGTGATGACCCCGCCGAGCACCGGCCCGACGGCGACCGCCGCGCCGGTCACCGCGCCGAACACGCCGAACGCGGTGCCCCGCTCCTTGCCCTGGAAGGCCTGCGCGATCAGCGCCAGCGAGGTGGCGAACATCATCGCGCCGCCCGTGCCCTGCACCGCGCGCGCGAGGTTCAGCATCAGCGGCGAGCTGGACAGGCCGCAGACGGCGGAGGCGGCGGTGAACACGACCAGGCCGGCGACGAACACGCGCCTGCGCCCGATCAGGTCGGCGACCGAGCCGGATGTGAGCAGCAGCGCGGCGAGCGTCAGCGCGTAGGCGTTTACGACCCACTGCAGATCGGAGAAGGAGGAGTGCAGCGAGCGCTGGATGGCGGGCAGCGCGACGTTGACGACGGTGATGTCGAGCAGCAGCATGAAGATCGCGACCGAGACCGCGATCAGGGTCCACCATTTGCGCTCCACGGGCTACGCCCCCTGCAGGTGCCGTGCGAGGAACGGCACGATCTGCGCCCACAGCTTCGCCGCGGCGTCGGGGCGGTAGTTGGGCCGGTAGTCGGCGAAGAAGGCGTGACCGGCGCCCTCGTAGACGTCGACTTTGACCTCCTGTCCGCTCGCGGAGGCCCGCTCGCGCAGCTGCGCGCCGACCTGCGGCGAGGGGTTCTGGTCCTCGGCGCCGACCGCCGCGAGCAGCGGGCAGGCCAGTTTCTCCGCGAGCGCCAGCGGCGGCGTCGGGCGCGCGGGCGTCGAGCGCTCGTCCGGCGTGGCCCGGTCGATGAAGCCGCCCCAGCAGTCGACAGCGGCGTCGAGGCGGTCGCTGGCGCCCGCGAACAGCAGCGTGTAGCGCCCGCCCATGCAGAAGCCGATGCAGCCGACCTTCCCGGTCACGTCCTCGCGCGCGCGCAGGAAGTCCGCGGCGCCCTCCAGGTCGCCGAGCACGGTCTCGTCGGCCATCGAGAACAGCCGCGCCATCATCGCCTGCATGTCGCCCATCGGCGGCGGGCCGCCCTCGCGCGTGTACAGGTCGACGCCGAGCGCCGCGTAGCCGAGGTTGGCGAAGCGGTTGGTCACGTCGCGGATGTGCTCGTTGAGTCCCATCGCCTCGTGGATCACGATCATCGCGGGGCGCGGGGGACGGGCGGGATCCGAGTCCACGGGCCGCACGAGGTAGCCGTTCACCGGCGTGCCGCCGGCGCCCGCGAACGTGAGGTCCTCACCGGCGAGGCCGGTCGGATCGGCGACCGCTCCGGGGACGCCCTCGGGGCTCCGCTTGACCGTCGCTGTCGTCATCTCGCTGTTGCCTCCTTCTCGATTGGACGGGTTCTAACAGGATCGCCTTCGCTCACAGGATCGCCTTCGGGTAGGCGCGCGTGGCCGCGATCAGCATCAGGGCGAAGAAGCCGGCCACGACCAGGAAGTCCAGCCACACCACGCCGGCGCCGCCGACTCCGACGAGCATCTGGCGCAACCCCTGCACCTCGTAGGTGAGCGGGTTCGCGTGGGCGAGCACGCGCAGCCACCCGGGCATCACGCTCAGCGGGTACAGGGCGCTCGAGGCGAAGAACAGCGGCATCATGATCAGCTGGCCGATGCCCATGAAGCGCTCGCGCTCCTTCACGGCGGCGGCGAGCAGCATCGACATGCACGCGAACGCGGCCGTGCCGAGCATCAGCATCGCGAGCGTGCCGACGACGCCCACGAGCGTCCAGCGCACGCCGATGCCGGCGGCGGCGAGCACGCTCAGCAGCAGCACCGCCTGCACGAGCGCGCGCACGCAGGCGCCGGCGGCCTTGCCGAGCACGATCGACGTGCGCGGCAGCGGCGTGGCGAGCAGGCGCTGCAGCTGGCCCACGTCGCGCTCCCAGATGACGGCGAGCCCGAAGAAGATCGCGATGAACATCGCCGCCTGGGCCATCACGCCGGGCGCGATGTAGGCGCGGTAGTCGAGTGCGCCGAGCGTCAGCGCGTGGACGTTGCGCATGGCGGTGCCGAAGATGAACAGCCACAGCAGCGGCTGCACCGAGCGGGTGATGATGTCGATGTGGTCGTGGCGCAGCTTGCGCATCTCCGCCTGGGCCATCGCGGCGGTGCCCGCCGCGATGCGGGCGGACGCGCGCGTGGAGATGGCCTGCGGGCGCCGGCCGAGCCCCGGGCGCTCAGCCGAGACGGCGGGCGACGCGGCGCTGGGCGCGGACATCGGACAGCCTCCCTTCGTGTGCCTCCTCGATCGTTCGACCGGTGACGGTCGTGAACACCTCCTCGAGGCTCTCGCTGGCGTTGCGCGCCAGCAGCTCCGCCGGCTCGCCCTGCTCCACCAGGCGCCCCAGGTCCATGATCGCCAGGCGCTCGCAGTAGCGCTCGGCCTCCTCCATCACGTGCGTGGTGACCAGGATCGTCGTGCCGGCGTGCTCGCGCAGGGCCTCCAGGTGCTCCCACACCATTCGCCGCGCGGTCGGGTCCAGGCCGACCGTGGGCTCGTCCAGGAACAGCACCGCGGGACGGTTGAGCAGCGCGGTGGCGATCTCCAGCCGGCGCAGCATCCCGCCTGAGAGCGTTCGCGCGAGGCGGCCCAGCATCGGCGCCAGCTCCATCGTCTCGATCGCCTCCTCGATGCGCTCGCGTCGCTCGCGCCTCGGCACCCCCGTGACGCGCCCGTAGAAGTCGAGGTTCTCATACGCGGTCAGCGCGCCGTCGACGGAGATCGCCTGCGGTATGTAGCCGATGCTGGCGCGCACCGCCAGGCTCTCGCCCTGGACGTCGAAGCCGGCCACCACCGCGTGTCCGGCGGTGGGCTCCAGCAGCGTCGTGAGCACGCGGATCATCGTGGTCTTGCCGGCTCCGTTGGGCCCGAGCAGCCCGAATACCTCGCCTGCGGCGACGGCGAAGGACACGCCGCCGACGGCTTCGAGCTCGTCGAAGCGCACCACGAGGTCCTCGACCAGCACCGCCGGCTGCGACGCGGGGACGCTCACGGCGGCGACCCGCCAGCGGACGCTGGCTGGGCGGCGGGCGGCGGCCCGGCGGCGGCGGGCGCGAACGCGCCCTCGGCGCGGGCGTCCAGCTCGCGGATCTTGCGCCGCACGCGCTTGCGCGTCTCGCCCAGCTCGTGCTCGAGCTTGGCCAGCTCGGCGGCGCGGTGGCGCACGAGCTCCAGCTGGCGCTCGATGTGGCCGAGCGCCTCGCCCAGCAGCTCGCGGCGGCGCTCTGGGTCGACGTCGTCGCGCTGCAGCTGCGCGCGCACCTCGGCGCGCGCCTCCTCGGCGGTGAGCAGCGTCCTGAGCTCGTCGAGCGACACGCCGAGCAGGTCCTTCAGGCGCATCACCTCGCGCAGGCGCTCGACCTCGGCGTTGGTGTACATGCGGTGCTGGCCGGAGGGCCGCGCGGGCGCCTCGGGCAGCAGCCCGATCTCCTCGTAGTAGCGGATCGTCCGCGGCGTGGTGCCGACCAGGCGGGCGACGTCGCCGATGCGCAGGCTCACACCGCCACTCCTTCGGCGGGCAGCTCGTCGACGGACGCCGCCTGTCGCTCGCGCTCGAGCGCGTCCTCGGCCTGGATCTGAACGTGGCTGGGGCGCAGCAGGCACACGAACATGCCGATGAACGACACCGCCGCGAGCACCCACAGGGCGCTGTGCATGTTGGCGATGAACGGCGCGAGCTTCTGCGGCGAGAGCCCTTTGGCGAGGCCGGAGAAGACCGCGAACAGCGTCGCTTTGGGCACGGCGGCGGTGACGATCGCCATCACGAAGGCGATCGAGAGCACCGCGCCGGTGTTCTGCAGCAGCGTGCGCGCGCCGGCGGCGATGCCGCGCCGGTGCGCGGGCACGACGCCCATCATGGCGGCGGTGTTGGGGCTGTTGAACATGCCCGAGCCGACGCCGACCATGAGCAGCCACAGCGCGCTCTGCCAGTGGGCGCTGTGGACCTGCAGCGTCGTCATCGCCGCCAGTCCGGCGGCGCTGACGAGCATCCCGATCGCGGCCAGCGCGCGCGAGCCGTGACGGTCGGCGTAGATGCCCGCGAGCGGCGAGGCGATCAGCATTCCGAGCGCGAGCGGGATCAGCCTGATGCCTGCGGTGATCGGCGAGTTGCCCTGGGCGCCCTGGAAGTAGAAGACGAACAGGAACATCAGTGCGAAGCGTGC
>JBKQHH010000080.1:0-12627 GCA_052148875.1 Solirubrobacteraceae bacterium
CCATCCGAAGCAGCACCTCGACGACGACCTCCCGCCCAGCGTCATAGATCGCCTCCGCCTCGGCGCGCTCCACGCACACGGATTCGACGCGCCGGGATTATGTCCCCCTACCCAACTGAACGCTTACACGAAACCGATGATTTGCAGGGCTTTCGCTAATCGGGGAGACAGGTTCTATTTGGCTTATATCCTCGGTTTTCCGGGGGGTTGCAGCCGATTTGCAGCCGGCTTGCACGCCGCGCGCACACGCAGGGCGGCGCGATGTACGCTCGATGCACATCCTACCGCGCGGGGTGGCGTAGGCAGCGACCGCCCGGCCCCGCCCGTCAGGAGACGGGATGCTCGGGCAGCCCAAGCGTCGCGGCGTGTTCCCGTAGGTAGTCGCGGAGGTACGGGAGCGCGAACTGGACGCGACCGTACCCCGCGGGTGCGATCAGCTCGAGCGCGATCAGCCGCAGCCGGTATTGGCCTGCATAGTTCGAGTCGACGTTTAGCCGTTTAGCGATGTCGCCGAGGAGCGACGAGCCGTCGTCCTGGGCCATTGCGAGGAGGAACGACTTATCGACGTCGGAGGCCTCGGAGAGCGCCGGCGCGTGCACGAGCTGGCCGAGCCGCCGCCGCGCGGCGGCGATGCCCTGCTGCGCCGCGGCAAGAGTGATCTCGCCGGCGGTGCCAGCCTTGCGCCACACCTGGTCGCCTACGAGCTGGATGAAGAACGGGTACCCCTCGGTCGCAGCGACCATTGCGTCGAGGGCATCGCCGGCGATCGACTTCCCGCGCGTCGCGATCGGCTGAGCGATCGCTTCACGGACAGCGGCGTCGGCGACAGCTCCAACGTGATGGCGGTCGGCGCGGCGCATGAACGTGAGGACTTCGTCGTTGAGTAGCTCGTCGATCGCGGCTGGCAGCGCGGCGCCCGCGAACGCGAGATCGCGGCGCTCACGGAACGCGTGCTGGACAACCGTCCCGAACTCGCGCAGCTCGGCCGCCTGGCGGTAGTGGAGCTCATCGAGCGTGATCAACAGCCCTGTCTCCCGCTCGGCGAGCAGGTCGGTCAGCAGCTCGACCTTCGAGCGGAAGGAGAGCGTACGCGTATGCTGCTCGATGGTCTGCCAGTCGAGCGAGCCGAGGTTTGCCGGCAGCCCGAAGCCGGTGAGGCGCCGCTTCAGTGCGGCGGGATCGTGCTCGGCGAGCAGCCGCGGCAGATGATCGTCGGCGAGCCGGGTGAGAAACCCGGGCGTCGCGGTCTCGGCGACCACCAGCCAGCCCCGCGCGCGGGCGGTGTCCTCGACGGCGTTGAGCAGCACAGTCTTGCCCGCGCCGCGCGCACCCGCGTAGAGCGTCGCGCGCCCTGCCGAGCCGGGACCGTCGTCGAGCGCCTCGCCGAACAGCTCGATCAGCCCATCGCGCCCAGCGAGCAGCGGCGGCGGCGAGCCGAACGTCGGCGTGAACGGACTGTTTGTGGCCACCAGCACAGCTTACCGCCGTCTTTAGTGGTCTTTAGTTCTTTTAGTTCTCTTTAGTGGCGTCGTGGTAGCCGACCCGCCAACACACTTGCTCCGCTGAAGCGTCGCTCACGTCTGAAAGCTCGCCAGTTGGCGAGTGGCACGAACGACGGCTGTGAACTGCTCGGTGGCCTCCGCGGCGCGCAGCACCTCGATCGGTGCCTGGTCGCCCAACCGGGTGTTCGTGCCGAACAGCCACGCCTCCGCAGTCTCAACGTCATACGCCCCCGCCATCTCAGGCGGCGACGACGAACTGCAGCGTGCGGGTCTTCTCGGGTCCATCGTCGAGCGCGCGGGCGAAGCGCTGGCCGCTCGAGAGCGCGGATGCGTCAGAGGCTTCGAGCAACACATTGATCAGGGGCACGTTCACGCTGAAACCGAGACCGTAGGGCTCCGGTGCGCTGATCACCGGCGCCGTGAAACGAGTTCGATCGACACCGGCTCGAGCCAAGTAGGTAGATCCGCAAGACCTCATGGCCGGGCGCGTTGTCGGCCAGGAACAACTGGAGCGCGAACTTCTCGCGGACGAGTTCGCCTCCGAGCTGATAGATGTCTTCCCCACCGCCACCGCCGGTGCCGGCTCGCGCCCCCGCAGCGTCTCGGGTGTCTTACTTGCGTGTGGCATGGAGCGGGAGCATCATCGCAACGCGCGTCACGTCGGGGCTATCGTCAACGTCGATCTCGCCCGCGCTCAGACGCTGCTCGAACTCCTCGCCGCTCATGCCCAGGCGCTTGCGTGCCTGTTCATCTACTCGCTGGTCCCATTCCTCCGGGCTCAGCTCGCGGATTTCATTGTCGGTTCTGGTAGCCATTGCAAACGCTCCTTGAGAAGGATCGGCCGCGTGGGCCGGCTCCTTGACTGTTCATGGTAGGCCAGGACGCGGGCGACATCCACCAGTCTGTCGCGGAAGGCCGAGGATAGGGCACCCGCCGGGCCTCGCCATCTCACGCCGCGGCCACGAGCTGCAGCGCGCGGGTCTTCTCGGGTCCGTCGACCCCAGCCGCACCAGCCTGAGGATATCACCGAAAGGCGCGCCACTAATGGGTGCCGAGATACGGGAGCACAAACGCCATAATCTGACGGAACGCGGACGCGGCGAGCGACTCGGCGCTCCCGGCACCCCTCTCTCCGGCTACTATCGTCACAGTCAGGACTTGAGCCTCCGAGCCGGGGCCTAGACCGACGAAGGCAGCATCGTGTGCAGCGCGTGCCTCAGTGGAATCCGCTTCAACGCCAGTGCCCGCACTTCCGGCGATTATGTGGCGTAGGGATTCCGCGACCGAGCGGGAGAGTATTCGTACGGAGTGCGTTGCAGCGACCGGTTTGCCGGATACCTCGGCTACCACATGCGGAGCTCTCAATATGCCGCCATTGGCGATCGCTGCGTAAGCCGTGGCGAGCTGCATCGGGGTAACGGTCATCCCGTGCCCGATCGGCAGCGTCCCGAGAGTCGTATGATCATATTCTCGCTCGCTAGGTATGCGGCCAGCACTCTCGCCAGGTAGGTCAATACCAGTCGGAGCTCCCAAGCCGAACCGCCGCAGCCACTGCACGACTCGATTCAAACCGAGTCGCGATGCGACACGCAGCGTCCCGGTCTCGCTATCGCCCTCTGCGATCTGTCCCACAGTGACGTCTCTACCGGTTCCCCCGTAGCTTTCAATCAGATCAGCGCCCACCTGCATGCGTGCGGGAGCGAAGATACTCTGAGAGCTAGTCAGAAAGCCTTCGTCAAGAGCGCCCGCCACGGAAAACACATCGACCATCGACCCGGGTTCGAGGTTGTAGCCGATGACCCGGTTCTCGAGATCAGTCGCGAGTTCGGTCACCCCCAAACTTGAAGCATTGGCAAGCGGCATGCGTGGCCAGTTCGCCATCGCAAGAATTTCGCCAGTCTCAGGGTTCATCACCACCGATGCGACACCGTTGCAGCTGCACCTCGCCGCGATGTCAGCGAGAATGTATTCCGCTTCCCCTTGTATATACGAGTCTAGCGTGAGCTGGAGGGGCGCCCCTGGGACCATCCGCTTCGTCTGTTGCACGGATAGCGGCTGGCCCAAGGCGTTTAGAATAACGCGCCGTTCCCCTGATCGACCGCTCAGAAGCTTATTCCAACCGTACTCAAGACCCGCCAGGCCGTAACCTTCACTCCCGACGAGTCCAAGAACTTGCCCGGCGAGGGGGCCACGCGGATAGGTTCGGCGAGTAGTCGGCGTGGCACTAATCCCCGGGATCTCGAGTGCGAGGATCTGCTTCACCCGGTACTGGGGCAGACCGCGGGCTAGGTAGACAAAACCGGTCTTCTCTTGCAGCTTCCTAAGGACTACTGCGACCGGTTCGCCTAGAAGCGCAGCGAGCCTAGGCGCTGCCAACTCTGGATCGGCCAGTTTATACGGATCTGCCGAAACATCGGAGGCTGCCTCAGAACCGACTATCTGCGTGCCGAAACGATCGGTAATGGGTCCACGCGGCGCCGGAACGACTTCCTGGGCAAGTTGTTGTTCGGCGGCGACACGGCGCAATCTGCCACCTTCGACTGCGTCCAGATAAAAGCTCCGTGCTCCGGCGAGTACGAGCAGCATCAAAAGGAATGCAAACAGCATGCCGATGCGCGCCCTGGTAAGCGTCGGGAGTCGATTACCTGAGACACTTCCGGTGCGATCCGGCTCCCGGGTCGTCGCCTCGCGCGCGATGTTCAGAAGGAGGCCTACAGCAATGAATGTGACGAGCAGATCGGTTGTGCCGTACGAGACGAACGGCAGAGCGAGCCCCTCTTCGGGAGCGAGTCCCAACACTGAAAACACGTTAATAATCGCCTGCGCGACGATCATCGAAGTGAGCCCGATCGCTACCAACGAACTGTAGAGACCTTTCGCCATCCGAGCGATACGAAGTCCCGTGTAAGCGAGGAGCCCGTAAAGAAACAGGAGGACGCCTATGCCTACTAGCCCCAACTCTTCGCCCAAAACCGCCAGGATGAAGTCGGTGTTAGCCTCGGGCAAGTAATAGGCCTTCTGAATTGACTCGCCGAGACCGCGGCCGAACAAGCCTCCGGAGCCAATGGCGATCTGCCCCTGCACGGCCTGAAAGCCGGTGCTGCTCGCGTGAGCCCAGGGATCTATGAACGTGGTTAGCCTGGCCCGCGCGTAGGGCAGCGCCAAGGCGTATACCGCGATGAACGCAAGCACTGATCCCACGCTTGCTAGAAATATGCGCATCTGCAGGCCGGCGCCAAGGAGCAGTGCCGCGACGGCCACAGCGATCACAGTTGCGGTGCCCAGGTCGGGCTGAGACATCACCAGTAGGCAACCGGCGCCCGTCACGTACAAGAGCGGCTGAGCGAGTTCGCTGAAGTCATTCACACGCTTGGGGCGGTTGGCGACGAGCTGGGCGGCGTACAAGATGAGCGCGACCTTCAGCAGCTCAGATGGCTGGAACTGGAGGACACCAACACCTATCCAGCGTCTTGCTCCGTTAACGCTGACGCCTACGCCGGGAATATACGTACCCAGGACGAATGCGAACGACGACAACAACAGGGCCGCGGTGAAACGTCGCGCGAGACGCATGCCGTCGCGGGCCAACAGCATCATCAGAGCAACTCCCCCGAGTCCGTAGATCGTAAACCTGATGAAATATCCAATCGTTGCGCTTTCGTAGGCGAACAAACCGGGGCGGTGCGACGAAGAGCTATAGACCATCACCATGCCAAACACGAAAAGGACGAGAGTCGTGATGAGCAGTGTGCGCTCGTGTGACGAGGAAGCGCTGGCGCGCGCGGTACCACGCGAGCGGGGAGCCAGTCTCTTGGCGAGTTCCGAAGCGCGGCCGCCGAGATCGTGATCTCTCCCTTCGCTGGGATGCACGCGCTCCCGAGCATTAAGCCACCGGTCGGCATATATGACGAAAAGGCCTGTGAGGACGGGCAGCAGCACAGCCGTTACAGCCGGCTGTTTCGCAATCACCGTCAATACGACAATCGCGATGAGCAAAAGCGTCGCTATACGACTCGGCGCCGCGCGCCTCACGTGATGATCCCGCCGGTCGTGCGCTTGCACATTCTCGTTCGCGGGAACGGAGGCCGGGACCGCGAGCGGTCGGTCCGGTTTAGGTCGTCTGGCGAGTAGATCTCGCGGTACCGCTGCCCCATGGCGCTGTCGAACTTAGCATTACACCGGTAGTCGGGATTGAACGCGAGCGGCCTATAGCTCTCCCTCCGCCGCACAGGCCTAGCCAATTGCACCGACGGATCATCTCTCGGCCCCCACCCAGCCGTCGCGTGTTTCACGCTTGCGTTCACGCCCCGCCGGTGCCGGGCCGTCTCGCTCGAGCCCTGACAGCAAGAAGACCCGCATCCACGGGCCGGCGAGTGCTCTGTGGTGGCCGTCAGGTCGGGCAACATTGGACCCCAAGTTGGACCCCAACTGCCGCGCAGGGCCCACCCTAAACGGCCGGAAGGCCCGCAATTACGGGCCTTCCGGTTATCGGGGAGACAGGTTCTATTTGGCTTAGATCCTCGGTTTTCGAGGGGTTTGCAGCCGATTTGCAGCCGATGCGTACGCCGAATGTGCGCGACGAGCCCCGCCAATGCACGCTCGACGCACATGTTACCGGGCGCGGGTGTTGTAGCCAGCGACGACCCGGCGGCGCTCCAGGCCGCCGCTCGGTAGAGGCTGGCTTCCGACGGCCATCACGCTCGTATGCAGGGCTGCGCGCGTCGATGCGGGTGTCGCTCGTGCCACGCGCCTGTCGCCTCGCTCGTCGAGCCGGTGGATCGGGACGATGCTGGCCAGTTAGGCGGCGGCCGGCTCGGGGTCTTCGACGACGCCCAGTCGGCGACCAAGGGGGATCAGCAGCCGATCCATTGTCGAAACCTTGGGGACGACCTCGCCACGCTCGATCTTGCTGATCTCTGCCTGCTGCACGCCGGAGCGAATCGCCAACTCCTTCTGAGTCATGTGCGCGCTCGTGCGCGCAGCGAGCAACTCGGCGGCGAGCCGAAAACTTGTATCCAGAGCGCGCAGCTCGGCAACCGCCTCAGGCCCTTCGGCAATCGCCTCCTGCTCTATGTCATCAATGAGCCTGTTGAAATCGTTCATGGCGTTCCCCTTGATCGGACGCCCAGGCGGTATGTGCTTGAGCACATAGTCCAACTGTATGTGTTTTAGCGCATCGAGTCAAGACCGCCGTGTGGTTGAGCAGCTGCGCACACGTCAACGATCTGCGGCCTCGCCGACCAGCCGCTCCCAACCGTCGCGCAGCGGCTCAGCCCCAAGCTCGGCGATCGCCAGCGCCACGATCCGCTCGAGGCCAATCGCTCCCGTGGGCAGGTGGACCTTCCCAAGCCACCGATCGCCGACACGGATGTCGGCGCCGACATGCATGTGCGGCCGGGTGATCGGGCTGTCGCCGTGCGGATGCCAGTGGTAGGCGACAAGCTCGCGGCCCTCGTACCCGACGGCGTACAGGTAGCCGACGATCTCAACGCGCCAACCGTCGGCGCCCTCATGCACCCGGTACTGCTCTGTGGCGTCGAGAGTCAGGCGCTGCTCGCCGCGCAATCGCACAGGGTCGCCGTCGGCGAGCGATAGACGGTGCGGCAGATCCGAGGCGTGGTAGCCGCTGACGGTGGTGTGGGCGCTCGTCACACACGACAGCAGCCGCACTACTTGGCCGCGGTAGTGCTCGACCGCCTCGGCTGGCGTTCTACTTGCGTGAGGCATGGAGCGGGAGCAACATCGCAACGCGCGTCACGTCGGGGCTGTCGTCTATGTCAATCTCGCCCGCGTTCAGGCGCCGCTCGAACTCCGCGCCGCTCATACCGAGGTACTTGCGTGCTTTTTCATCGACGAGCTGGTCCCATTCCTCGGGGCTCAGCTCGCGGATTTCGTTATCAGTTCGGGTAGCCATTGCAAACGCTCCTTAAGGAGGATCGGCCGCGTAGGCCGGCTCCTTGACTGTTCATGGTAGGCCAGGACGCGGGCGACGTCCATCAGTCTTTCGCGGAAGGCCCGGCGAGCATAGGACACCCGCCGGGCTCCGCGACCTCACGCGGCGGCGACGAGCTGCAGCGCGCGGGTCTTCTCGGGCCCATCGTCGAGCGCGCGAGCGAAGCGCTGGCCGCTGGAGCGCAGCGGGCGCAGCCAGTCCCCGTACTCCACGATCGCGTTCACCGCTGCCCACTTCGAGCCGGGCGCGTTGCCCTGCGTCTCGCCGCGCAGGAACAGCTCGGCGATGCGGTCCTTCGTCTGCTGGCGCGAGCGGCGTGTGCGGCCGCTCACCGCGTCGCTCGTGCCGTTCGGGTAGAGCTCGTCGAGGACCGCGCGCAGCTGGCGCTCCGTGCAGCGCTCCGAGGCGAGCCGGTCGCCGAAGCGCTTGAACTGCGAGTATTATCCGGACTCACGGATTATGCGGATATTGGCTGTGATCCAGCTTCGAAGGTCGCGATCTCGCCGACTCGGTCGGCATAATCAGATTGGCTGGCATCACGAGCGGCACGTCGCTGCTGGAATGCGCCGAATGCAACAGCAGGCGGATGATCTGGCCGGGCCCTCGCGAATCGTCCAGAGCAGGCGAGTGGTGGTCCGGCTGTCACGACGCTCGCGACCACCGCAAAGCGGTAGCCGGGCGAGCTATGAGTCGAAGGCTGCGGCGACAAGGAACCCGACTACAAGTCCAGGAATCGCCCCAATTGCTGGAAGACTTGCAGCGTAGGCAAAACCCGTCCGCATCTGCACCGAGCTACCGGCCCATCCGGCAACTCCCGCGCTCACGAGGGCAACAGTTACGACCGTGACCATGCATAGGTAGCAAACGGCACTTGCGTAGCGTTCCGTCGGACGCCGAGAAAAGATGCAAAGGCAAAGTCCTACGAAGGCCAGCCACGCGCCTACCATCCCCCAGTAAAACCCTTCGGACCCGTGACCTTCCCGGACTAGCGACATGGCGATCATCCAGCCCACTAGCGCTCCGACCCACGGGCTTATCTTGATCCAGTCGGAGCTCATCGGTGGGACGACCAAGCTTCCGGTGCTTCGAGCGCTGAGGGGAGCATCTACGGCCTTCCGAGCGCCGGTAGGCCGTCGCACGCCGGGGCAATTTTGCCTACCTCGCTCGGCAGTCGCAGGAGCTGATACTCGACTCGGCGCGCTGTGACCGCATCGCGGACGCGCCGCTCTCGCTTGGTTAGAGCGCTCTTGCCTGTCTTTACCTCGACGAAGACGACCCGTCGCACGTCGCCGTCATCGTCGTCGAGGCCGTCGAAGACGACAAAGTCAAGTGGCGTGCCGATGAACCGGGCATCGCGCGGGTTGAACTGCGAGAGGAACTCGGGAAAGAGCGGCGCGAGTTGCTCCTGCACCTTGCCGCTCACGGCCGACCGGCTCCGCGTCACGCTGTCCTTGCGCGCGTCGTCAAGATCGGCCTCGGTGTAGCGGTAGCGCGCCCGGTAGGACGCGCTACGCGCGACCAACCAGACAATGACGACGAGCGCCAGGATGAGCGTGACGACAAGGAGTGCGTTCATACCTCTCGAATTATCGGCAGCGGCCGACGTATGGTTTACTTCGAGTCGTCGAGAGCCGCCCGCAGCCAGTCCGAGCCGGAGGTCAACGGTTGGCCAGCATGATTCGCGCCCGCCTCCGTGTAGATGCGAGCGTCCTGGCAGCCGGGTTTGGCGTCTCGACATCCGACCATACTTCCGGTCGGGAACGGCTGCGCCACTCCGGGCTGCTAGTCCTGACGGCGGCGCTGCGGGAGCCGCTTCCATCGTCACGAAGGTAATGGGTGATCTGCGCCGGTCATGCCGGGCTATCGGCTGCACTCCACGAGCCGGCAGGCAGGCGCGCGGGCGAGCCGAGGACGACTGATCTTTCACCGGTCATCGAAGCTCTTGCTCTCCGTGAAACCGAGAGAAGGAGTCGTTATGCATGATCCGTCACGGGTCCGGGTGACCGGCCCGCTTGAGCCGTTCGCCATCGGCCTTGCCGACGCTCTGCGCACCAGTGGCTATACCGCGCGGGGAATCAGCGGTCAGCTGTACTTGATGGCGCATCTGAGTCGATGGCTCGCTGAGGAGCACCTGGGCGTAGCGAGCTTGACTGGCCCGGTGGTCGAGAGGTTCGTGGTCGCTCGGCGTGCCGCTGGGTATGCCCAGTTTCGTTCCCCTCGGGCACTTGGACCGCTGCTTTTCTACCTACGCGAACTGGGGCAGGCGCCGCCGCCGAGCGCGCCGCAGCCGGAAGGCCCGGTGGATGAGTTGCTTTTCCGCTTTCGGCGCTATTTGACGGAGGAGCGTGGGCTGAAAGCGACGAGCGCGACTGTCTATGCCGACGCTGTGCGGCCGTTTCTCGAAACCCGTCTGACACCCCAGGGTCTGCAGTTGATGGGCCTCGATGCCGGCGATGTTGCTGGCTTTGTGCTGGCTCAGGAGCGCGGCTCGGCGAAGCAGATGGTCAGCAGGCTGCGCTCGCTGCTTGGGTTCCTGCACCTGGAGGGCATGATCCCGCGGCCGTTGGCGTGTGCGGTTCCGGCGGTCGCTCGGTGGCGGTTGTCTTCGTTGCCGAAGGGAATCTCCTCCGCTGAAGTGGCGCGCCTGCTGGCTGCCTGTGATCGGCGCACGAGCATGGGTCGTCGCGACTTCGCGATCCTGACGATGCTGGTCAGGCTGGGTTTGCGCCCCGCGGAGGTCGCGAGCTTGCGCCTCGGTGATATCGACTGGCACCGCGGGGAGATCGTGATCTCCGGGAAGGGTCCCCGCCTTGAGCGGCTGCCTTTGCCCGTCGACATCGGCGAGGCGATCGCCGGCTACCTGCGCCGTGGCCGGCCTCGCTCGGCGCTGGATGGAAGCGTGTTCGTCCGGGTGTTTGCGCCACATCGCGCGTTGACTGCGTGCGCGGTGAGCGCGATAGCGATGCGCGCCTCCAAGCGAGCAGGCATCACGCATGTTCATGCCCGTCGCCTGCGCCACACCGCCGCGAGCGAGATGCTGGCAGCCGGCGCCTCGCTTCAAGAGGTCAGGCAGGTGCTACGCCACCAGCATCCCGAAACGACCGCGCTCTACGCCAAGGTCGACCGGAAGGCGCTGCGCACCCTCGCTCGCCCGTGGCCGGGAGGTGTCGCATGAAGCCGCTGCGCCAAGCACTGGCCGATTACCTGGCGCTTCGCCGCGCAATGGGTTACAAGCTGACCAACCACGAGCGGCTGCTCCACCAGTTCATGGATTATCTGGAGGCCCGCGGCGAGGAGCGCATCAGCACCGAGCACGCGCTCATCTGGGCGACCCTTCCCAGAGGCGACCGCGCCTGGCATTACAACCGCTTGCAGGCCGTGCGCGGCTTCGCGCGCTACCTGCACGCAAGCGACGCCCGTGTGCCGGTGCCGGCGACCGATCTACTGCCGCGCCAGCGGCGTCGCACCGTGCCCTACCTCTACAGCGACGAGCAGGTCGCAGCGCTCATGGCCGCCGCCGGGACGCTTCGTACAGCCCACCGCGCGGCGACCTACAGCACCCTGACCGGCCTGCTCGCGGTCACGGGGATGCGCGTCGGGGAGGCCATCGGTTTGAACCGCGAGGACATCGACTGGCACACCGGCACGCTCACGATTCGCCTCGGCAAGTTCGGCAAGTCCCGCGAGCTGCCCGCGCACGCAAGCACCTTGGAGGCCCTCGATGGCTATCTGCTGCGAGGCGATCGTCCGTCACCGGTGGCCGCCACCGAGCCGCTGCTGGTCTCCATGGGCGGCACCAGGCTCCTGCACGCTTGCGTGGAGAGCACCTTCAGGATCCTGCGCAAGCGCGCCGGGATCACCCCTCGCAGCAGTGCGTGTCGGCCACACCTGCATGGCCTGCGTCACAGCTTCGCCGTGCGGACGCTGCTCGATGCCTACCGCTCGGGTGAGGACGTGCAAAGCCAAGTAGCGCTGCTGTCCACCTACATGGGACACGTCGACCCGGCCAGCACATACTGGTATCTGCAGGCCGCTCCCGAGCTGCTGGCACTCGCAGGCCAACGCCTTGAGGCCCACGTGCAAGGAGACAAACGATGAGCGCTCTCGCACCGACCCTCCAGGCATTTTTCACCGATCGCTTGATCGGCCAGCGCCAGGCCAGCTCGCACACGATCGCCGCCTACCGTGACACGTTCAGGCTACTGCTGTCCTTCGCGTCCACGCAGTTGAACAGCGAGCCCTCCAAGCTCCAGATCAATGACCTCGACGCGCCACTGATCAGCGCGTTCCTGGACCACATCGAGCGCGAGCGCCGATGCAGCGCCCGCACCCGCAACGCACGCCTGGCCGCGATCCGCTCGCTCTACCGCTACGCCGCGCTGCGCCACCCCGAACACGCTGCCGTAATCGAGCGTGTACTGGCGATCGGACCCAAGCGCTTCCAGTCCAATCTCGTCACGTTCCTAAACGATCAGGAGCTCGACGCTTTGGTGGGCGTGCCCGACCGCTCCACCTGGATCGGCCGGCGCGACCACGCCATTATCCTGCTCGCGGCGCAGACCGGACTGCGCGCCTCAGAGCTCGTGGGGCTCACCTGCGGCGATGTCCACCTGGGGCAGGGCGCACACGTCAGTTGCATCGGGAAGGGAAGAAAGCAGCGAATCACACCCCTCATCCACCCAACAATCACGGTGCTCGCCAGCTGGCTTACAGAGCGCGACGCAAGAGCAGACGATCCGCTGTTCCCGACGAGCACCGGTCGCCCGCTGACCCGCGATGCGCTCGAGCGCCGTCTCACCAAACACGCCCTCCACGCGAGCGCGCGTTGCCCATCGCTTCACAAGAAGACAGTCACACCCCACGTGCTACGCCACACCGCCGCGATGCGCCTGCTCCAAGCCGGCGTTGACACGACCGTCATCGCGTTGTGGCTCGGACACGAGCAAGTTGACACCACACGCATCTACGTCCACGCCGACCTCCAACTGAAGGAACAAGCGATCGCGAGAACCACACCCCTGAACGGCAACCCCGGCCGCTACCGCCCATCAGACAAGCTGCTGGCATTCCTGGCCCAGCTCTGATTATGCCGACCACATCGACGCGGGCACCACCACGACAGCGGGCGCCCCACCCCGAATCGGCATAATCCGTGAGTCCGGGTAATACGAG
>JBKQHH010000081.1:0-25544 GCA_052148875.1 Solirubrobacteraceae bacterium
GCGTGTGCGGGCCGGCGACCATCCAGGTGTTCCGCGACCCTGAGGTCGGGCTCGGCATCACCGACGTGAACACGCGCTTCGGCGGCGCGTTCCCCGCGCCCGCGTACGCGGCCCTGCCCGGGCGCACCTACCCCGAGCTGATCGTGCGGATGGCCGCCGGCGAGCGCGTGGAGCCGCACGTGGGCGAGTTTCGCGCGGGGATGACGTTCACCCGCTACTACTGGCAGCTCGAGCTCGACGAGCAGCTGGCGCCCACCGGGCGCGACATCGTCGCCAGCGGGCCGCCCGTGCCCGAACGTGGCGCCCGGCGCCCGGGGTACGGCTAGAATTCGAGCCAGTGGCCACGTCGCTCGTCGATTCTCCGCCCGCCCCGTCGAACGGGCAGGCGCCGCCGCCGGACGGATCCGCCGCGGCTCAGCCGCCGCCGCTCGCCGATCCCCCGCCGGTCGCGCCCGCCGGTCGCAGCTGCGCCCGCTGCGGCAGCGCGATGGCCGCCGGCCAGGACTGGTGCCTGCAGTGCGGCGCCGGTGGCCCCGGCAGCCTGGGCACGCCGAGCTGGCGCTCGGCCGCGACGATCCTCGGCGCCGTCGCCGTGCTCGTGCTGGGCGCCGCGGCGGCCGCCGTCGCGGCGCTGAGCAAAGGCACCCCCAAGGCCCACGTGGTGACCACGACCGTCGCCCAGGCGAGCGCCCCGACCGCGACCACGCCAGCCACCGGGACCACGCCCGGAGCGCCGGGGTCGACGTTCAAAGCCAAAACCGGGCTGGGGCTGGGGACGGTCAAACCGCCGAAGATCCCGCTCACCGCGGTCACGCCCAAAGCCTCCTAAAAAACGACGACCACCACCACGTCGTCCTCGGAAACCAAGACGAGCACCACGCCCTCGAGCACCTCCACAGGCGAAACGACGAACGAAGAATCCCAGCAGAGCGCGATCGTGCTGGACACGAACGCGGCCACCACATACAACCCGTACGGCTATCCCGCGAGCGGGTTCGGCGACCCGAGCCTGGCGATCGACGGCGACACCTCGACCGCGTGGACCGCCCTGGTCAACCCGGCCACCGCGCCGAAGATGGCCGAGGGATTGCTGATCGACCTGAAGGCCAAGCAGAAGGTCGCGGTGCTGGAGCTCGTCACCTCCACGCCGGGCATGAGCATCCAGGTCTACGGCGCCAACGGCCACACAGCGCCGGCCTCGATCACCGACCCGGCGTGGATCCCGCTGAGCGCGCCCAAGGTCGCCAAGAAGAAGCGCCTGCGCATCTCCCTGCGCGACTCGGCCAAGGCGTTCATGTTCATCACCCTGTGGATCAGCAAGGCGCCGGCATCATCCACCCCCGAAGCGCCGGGGCACGTCGACGTCAACGAAGTCGAACTGTTCCCGCCGAGCTAGCGGCCTTTGGCCGTCGCCCGCGCGGCGCTCGCCGGGCGCCTGGACCGTCTGCCCGCCCGCTTCGTCCACACCTCGTCCACGAACGCCGCGATCTCGCCGGTCAGCCGCTCGGGCTGCAGGCGCAGCTCAACGAGTGAACTGGCCTGCAGCAGCCTGGCGTTCGGCATCTCCTTGGCGAGCATGCCAGCGTCGGAGAACGGGTGGACGGGGTCGCGCTGGTGTCCGAGCACGAGCGTCGGCGTGGTGAACGTCGCGCGCTCGTCGCGCGGCGGGGCGATGCGCCCGAAGAACAGGCCCTGCAGCAGCGCGCCGCCGGGCCCCGGTTCCTGGCGCACGAGGTCGAGCATCACGTTGCCGTAGTGCGGCAGCAGTCGCCGCGGCACCGCGCGGGTGGTGCGCGCGAGCAGCTTCATCACCGGCTCGCCGAACGTCAGCGACACGAGCAGCGGCGTGAACGTCAGCGCGCTCCACAGCAGTCCGTTGTCGAGCACCGGCATCTCGATCACCATCCCCCGCAGCCGCTCAGGGCTGCGCGCGGCGACCTCGAGCGCGGCGTTCGCGCCGAGCGAGGTGCCCATCACCACCGCCTGCTCGATCTGCAGGTGATCCATCAGCGCGAGGATCTGCGCGCCGTATTTGGCCATCGAGTAGCGCCACATGTCGCGCGGGCGGTCCGAGTGGCCGTGGCCGAGCAGGTCGAGCGTGATCACGCGGTTGCCGCGCGCCGCCAGGTCTTCGGCCAGCGGCCGGTGCATCTCCTGCGATAGCAGCAGCCCGTGCAGGAGGATCAGCGGGCGTCCGTTCGCCGGTGCGCTCCTGGCCGTGCGCCCGCGCCCGCCTCCGGGAGTGACCTCGGCCGGACCGCCGCCGAACTCCGTGTAGGCCAGGCGCTGCCCGTCGAACTTGAAGTACGCCATCGGGTGGGACGATACTACGAGGTGCTGGCTGCCTGGCCAAAGCGCTAGCTTTGCAGGACGACTTCATCGGCCCGCCATCACAGGAGGACACCATGGCCAAGCAGCCCCGCATCCTCGCGGGAGAGACAGCGGCGATCACCGGCGCCGCACGCGGCATCGGGCGCGCCACCGCGGCGGCGTTCCTGCGCCAGGGCATGCGGGTGGCGATCGGGGACGTCGACTTCGAGGCCGCCAGCCAGACCGCGTCCGAACTGGGCGCCAGCGCCGTCGCGCTGCCGCTGGACGTAACCGACCGCGACTCGTTCAACGCCTTCCTGGACGGCGCCGAGGAACAGCTCGGGCCGCTGGACGTGCTCGTCAACAACGCCGGGATCATGCAGGTCGGGCGCTTCATCGACGAGGACGACCTCACCGCGCGGCGCATGGTCGACATCAACCTCCACGGCGTGATCCTCGGCACCAAGCTCGCGCTCGCGCGCATGATCCCGCGCGACCGCGGCCACATCGTCAACATCTCATCGCAGGCCGGCAAGTTCGGCGCGCCCGGCGGCGCCACCTACTCGGCCACCAAGCACGCCGTCGTCGGCCTGACCGAGGCCGTGCGCGGCGAGCTGCGGCTGATGGGAGCCCACATCGACGTCAGCTACGTGATGCCGGCGGTGGTCAACACCGAGCTCGGCTCCGGTCTCGGCGCGGTCCGCGGGGTGAGCAACCTCGAGCCGACGGAAGTGGCCGACGCGATCGTCGAGGCGCTCCAGTTCGGGACCGTCGACGTGTGGGTGCCGAAGTCGGTCAAACGCACGAGCCTGATGGTCTCGCTGCTGCCGCGCAAAGTCGGCGAGGGCATCGGCCGCGCGATCAAAGCCGACCGGGTGCTCGCCGGCGCGGACGCGAACGTGCGCCGCCAGTACGAGCTGCGCGCCGCGCGCTCGGAGCCGGGGCTCGAGCCCGCGCCCGAGCAGCCCGAGCTGGAGGCCGCTCTCGAGCGCCCGCGGATCGTCCAGGCCAGCGGCGACTGATCGCCGCCGCCATGGCCCGGGGACTCGCCGCCCGGATCAGCCGGCGGTCAGCCAGTCCGCGATCAGGGAGCCGATCAGCGGCCCCTGGTCCTCCTGCAGGAAGTGGCTCGCGTCCGTGATCGTGCGCGGCGCGTCGCGGCCGATCGACTCCGCGAAGCGCTCGCCCGTCGACAGCGGCAGGACCGGGTCCGAGTCGGCCCACAGCATCAGCGTCGGGCGGCGGTCCTCGCGCAGCGCCGCGTGCACCCGCTGGCCCGCCTCCGCGCCGGGGGCGTCGGGCGCGCGGGGGATCAGCAGCGGGAACGCGCGCGCGCCGGCCTTCGACGCGACGCTCGGGTAGGGGGCGTCGTAGGCGGCGATCACCTCGTCGCCGGGATCCGTCTTGCATGCGCCGCGCACGAGGAAGCCAACCGGCAGGTCCTCGGTGCGCGCGACGAAGTCGCGGAAGGCGATCCACGCGTCGGTCATCTTCTGGTGGCCGGTGAACAGGCCGGTGTCGAGAATCACCAGACGCTCGATGCGCTCGCGCTGCTCGACCGCCAGGCGCAGCCCGATCGGCCCGCCCCA
This sequence comes from Solirubrobacteraceae bacterium, assembly GCA_052148875.1. Taxonomy (GTDB): domain Bacteria; phylum Actinomycetota; class Thermoleophilia; order Solirubrobacterales; family Solirubrobacteraceae; genus Palsa-744. The sequence goes on from JBKQHH010000081.1 coordinate 3,900, forward strand.
GTCGTGCACGACGACCGTCGCCCCGCGCACGTCGAGATCCTCGAGCAGCGTCCCCGCCAGCGCGCAGTGGCGGTCGTAGGAGTAGAAGTCGACGTCGCAGGGCTTGTCCGAGCGCCCGAAGCCGGCGAGGTCGGGCGCCAGGCAGCGAAAGCCGGCGTCGCGCACGGGCGGGATCACCTTGCGCCACAGGAACGACCACGTGGGCTCGCCGTGGAAGAAGATCACGGGCGAGCCGTCCCCCTCGTCGAGGTGCGCGAGGCGCAGGCCGTCCACCTCGCGGTACTGCGAGACGAACGGGAAGTCGGGAAGTCCCTGCAGCGCCTCCTCGGGCGTGCGCACCACCTCGCTCATCTCGGTGCCTAGCATACAGGTGGCCCATCGGCTAGGCTCGCGCCCAATGCACACGCTCGCCCTGCAGCTGGCGCCGGTCCTCGCGGCCGAGAAGAGCAAAGTCCCGTTCTACGTCGCGGGCGGGCTCCTCGTGGTGTGGGCGCTCACGCTGTCGCTCGGGCTGGGCATGCGCAAACCCGACTTTCCCGGCAGCCTCGCCGGCCAGCGTGCGGTGGTGGCGGTAACCGCGGTGCTCGTGCTCGGGGCCGTCTCCACGGCGGTGCTCACCGCGAGCGTGCCCGCCAAGAGCGCCGTGCCGCCGACGCACACCGAAGCACAGGCTCCCATTCCCGTCGTCTCCGCTCCCGTGCCCGTGAGCTCCGCGAGCGCCCCCAGCGAACCGACGGCCACGACCGGGACGCCCGCGCCCGCATCATCGCCCGCGACGGGCAAGGCCGGCAGCGCGCTGAAGCTCGCCGCCGAACCGAGCGGGGCGCTCGCGTACAACACCAAGCAGCTGAGCGCCAAGGCGGGGACGGTGACGATCACGATGACGAACATGTCGCCGCTGGAACACAACGTGACGGTCGCCGAAGGCAGCAAGATCCTAGGCGCGACGCCCACCTTCAAAGGCGGCAGCAAGACGCTGACGCTGAACCTGAAGCCCGGCAAATACACCTTCTACTGCTCGGTCCCCGGTCACCGCCAGGCGGGCATGGAAGGGACGCTGAACGTCTCGTGAAGCTGTACGTCTGCTGGGGCACGTTCCCGACGCCGCGTCCCGGCGGGCATCCGTGCGCGAACGCCTACCACGCGCTCAAGGACGCGGGGCACGATCCGGAGGTGATCAAGTCCTACGGCTTCGCGCCTCTGCCCGGCGTCTTCAACCAGACGCGCGGGCGACGCGAGGTCCAGGAGCTGACCGGCAACCGCTGGGTGCCCACACTCGTGCTCGACGACGGCTCGGTGATCGACGACTCGCGTGCGATCGTCGACTGGGCCCGGGCGAACCCCGCATAGCTCTGGCGGTAGCCCGTGATCGAGGGATCCGCACGGCGCTCCGCGAGCATCCGGTCGGCGTCCTCGTCGGCGAGCGCCGCCACACGCCCAAGCGCCACGGCGAGCGCCCCGCTGATTCCCATCGCGCCAAGCGCCGAAGCGATGACGATGGTCACGAAAACCACCCCCTTTGCTCCTCCGGGTCAACTCTCGCAAATGACCCTCGCACACCGGCCGGACGGCGGTCCAGCCCGGTGGACGAAGACCTCGCTAACTCCGTAGCTTTCTACGCCGGGAGGGCGATTTCCTCCCCGCCCAACCGAAAAACCCAACAGAAGGGAACGCGCAAATGGACGTCATTGCCAGACTCGACGAGACACGCGGCGCCGTCAACGTGCTCGAGCACCCGTTCTACGAGCGCTGGAGCGCCGGCGAGCTGAGCGCAGCCGAGCTCGACCGCTACGCCGGCGAGTACCGTCACGCGGTCCTGGCGCTCGCGCGGGCCTCCGCGCAGGCGGCCGAGTGCGCGTCCGCGGCGAGCGACGATCGTGCGGGAGCGCTCGCCCATCGGGAGGGGCTGCGCCGCCACGCCGAGGAGGAGACCGCGCACGTGGCGCTGTGGGAGCAGTTCGAGCGGGCGGTCTCGGCTTCGCCGGCCGCGCGCGAGCCGCACACCGACCGGCCCGAGGCGCAGCCGCGGCTGGCGCAGACGCAGGCGTGCGTGCGGGCGTGGACCGCCGGCGAAGACCTGCTCGAGCACCTCGCCGTGCTGTATGCGATCGAGGCCGGCCAGCCGGAGATCTCGGCGACGAAGCTGGAGGGGCTGACCGCCCACTACGGCTTCAGCGAGGAGGGGCCGGCGACCGAGTACTTCAGGGTCCACGAGCTGCGCGACGTCGAGCACGCCCGCGAGGCGCGCGAGCTGATCGCGCAGCTGATGGCCGAGGTCGAGGACCCCGAGGAGCAGGCCGAGCGGATGGTCGCGCGCGCGAGCGACGCGCTGCGTGGCAACTGGCTGCTGCTGGACGGGGTCGAAGCCGGCCGCTGAGCGCCTCCTGGCCGCCGCCGTATGTCCTGTTGCGGGGACGGTATAGCCATCGCTATGCCGTCCCTGTTTGAAGAGACTTGGCGGACAGCCGCCAGGCGAACAGCACGGCGGCGACGGACGTGGCGAGGTTGAGGCTCGAGACGCCCGCGCGCATGGGGATGCTCACACGCGCGTCGGCGCTCGCGAGCAGCTCCCGGCTGAGGCCGTGGCGCTCGGTGCCGAACGCGAGCACCGCGCGCGCGGGCAGCTCGGAGGGCTCGAGCGGCTCGCCGTCGGGGTCGATTGCGAGCAGCGGCCGGTCGAGCCCCCGGAGCTGCTCCAGCCGCTCCAAGCGGGCGACGGGCACGGCGTAGTGCAGGCCGGCGGCGCCGCGCAGCGCATCCGGATGCCAGGGGTCGTGACTGCCCGTGCTGAGCACGCCGGCGACGTCCGCGGCGGCGGCGACACGCACGCACGCTCCCATGTTGCCCAGGTCGCGGGGGTCCTCGAGCACGACCACCGGCGCCGCCCGCGGGTCGGCGAGCACCGCGCCCGGATCCACGTGCGGACGCTCGGCCAGGGCCATCACGCCCGTCGACGGCGGGAGCGGGGCGAGGCGCTCGAAGACCTCCGGCTCGATCTCGCGCGCGAGCGTGCGCAGCCGGGCGCTGAGGTCGGGCGCGAGCTCGGCGCTCAGGCGCTCGAGCTCGGCGGCGTCGCGGGTGACCACCTCGAGCACGTTGGCGTCGAAGCGCAGCGCGTGCTTGAGCGGGTGAAAGCCTTCGAGCACCGCGAGCGCGGGATCGCGTCGCGCGCGCCCGAAGCGCGGGATTAGCGATCCATCTTGCACTCGGCGATAATGGCACCTCTCATGAAGCTCGAGGGGATACACCACATCAGCGCGATCACCGGGGACGCCAGGGGCAACGTCGAGTTCTACACGGGCGTGCTCGGCCTGAGGATGGTCAAGCGGACCGTCAACCAGGACGAACCGAACATGTACCACCTGTTCTACGGCGACGAGCACGGCTCGCCGGGGATGGACCTGACGTTCTTCGAGTACCCGGGAGCGGCCCGCGGCGTCGCCGGCGCGGGGATGGTCCACCGGATCGTGTGGCGGGTCGGCAGCCGGCAGGCGCTGGAGTTCTGGAGGGAGCGCCTGGACGCGCACGGGGTGAGCGCCGAGCTGGTCGGCGAGAGCCTGCTGTTCCTCGACCCCGAGGGCCTCGAACACGAGCTCGTGCGCAGCGCCGCCGAGGACGAGCCGCTGACGGCCGACGCGCCCGAGGTCCCGCGCGAGCACGCGCTGCAGGGCTTCGAGGGCGTGCGCGCGTACAGCAACGCGCCCGTTCGCAGCGAGCGCCTGCTCGGCGAGGCGATGGGTTTCACACGGGGAGAGGGGGAGCACTGGGAGGTGCGCGGGGAGCGCAGGGGCGGCTTCTACGCATACGACCCCGCCCCGCCGGAGATCAACCGCACGCAGGGCGCGGGCACCGTGCACCACGTCGCGTTCGCCGCGGTGATGGACGAGCTCGAGGCGTGGCGCACGCGCGTGGCCGAGGCGGGCGCGCGTCCGACGCCGGTGATCGATCGCTTCTACTTCAAATCCGTCTACTTCCTCGAGCCGAGCGGGGTGCTGTTCGAGATCGCCACGATCGGCCCCGGCTTCGCGGTCGACGAGGACGAGCGCCATCTCGGCGAGGGCCTTTCGCTGCCGCCGCCGTTCGAGCCGCTGCGCGATCGGCTCGAACAGTCGCTCAGCCCGCTGCCCTACCCGCCGCCGTGGCGGGCGGGCGCCTCCGGCTGACCCGGTCCCGCGCGCCCCTCGGGACCCGCCGCGCGGCCGCGCGCAAGCGCGCTCGCAGGGGAGGAGGACTCGTCCAGCGGCCGTACCTTTGGCTCAGGTCCCCGCGTCGTCGCCCGATAAAGACGCATGAAAGGCGACGAGGATCGCGGCATCGTCGACCAATGGGCGCTGCGCATGCGCGTCGCGACGTTCAGCGCGGGCATCTGGTTGAGCTATGTCGTATGCGGGGCCAGCGCCGTATATCTCGCGCTGACGTGGCAGCGTCCGCACCGCGCGCTGATCGCGGCGTTCTTCGGGGCGGGCTTCCTCGGGGCGCTGATCGTCTCGTTCCTGCCGCGCGAGCGGATCGTGCGCAGCCGCTTCCGCGAGGCGTTCTTCCTCAGCTGGAGCCTCGTCGACCTGACGCTGATCACGCTCGCCACGCTCGCCGATGGGGGCACGGGAAGCCCGATCGCGCTGACCTTCTTCATCCCCGTCGTGTTCGCCGCGATGTCCTATCCGCTCGGTTCCGTGCTCGCCGTCGGCGGCCTCAGCCTCGCCGGCTATCTCGCGATCGCGCTCGCGGTCGGCGGTGGCGGATGGGCGCACCAGGCGCTGTTCGCGGTGATGCTCGGCTGCACGGGGGCGATGAGCGGGTGGCAGGCGCGCAACCATGACCGTCAGCGCTCGGCGCTGATGGAGGTCTCGCGCGCCGATCCGCTCACGGGCTGCCTGAACCGGCGCGGCTTCGAAGAGCGCGCGGTCGCGGTGCTCGGCGCCGCCGCGCGCGACGCGGGCGAGGGCGCGGTGCTGGTGCTAGACGTCGATCACTTCAAGGAGGTCAACGACCGGCACGGACACGCGGCGGGCGACGAGCTGCTGCGCTGGGTCGTCGACACGCTCAAACGCTCGGTCAGGCCCGCCGACGCGATCGGCCGGCTCGGCGGCGACGAGCTCGCGGTCCTGCTCGCGGACATCAGCCCGGTGAACGCGCTCGAAAGCAGCACGCGGCTGGTCGAGGCGCTGAGCGAGCGCGCGCCGTGCTCGGTGGGCATGGCGACCTTCCCGATGGACGGGATGGAGCTCGAGGAGCTGATGCGCCAGGCCGACGTCCGGCTGTACGCGTCCCGTCACGGACGCCCGGATCGCGCCGGCGCGAGCGCGACCGAGCGGCTGAGCTGGGCGGCGACGCTCGCCCACGCGGTCGACATGCGCATGCACGCCGAGCACGAGCACTCGCGCGCCGTAGCCGACCACGCGGTGGCGATCGCCGCGCGACTGGGCTGGCAGGAGGACATGCTCGGCATGCTGCGGATCGCGGCGACGCTGCACGACGTGGGCAAGATGACCGTGCCCGACCGCATCCTCTGCAAGCCGGGGCGCCTCACCGACGAGGAGTTCGAGCAGATCAAGGGCCACAGTCTCGCCGGAGCGGAACTGGTCGGCCGCGTCGAGGGGCTCGAGCTGATCGTCCCGTGGATCCGCCACTCGCACGAGAACTTCGACGGATCCGGCTATCCCGACGGGCTGTGCGGCGAGGCGATCCCGCAGGCGTCGCGGATCATGCTCGTCGCAGACGCCTTCGACGCGATCACCAGCACGCGCCCCTACCGCGACGGGCTCTCCGTCGCGCACGCGCGGGAGGAGCTGGAGCGTCATGCGGGGACCCAGTTCGACCCGGCATGCGTGGACGCGCTGCTGGCCTCGCTCGACGACGAGCTCGTCGTGCGCGCGTCCCGGCTCGCGCTCGCCTGATCGCGAACGCCGCTACGCCGCCGCGTCGCCGAGCAGGCGCGAGCGCGGCGAGCGCCGCGCCAGCACCGCGCCCCAGTCCGCGTCCTCGATGTATCCGGGGTCGGTCTCCTGGATGAACTCGCGCAGCATTCGCGAGAGGCCGTCGGGGTCTTCCAGGTGGGGGAAGTGCGCGGCGTCGGCAAGCGTCCTGAAGTAGCTGTGCGGGATCGCCTCGTGCGCGCGGCGGCCGTGTGCGAGCGGGATCGTGTTGTCGCGCTCGCCCCACACGATCATCGTGGGCATGCTCTCCAACAGGTACAGGCGGTCGGTCGCGCTCACCCGCTGGCCGTGCACGTCGATCACCGAGCGCAGCGTCGTCAGGAACGCCTGGCGCGCGTCGGCGTTCTCGAGCGGTCGCAGGGCGCGCGCGATCGCCTGCAGGTAGACGCCGCCGGCGAGCGCCCGTTCGCGCAGACGGCGCCCGGCGCCGGCCAGCGCGCCCAGCACGCGCGGCTGGATCGTCAGCGACAGCAGCGCCGAGACCCCCGGCAGCGCGGCGGTGCGCAGCATCGGGCTGACCTCGCGGCCAAGGCCGCCGCTGGAGATCAGCACGAGGCGTTCGACGCGCTGGGGGAACTGGTAGAAGAACTGCATCGCCACGCCGCCGCCGAGCGAGTGCCCGACGATGCTCGCGCGGTCGATCCCGATCGCGGCGAGCAGGTCGCGGATGCTGGCCGCGTGCGCTCCCAGCGAGTAGTCCCCGCGCGGTGCCGCCGAGTCGCCGTGCCCGATCAGGTCGGGAGCGATGACCGTGTGATCGCGCGCCAGCTCCATGGCCACCGACTGCCAGTGGCTGGAGGAGTTGAGCATGCCGTGGATCAGCACGACCGGCGGTCCGCTGCCAGCGATCCGGTAGATCACCCGGCGCCCGTGCAGCGTGATCTGCCACTCCTCGAATTGCTTCGTCATATTCGAGGGGCATCGTCCCACAGCCGCAGGTTGCGACGCCCCGCGCGTCGCGCGCGACGCCGCGCGCGCTCGTGCTCGTCGAGCTGCGCGTCGGCCGGCTCGACGCGCTCGTCGACGTCCGCGCGCTCGTCGTCCGGCTCGGCCCACTCGTACAGGCAGTGGCTCGCCGAGGCCACGCGCCGGCACGCGCGCTGCAGCTCCTCCGCGAGCTCGAGCCACGTATCCGAGTGCGGCGGCTGCTCGGCGTCGAGCAGCCGCGCGGCCTGCTCCAGGCGCTCGTGCAGGTTCGCGTGGAAGCGCTCGAGCTCCTGACCGGCGGCCGTGCGCGCGTTACGCCACGCGCGGTGCTGCGGGGACTCGGGCAGCGGCGGCACGCCGCCCGCGCGGCGCGCCCGCCGCAGCCGACCCACACCCGAGCTCGTGAGCGCCCACGTCGGCACGCCGTGGCGGCGCGAGCGCTCGAGCCATCCGGCCGCGTGCAGGACGCCAAGCCGCGAGCTGACATGGCGCGCGGCGCCCGAGCGCCGGGGCACGCCGAGGTGGTCGAGGATCGCCCACACGGGGACCGCGGCTGCGTCGTGCGCCTGGTGGCGCCCGGCGCGCTCGACGGCCGCCAGCACGAGCTCGTCGGGGGGTCGATCGGAAGCTGCGGCGCGCGGGTCTCGATCTGGGTCTGGCATCTGGCCTCCTCGTGTTCGAGGGCGCCGAGCGCGCGCGTCGACCCGGCCGCGTGCTCTCGGCGGTGCGCCCGGCGCAGCGCTGAGGGACAATCGACGGGCATCGAGGCTGAGCAACTCGGTGCCGGGCCCGGGGTGTTGACGCACCGCCGGGCCGCTATTTTCAGGACGCGCTCGACGTTAGTGCGAGCCCCCGTCTCAAACAAGCGAAACTGGTAGAAAGTCTCAGTGTTGACACATGTCGGCTTCACGGCGGGCACAAATGTGAGCGCCGGGTGACGATCGAGCGCCAGCAGGGGACGCCCTACCTCGACGCTCTGTGCGAGTACGCGCGCCGGCGGCCGGCGCGGCTGCACGTGCCGGGGCACAAGGGCGGGCCGGGGGCGGACCCCGGGCTGCTGGAGGCGCTCGGCGAGCGCGCCGTCAGCCTCGACATCCCCGCGCTGACCCACGGCATCGACATCGGCGTCGAGCCGACCCCGTTCGAGCAGTCCCAGCGGCTGGCCGCCGAGGCGTGGGGGGCGAAGCGGGCGTGGTTCCTGGTCAACGGCGCCTCGCAGGGCAACCTCGCGGCCGGCCTCGCGCTCGCCCACTACGGCAGCGACGTGGTCGTCCAGCGCAACGCGCACTCGAGCACGATCGACGCGCTCGTGCTGTCCGGCCTGCGCCCCACGTTCGCCGCGCCCGAGGTCGATCCCGAGCTGGGGATCGCCCACTGCCTGACCGCGCATGCGCTCGAGCGCGCGCTGGCGGCGACGCCGGGGGCGGTGGGCGCGTGGGTGGTCTCGCCGACGTACTTCGGCGCGGTCGCCGACGTGAGCGCGCTCGCGGCGGTGGCCCACGGTCGCGGCGTGCCGCTGATCGTGGACGAGGCGTGGGGCGCGCACCTGGCCTTCCACGAGGATCTCCCCGAGCACGCGCTCGCGCTGGGGGCCGACCTGGTCATCTCCAGCACGCACAAGATCGTCGGCAGCCTCACCCAGTCGGCGATGCTGCATCTCGGCCACGGCGCCGGCGGCCACGGCGGGGGCGGGCTGATCGGCGATGGTGGCCACGGCGGGGGCGGGCTGATCGGCGAGGACACGGTCGACCGCGCGGTAACGCTGACGGAATCGACCAGCCCCAACTCGCTGCTGTGCGGCTCGCTCGACGCCGCCCGCCGTCAGGCGGCCGTGCACGGGCGCGAGCTGCTGGGCAGGACGATGGCGGCGCTGGCGCATGCGCGCGAGCAGATCCGGGCGATCGACGGGCTGGACGTGCTCGACGGCCGGCTGGCCGGGCGCCCGGGCGTGTTCGCATACGACCCGCTGCGGCTGGCCGTGGACGTGCGCGGCGTGGACGCGAGCGGCTACGAGCTGGCGCCGCTGCTGCGGGAGATCGACGACATCAACCTCGAGCTGTACGGCCAGAACGTGCTGGTGGCGGTGTTCGGCATGGGCGAGCGCGGCCTGCCGGAGGCGTCGCGGCTGGTGGCGGCGCTGCGCACGGCGGTCGAGCGCGTCGGGCTCGACCCCGGCGGGGCGCAGGCGAGCTTCGCCGCGCCGCCCCCGTGGGGGGAGCTCGCGATGACCCCGCGCGAGGCGTACCTCGGCGCCCAGGAGGTCGTCCTGGCGGCGCAGGCCGTCGGGCGGATCGCCGCCGAGTCGCTCGCCACGTATCCGCCGGGGATACCCAACGTGCTCCCGGGTGAGCGCCTGACGGCGCAGACGCTCGCCTACGTGCAGCACACGCTCGAGCTGGGCGGCAGCGTGCGTGGCGCCAGCGACCGCCTGTTGCGCACCGTGCGCGTGGTCGTCGAGGGCGGGGGCGGCGCGACGGCGAAGAAGTGAAGGCGGCGAGTCAGGCGCGGGCGGGCTGTGCGCCCGTGCCGGCTGGGACGCCGACGACGCGCTCGAGCCAGCGCGCGAACAGCTCGCGCGCGAGCGGGACGGCGGTCCGCTCGACGGCGCTCGCCTGCTCGATCAGCCCGTCGAGCGACGGGCCGCCGGGCAGCCGCCGCAGGCCCTCCGCGTAGGCGGGCACCGCGCCGCATTCGGCAACGAGCGCGGGCGTCAGCTCGAGGTGGAACTGCAGCGCGTAGGCGTTGGCGAACACGAACGCCTGCTGCTCATAGCGCCGCGAGCGCGCGAGCTGGACGGCGTCGGGCGGGAGCTCGTAGGTGTCGCCGTGCCAGTGGAAGGCGTCGAAGCTCGCGGGTGCGGCGGCGAACACCGGGTCGGCGCCGGCCTCCGCGGTGACCTCGACGGGCAGCACGCCGATCTCGGGCAGCGGGCCCGCGGCGACGCTCGCGCCGAGGCTCGCGGCGAGCAGCTGCGCCCCCAGGCACACGCCCCAGAAGGGCGTGCCCGCGCGCACGGCCTCCGCGATCAGCCGCTTCTCGGGTGCGAGCCACGGGTGCAGCGCGTCGTCGTATGCGCCCATCGGGCCGCCCATCGCGACGATCCCGCCGTAGGAGCGCCAGTCGGGGAGCTCCTCGCCCCGCTCGAGCTGCACGCGGTGCAGCGCGAGGCCTCGCTCCAGCAGCTCGTCCTCGTAGGCCGCCGGCGGCTCGCAGCCGATGTGCTGCAGGACGAGGAACGGTTGCACGGAGCTCAGCGCGGCGGCTGCTCGCCGTCGTGGTAGTCGACGGTATCGCTCAGGCGGAACAGCGCGCGCAGGCCGCCGCCGTCGGGCAGCCGCTCGAACGCGCCGAGCTTGCCCGAGTCGGGGTAGATCACGATGTCCGGCTCGCCGCTCGTGCTGAACGACAGGAAGCGCACCGTCGCGGCCGTGCGATTGACGAGCTGGTGGCCGCCGCGCTCGCCGCGCGGGAACGCCACGACCTCGCCCTCCCGCAGCTCGCGCCAGCCGTCCGGCGTGCGCAGGCTCGGCGCGCCGGCGAGCACCACCACGAGCTCCTCCTCGGTGTAGTGGAAGTGGTACGGGTAGGCCGCTTCGCCCGGCGGCAGCTCCCACAGGCTCAGCCCCAAGCGCTCGCTGCCGGCCTGGCGGCTGAGACGCGCGCGTTGGCAGCGGAAGCCGGGGTGCTCGCGTGGCTCGTCGAACAGGGGGTCGTCGATGTTGGCCATGCACGGAAGGGTAGGCGCGACGCGCGCGAAGCGGCTGCTCGCGCGAGGCGGCTGGTGGAGCCGCACGCACTCGGCCGAACTTGCAAGTCTGCGGGCATGGACGATCTGCGGCTGGTGATCTTCGACTGCGACGGCGTGCTCGTCGACAGCGAGGTGATCTCCAACAGCGTGCTCGCGCGCCTGTTGAGCGACGAGGGCCTGCCGACGACGCTGGCGCAGGCTCGCCGCGACTACCAGGGGCTGCTGCTCGGCGAGGTCGTGGGCAGCGCCGAGGCCAAGCTCGGTCGCCCGCTGCCCGCGGCCTGGCTGGCCCGCTACGAGCGCGAGCGCACGGAGGAGTTTCGCCGCGAGCTCGCGCCCGTGCCCGGCGCCGCCGAGACGATCGCACGCGTCCTCGCGGCGGGTGTGGCGGTGTGCGTCGCCTCGCAGGGCAAGCTCGAGAAGACGCGGCTGTCGCTGGAGCTGACAGGCTTGCGTCGTCTGTTCGGCGAGGACGCGCTGTTCTCGGCCGAGTCGGTGCCGCGCGGCAAGCCCCATCCAGACCTGTTCCTGCACGCCGCGGGCACGATGGGCGCCGAGCCCGCCGCCTGCGCGGTCGTCGAGGACACTCCCTCGGGGGTCACCGCGGCGGTGGCGGCGGGCATGCGCGTCATCGGCTATGCCGCGGACAGCGACGAGGCGGCGCTGCGGGCGGCCGGCGCCGAGATCGTCCACTCGCTCGACGAGGTGCCCGGGCTGCTGGGGATCGGCTGATCGGCGCATCAGCCGCTCACGCTCCGGGCGCCGGCGCGGGTGTATGGTTGCCGCGTGTCCACCAGCGTGCGAGGCAAGGTGGCGCTGATCACGGGGGGAGCCCGCGGCGTTGGCGCCGCGACGGCCACTCTCCTGGTCGCGCGCGGAGCGAGGGTCGTGCTCGTCGATCTCGACGCCGATCCGCTGCGCGAGCTCGTGCAGCGCCTCGGCGAGGACAACGCGACGTCGATCGTCGGCGACGTCGTCGAGCTCGCCGACATGCGGGCGGCGGTCGCCCATGGCATCGAGCGGTTCGGCGGCATCGACGTCGTCGTGGCGAACGCCGGGATCGCCAGCTACGGATCGGTCGCCGCCGTCGACCCGGAGATTTTCCGGCGCCTGATCGACATCAACATCACGGGGGTGTTCCACACCGTCCGCGCGGCGCTGGGAGAGCTCGTGCGCCGGCGCGGCTACATCCTCGTCGTCTCCTCGGAGGCCGCGTACGCGGCGGCGCCGGGCCTTGCCGCATACAACGCGAGCAAGGCCGGGGTCGAGCACTTCGCCAACGCGCTGCGCCTGGAGCTCGGCTACCAGGGAGTCGCGGTCGGCAGCGCGCACATGTCGTGGATCGACACGCCGATGGTGCAGGACGCCAAGCACGACCTGGCGGCGTTTCGCGAGATGCTCGAGGCGCTGCCGGGCCCGCTGGGAGCGACGACGTCGGTCGAGGACTGCGCCGAGGCGTTCGTGCGCGGCATCGAGCGGCGGGCCAATCGCGTCAACGTCCCGGGCTGGGTGGGGTTGCTGCGCTGGCTGAAGCCCGCGCTGACCTCGAGGCTGGCGGCGCTGCAGGCCCGGCGCGACAGCAAGCGCATCCTGCCGCTGATGGACGAAGAGGTCGCCCGCCTCGGGCGCTCGGCGAGCGCGCGCGTGAGCGTGCCGGGCGTCGCCCACGGCGAACCGGCCGAACCCGTCGCGTGAGCGCCGAGCGCGAGCTCGACGTCGTCCTGTTCGGAGCCACGAGCTTCGTCGGGCGTCTGTGCGCCGAGTATCTCGCCCGCGCCGCGCCGCCGCAGGCGCGGATCGGGCTCGCGGGCCGCTCGCGTGAGCGCCTGCTCGAGCTGCAGGCTTCGCTCGGCGCTCGCGCCGCCGACTGGCCGCTGCTCGTCGCCGACACGACCGACCCGCGCTCGGTCGGCGAGCTCGCGGCGGCGGCGCGCGTCCTGGCGACCACGGTCGGCCCCTACCGCCGCTACGGGCTGCCGGTGCTGGAGGCGTGCGCGACCGCGGGCACGCATTACGCGGACCTGACCGGCGAGGTGCTGTTCATGCGTGAGGCGATCGACCGCTTCGACGCGCCCGCCGCCGCCAGCGGCGCGCGCATCGTGCACGGCTGCGGCTTCGATTCGATCCCGTCCGACCTCGGCGTGCTGCTGCTGCACGAGGCGGTCACGGCGGACGGCGCCGGCCAGCTGGAGGACACGACGCTCGTCGTGCGCGCGATGAAGGGCGGGGCGAGCGGCGGCACGATCGCGTCGCTGAAGGGCGAGCTCGACGCCGCGCGCACGGACCGCGAGCTGGCGCGGCTGCTCGCCGACCCATACGCGCTCAGCCCGGACCGCGGCGCCGAGCCACGCCTCGGCGACGAGCGCGACCTGCGCGGCGTGCGGAACGACCGCGAGCTCGGGACGTGGGTCGGGCCGTTCGTGATGAGCTCGATCAACACGCGCGTCGTGCGGCGCAGCAACGCGCTGCAGGGCTGGGCGTACGGATCCCGGTTTCGCTACCGCGAGGTGATGGGCTTCGGGTCGGGCCCGCTCGCCGCGGCGCAGGCGGGCGCGCTCGCCGGCGTCGTCGGCGCGCTGATCGCCGGCCTGTCGGTGCGACCGCTGCGCGCGGCGCTCGACCGCGTCCTGCCAGCTCCCGGCGAGGGACCGAGCGAGCGCCAGCGCGAGCGCGGCTTCTTCCGCATCGAGATCCACGCGCGCACGTCAAGCGGCGCGCGCTACCTCTGCCGCGTGGCCGCCGACGGCGACCCGGGGTACAAGGCGACGGCGGTGATGCTCGGCGAGAGCAGCCTGTGCCTCGCGCTCGACGGCGAGCGACTGCCGCCGCGCGCGGGGGTGCTGACGCCGGCGACCGCCATGGGCGACCAGCTCGTCAGGCGGCTGCGGCTCGCCGGGCAGACGCTCGAGGTCGAGCGGGTCGGTTAGGCGCGGCCGGGGGCGCTCGCGATGGCGATCCTCGGCGTGAAGGCCCATCCGTGGCTTCGTACCTAGGGGTTTGCTGTCTCGAAGTGGAGCTAGGGGGACTCGAACCCCCGACCTCCTGGGTGCGATCCAGGCGCTCTCCCAGCTGAGCTATAGCCCCGTGCGCGCAGGCGGGTGGCGGCGCGAACGGCCCGAGAAGTGTAGTCGCAGAACGACTCGCGGCGGGCGCAGTATGGTTTGGAGGCGCGATGGGATTGCTCGACGAAGCCATACGCGAACACCTGGAGCTCAAGCGCCGCAGGGGCGCGGATCCGAGCGCGGTAGCGCGCGAGGAGCGCGAGGCGCTGGCACCGGTGTTCCCGGACGAGTCCGTCGCCGACGGCGACGAGTCGGCTGACGACGCGCCCGAGCCCGTCGAGATCGCCCCCGCCGCCGTGCCCGCGGATGGGCGTCCCCACGATGATGAACGCCTCGCGGATCTCTCGGCCGTTGGCCAGGAGACGGCCGAGCTGGACATGCAGGCGGTGATGGAGGAAGACCCCGACGCAGCCGACGGCGGGTCTCCCGTCGGTCCGATCGTGGACGGACCCGCGCCTGCATACGCTGGAGAGCCGGCGGCCGAGGACTCGCTCGACTGGGGCTTCCCGGGCGATCGAGAGCGCGGGTCGGTGCCCGAGGACATTCCCGGGCAGGAGCGGCTCTCGTTCGAGTAGCAGCCTCGCCGCCGCGCGAATGCGGCCCCCCAATCGCTCTCTCGCTGAATCCGGCTCTACAGCGAATATATTGGAGGCTCAAGGGGCCATAGCTCAGCTGGGAGAGCGCCTGCTTTGCAAGCAGGAGGTCACCGGTTCGATCCCGGTTGGCTCCACTTCGAGAAGTGCCTGCAAAACGGCGGGTTTTGGCGGGCAGGTGGTACTCGATTGGTACTCTAGTTTTGCCGAGAGTACCGCAGGCGAGTACCACATCTGGCCTTATTTTGCGGGGGATCTGAGATTCGGCGGTTTGCAGGCAGGAGGTTGTTGGTTCGATCCCAGTTGGGTGGGCGAAACTGCTCGGCGCGCAAACCATGCGCTGATGGCGGCGCCAGCGGTCGCGATCGGCTGATGCCGCTTGGTCCTCCCGGTTGACTGTTCGCCTCACCAGCGCCTTTTCCAGACGTATCCCGATCGCCGGAACTCAGGTAGTGTGCCGTACTCATGAGGGGCGGGTCGTGACCTGGTGGCAATTCTTGCTGTGGGGCGCCTTTGGCGGCATGGCCGTGGAAGCCGTCGAGTTCTATGGTGCGATACGCCGTACCGGAGACTGGCCGTGGCAGCAGCCGGGCGAGCCGAGGCTAGGGCCACTGTTGGTATCTGTAGTCATACGCGTTGGCCTAGGAGCGGGCCTTGCCGCGGCGGCCAGCCACTCCCAGGTTTCGGGTCCGTTGGGAGCGATCGCTATCGGCGTTTCTGCGCCCCTTCTGATCGAGCAGATGGGAAGGCAAGTCCCCGTCGCCGGCGCACACCTTCCGGAGGCTCTTCAGGCACCGGATGTCTCTCCGGAGTTCGAGATCGAACGGGATATGGATGCGCACTGACACACGCTTGGGTGAACTCGTAGTCGCGGTGTCGCGCCGTTCGCCCGCGTTTACGCCCGCTCGGCTTGATGCAACCGGCTTGGGCGGACAACTGTTCGACGCGATGCGGCGCGACGGGCCTGCCTTTGCTCCAGCCCTTTTCGACCTTCGCTTCCGTAGCCTAAGAGGCTGGGAGCTCTCGGGCGCAAACCTCAGGAAGGCTGACCTCCGAGGAGCCATCCTCCGGGAAACCCTCCTTGAACGCGCCATCTTGCGTGACTCGAATCTGAGCGGCGCTCGGCTCGTTGACGCGGTGCTGAGAGATGCGGACGCGACCGGCAGCAACTTCGATGAATCTGTCTTGAGCGGAACGGACTTTTCAGGAGCGGACCTGTCTCGGTCAAGCTTCCGTAACGTTGAGGCGGTCGCAGCCGATTTCACAGGGGCTCGAATGGATGGAGTCGACGCGCGTTCTGCGCGCTTGGCCGGCTGCCAGATGCGCGACGTATCGCTTCGTCGCGCTCGGCTGCAAGGCTGTTCTCTCCCAGAGACGAACCTCGAAGGGGCCGACTTGTGGCGCGCGGACCTCAAAGGCGCGTGCATGAGCGGTGCGATCCTCGTAGGGGCATCCGCTTATCGTGCGACTATGACCCGCGCAATCGCCCTAGGCGCAGATCTCTCTGGTATCGACCTTGGAAATGCCGCTCTGAGCCATGCTGCTCTTGTCGGCGTGGACCTATCGGGCGCAAGGCTCACTCAGGCAAACCTGTCGTACTCCGATCTTCGAGAAACCGAGCTTGCGGACGCGGACCTTCGAGGCGCAAGTCTAAGCGAAGCCAAACTGGACGCTGCCCTCTGGAATGAGGGAACGCGATGGCCCCCGCGCCTGGTAGGGACTATCCGTGAGTTGTCGGAATCGCTCGTCGACGGCACGTTTCGTATCCGAGAAGACGGAGAGTTGAGTCGTGATCGAGTCCTTGTCGCCTGAATCCTTCTGGCGATGCTGGCAGATGGTGACGCGTCCTTCATCGAGTCGCTGGTCGGCTGGCGATGTCGAGTGGCTTGGCGTCGATCGCTGCGCTGGGCGGCTGTCGTCGCGTGGCATCTAACTGACGTGAAAGGGTACTTATGGGCGAAACCGCTCGGCGCGCAAACCATGTGCTCTTCAATGTGCCGGCGATCCGGCTCGTCTCCTAGCCTCGCACGCGTGCCGCGCCGGAGCGTTTCGTCCCAAAGCCAATCGCATGGTGCCGAGGGATCAGCGCCTTCTACGGGAGGCGAGCTCAACATCACGCTCGACACGCTCGTGGAGGTCGCACGCGGCTTGGGCACGACGGTCGAGGCGTTGCGCAGGCGAGCAAAGCTGTGAGCTCGGTGCCCCGTGAGTAATCCGTCGTCCGAGCTATTCGGCTGGAACAGGTTTCACCATGTCCGAAACGGGTCGGTCGCGCTCGCGCTCGATGATCGTCACGATGTCGTAGCGCTTGGTGTCTCGGAGAAACACGGCGGTCGTACACCAACCCCTTCCGGCGAGGTCGCTGTATTCGACGGTAAGCATGAACGACCACAACTCCTTCCAGAACGGCAAATCGATCAGCAGAGCCCGGAAGTGACCTTCGCCGAGCCCTGCCAAGCGCGCCGAAGTCTGATGCTCCGTGCGGGCGTCCTCTGGGATGCTGACGCCTGATACGGAGGCTTCCACGTTGAGAGCTGGGCCGGAGCCGACGTTCTCGACCGGCACATAGAGATGCCCGTGCGATAGCAGTTGCGGAACCTGTGGCATGCCTGCTCCGTCTGCTCCGAGGTCCATGTACTTCCTGGGTTCAACTACCGGCACCAGCACTGGCCGATGAGCTTCTTCGACCTCGCGCCGTGAAAGCTCGATCTCGCGCTGCGTCTGCTCAAGCTGTGCCTGGCCTAGCTCGATCTGATCCTGCGTCTTTTTGAGCGCACCACGCGCGAAGAACAGCGAGACGAACGTCGCCAGCGCCAGCGCCAGCGTGCCGACCGCCGTAGCATCCCAATCACCCGCAAGGGCCAGCATCCCTGGCAGCGTAGACACCCGACCAGTCGAACTTTCCCGGCGACCGCTACTCTGAGCGCCCGATGAAGGTCTTTCTGAGTTGGTCTGGCGACAAGAGCCGTATGGTCGCGGAAGCGCTGCGCGATTGGCTACCGTCCGTGATCCAAGAGGTCGAGCCCTTTATGTCATCGAAGGACATCGAGCCGGGCGCGCGATGGCCATCCGAGATCGCCCGGCGACTGGAGGACACCAAGTACGGCATCGTCTGCGTGACCCGCGAAAATCAGCACGCATCTTGGCTCAACTTCGAGGCAGGCGCTCTGGCGAAGCAGGTCGAGGAAAGTCGGGTGGTTCCGCTCGCCATTGACCTAAAGCCATCCGACATTGCGCCACCGCTGGGACACTTCAACGGACAGGCGGCGAGCGAGAGCGGGATGGGCGCGATCGTGCGCGCGGTCAATGCGATGTGCGAACAGCCGCTGGAGGAATCTCGCTTGGATGCCACGTTCAGCAAGTGGTGGCCGGACCTAGACGCCAAGATCCAAGAGATCGAGGCGGATACGCCGGCGCCGACCGGTGAAACCCGCGACGTGCGCGAACTAGTCGAGGAGACGCTGGATCTCGTTAGAGGCTTGACGCGCTCTGCCAACGAGTCCGCACTGTGGGCAGATCGATTCCAGGCCATATATCAGCCGGTCTATACGGGTCAACCCATTCGATCTGTATTCGCTAGGCCCGCCACGTTCGACCCAGACGCAATGGAGCGCATGCGTATCCGAGGGCTTGAATCGCGGCCAACCGAGACCACTCCGGACGATCCAGGCGAAGACCCGGCTGTTGGGGTGTAGGTCTGTGGCGAATATCGACTGCGCCTGACCTTCGATGACGGCACGGTCGGCGATGTCGACTTCGTCGGGCGCGAGTGGCGAGGCGTTTTCAAGCCGCTGCGTGATCCCGACTACTTCGTGCGCGTGATCGTGGACGCAAAGGCTGGCACCGTCACGTGCCCGAATGGCGCTGACCTGGCTCCCGAGCCGCTCTACGCGGAGGCTCGCCGTCGGCCGAGGCGGGGTCGATGACTCCCGACCGTCGTCTATCCGCACCGCCTCCAGCGACTCGTGGCATATTAGGTCAATGACTTCTCAACAGCTTTACGTTGCGTCCAGCGGAGTCGATGCACAGCCGGCTCTTGCAATGGCTGAAACCGCACAGCCCAGCGCCGACCAGCAGAGATTTCGCTTCGTCCTGCCGCGTCTCTACACGTTTGCCCCAGATGTGATGGGCCGAGTGTTCCATTCGCATCTGGGCGCTCATCGGATCGAGATTCGGGTGCCCGACTCGCCGCGCCATGGAATACAGCCGGGCGGCAAAACGGGGCTGGGGAGCGGAGCTGAGTGGGTCGTTCCGCGCTGGCTAGAACTTGCTGGCCCTGCGGCTCTGAACCTGGAAGGGCCGGAGATCCACACCCAGCTAAAGGCATGGTGGAGACGCACGACAGACTGGCTTGCGGCGTGGCTAGGTGCTCCAGCCGGAGCCGACATCCCCTTGGAGCGCCTTGCTCTATCGCTTGACGATCACGCCTCAGATGACTCAAGTCCACGCGGTGTCATGCAGTTCTACGGGTTCGACGGCGAGACACACGCAACCAGCGAGGAACTTGCCCGCGCTCTTGAGTTCGCCGGTACAAGTGCTGAGCTACCCACGGCCTACATTCTCCTTGTAAGAGGCGAGTCGGCTTACGCTCAGAGAGACATGCGGCTTGCCGTCATCGAGGCATGTGGCGCAGCCGAGGTAGCCGCCGCAGTCGCTATCGAACAAGCGCTGGCCGAGCGATACGGCTGTCCAGCCGATTTCGTTAGGGCAGTCGCACGCGGGGCACGGGGCATCAGGCGCGCACACGAGACGATCGCTCAACTTGGCGTTGCCTGCGGAGCCGAAAAGTCCGCTATCGAGGAACTCGCCAAGCTGCGCAACAGCGCTGTCCATGCCGGGCGGCCCGTTGAAGACCCCTCTGCGGGCCGCGCTCTGGTGATCGCGCGGAGTATGGTCACGACCATACTGGGGCAAGCGGCCCCGAGCCCCGAAGCCACCACGTGAACTGATTGAGTGTGCTTCGTCCCTACGGTACTCCGTCGTCGTGAGTGCCAAAGCATCAAGGCATGCAATTTCCCCTATCGAAGCGAAGAGGTCGGTCAGACTCGGGACTGGAGTCACGCGTGCGACCCACCGACGCGGAGCACAAAAAGCCTCGCGGACGAGATGCTGATGCTCTACGCGTCCGTGTCCAGCGACAGGCCGGTTACGGGCTGACGAGGCCCGGCACCAGTTCGTCGAGCACCGCGGTGAGCTGGTCCAAGCGCGTCGTAGGCCACCCGAAGTAGGAGATCACTGAGCTCATCGTGTTGTAGAACGGCACGATCGCGGCGGCGACGCGCCGCTCTCGGTGCTCGGGCAACGGCGACCAGTTGCCGTCTTGCCACATCTGCAGCATGGGGTACAGCACGGGGTGCGTGAGCGCGCAGAACACGTCGTAGATGCCCTTTGCCCCATTCTTGGAGTCGGACACCCCGAGGTACTCGTGGAACATCCACGCTACGCCGTCTTCGAGCCCAGGCAGGTAGATGCCGCGCAACTTGTGCCGGTGGTTCTCGTCAACGATCGGCGCGCCAAAGATCTCCTCCGTGGAGGCGCGGGTCTGCTTGAAGATCGCGGCCTCCGCGCGGTAGGCGTCGCTGTCCTTGCCTTCGAGATGCTTGGCAGCCTTCTGCGCCTGCTCGGCACTCCACAGGGCCTCGAGCATCGCGCGAGCGAGCCGATTCTCCACTGGCTGGTCATCGTGCTGGAGGATCCACAGCATGCGCGAGCAGTACTCGATGACCGCCCGCAGAAGCTTCCCCGGCGGGTAGGTGACGTGGTGTGCGCGGTAGAGCGCGCCGAGCCCGCCAAGATCCTCGTGCGCAGCTATGAAGTACATGTTGACGGGCGCTGCGATCGCCACCGCCGTCCCCGCCGGATACGCCGGCTGATGGCGTTCGAGGGCGATGATGTCCCGCTCAGCCGGCGAGCCCGCCGCTGCCCTC
Organism: Solirubrobacteraceae bacterium; assembly: GCA_052148875.1. GTDB lineage: Bacteria > Actinomycetota > Thermoleophilia > Solirubrobacterales > Solirubrobacteraceae > Palsa-744. The sequence goes on from JBKQHH010000081.1 coordinate 24,093, forward strand.
CATGCGTGATCCTCCTGCAGGCCACGCCCGGCAGCGCAGCACGCGCTCAGCGCGGCGCCGAGTTGCTCCAGGCGCGCGGCGATCGCGGGGGCATAGGGCTGCACAGACATCACCGACCAGGGTACGACGCCGGCAAGGCCCGCACGGCGTCAGCCTGTGTGAAGCCCCAGCAGCGCGCGGGCTCCGTGGATAATGCGTCCGTGCGCGAGGGCGTGCCTTCGATACCACGGAAATGGTGAGGCATTCTCCCATCGGGGATCGCTCAGCGTCCGCGGCCCGCACTGCGGTCGGGCCTATCGCGGTTGGGTGTGCGGGTCAGCCAGCGTGTTGGCGACAGGACAGAGCGAAGCCGTAGGGGGTTGCGGCTTGGAGCCCAGCCGGCGGTGAGGTGCTCCGGGTGGGCGAGCGATGCCGTTTGAGCGCGGCTGTTGGTCATTTTCCGGGAGAGGCGCGTGATCCGTAGGGTGTCTTGTCCTTCGTGGCCGAGGTCGTCGCGTGCGATGAACCAGTCGGTTCCGTGGCGTGCTCTGCTTGCCTCGACGTAGGCGGTCTCCTTGCTGGTTTGCCAGCCGCCGGTGAGTACGACGGAGCGCTCGACGGTCGCGCCCTGTTGGCGGTAGACGTGCTGCGCGTAGGCGAGTCGCAGGGACTCGAGGTGCTCGTCGGCGAGTTGGATTTTGCGCTGTGACCCGTCGAGCGTGACGGTCACGCCCCGTTCGTGGATGGCGCTCACTTGGCCGCGGGTGCCGTTCTCGACTCGTGGCTGCCCTCGGGGGCGGTGTTGCGCGGTGAAGGCGATGAGGTCGCCTTCGCGTAGGCCGTAGTGGACGCCGGGAAGTGGGATCTCGTGGTGTCCGAGTTCGCCGCGCTGTGCGCGTAGGTGCTGTGCGCGGGCGTTGAGGCGGTCGATCTCTGTGTTCGCGGCGTCGGCGATTAGCGCAACCTCCCGGATGTCGTGCCCCTCTGTGAGCGCAGCCCATGTTTGTACGGCTTGCTCTGCTGCCTGGTCGCGGGTGTCGGAGAGGTGCAGCTGGCCGCGTGAGGCGTAGTGCGCCATCGCGCGCTCTGGTTCTCCTACGCGTAGTGCTTGCCATGCGCGCTGGTCGGCGGGGTCCTTGGTGCGGTGTATGTCTGCGAGTTCGGCGGTGGGTGCGTGCTCGGCGATCCGGTCGAACATGCCGCCGGGGCCGATCGAGGGGAGCTGCTTGCCGTCGCCGACCGCGATCAGCTTTGCCCCGGAGCGCTCCACCAGCTCGGTCAGGGCGTCCAGGCGCTTGTGGTCGACCATCCCCGCCTCGTCCAGGATCACTGTCGTGTCTCTGCCACCACATACTCTGACTTGGAGAGCCGATACAGGAACCGCTCCATCGCAAAATACTGGAGCAGTTCACTGAAGGGACGCCCGGTCTCGCGTGCTTTGTTGAGGAGTCGCTGCCGCACTGACGCCCCAAC
>JBKQHH010000082.1:0-2856 GCA_052148875.1 Solirubrobacteraceae bacterium
CAGGGCTTCCGCAGTTCGTAGGTGCACGGAGGCGTTTTTGTCGTGGCGGGGCCTTTGAAATGGGGGTTTTTGGTTGTGGGCGGTTGAAAACCTGTAGGCACACGCCAAGCAGATTCTGACTTGCTCGGATAAGGCGTTAGCGCTAGTCTTGTAGGCACATGTACCTGCGGGAGACGAAGCGGCGTAACGCGGACGGGAGCGAGGTTTCGTACTTGGCGCTGGCGCAGAACGAGCGCGACCCGCAGACGGGCGTGCCGCGCGCGAGGATCGTGCACCGCTTCGGGCGGGCTGATCAGGTCGATCGCGAGGCGCTCGCGCGACTGGTCCGCTCGATCAGTCGGTTCCTTGATCCCGCCGACGCGGTCGCGGCGACCGCGGCCGGCGAGGTCAGCGTGCTGGACTCCAGGCCGATGGGGTCCTGCTGGCTGGCAGACCGGTTGTGGGAGCGTCTGGGGATCGGGCAGGCGATCATCAACGCCGCCGGCGCGCGGCGCGTGGAGGCGCAGGCGGTCGAGCGCACGATCTTCGCGATGGTCGCCAATCGCCTGTCGGTCAAGCCGCTCTCCAAGCTCGCGGGCTGTGGGTGGGTCGCTGAGCGCGCGTTCGTGGAAGGACTCAGTGAGGTCAGCGACGATGCGTGCTACCGGGCGATGGACTTCTTGGCCGGCATGTTGGGCGAGTTGCAGAAGACGGTGTTCTTTTCGGTCGCGAGTTTGCTTGACCTCGAGGTTGACTTGTTGTTCTTCGATACCAGTTCAACGTATTGGGAGACCAGTCGGCTGCCCGAGGAACTGAGCGACGAGGAACAGGACCTGAGCAGCGAGGAACAGGGCAACCCGACGAGCGAGGAACAGGGCAACTCGACCAGCGGGGAGCAGGACGAGCGCCACGGCACAGAGACCAACGCGAACACAGGCGCAGACGCGAACACAGAGGCCGACGCAGACGCGAACGCAGACGCGAACGCAGACGCGGACGCTGAGGTGGACGCGGACGCCGACGCGCTGGTTGAGTGTGGGCAGCGCAAGTATTCCAAGCACAGCAAGGATCATCGTCCTGATCTGCCGCAGGTCGTGATCGGGATGGCCGTCACGCGTCAGGGGATCCCGGTCAGGGTGTGGACGTTCCCGGGTAACGCCTCTGACCAGGAGATCATCCGCAAGGCCAGAGACGATCTGCGGGAGTGGAACCTCTCCAGGGTGATCTGGGTCCTTGACCGTGGGTTCACGAGTGAGCGTAACCGCCGCTACCTGCAGCGCGGTGGTGGGCACTACATCGTGGGTGAGAAGCTCCGGCACGGCACCCGCGAAGCCCGGGTGGCGTTGGCGCGCCAGGGGCGCTACCACACCGTCGCGGGTAACTTGCGTGTCAAGCAGGTCCGTGTTGACGACGGCACCTACCGCGACCGGTTCGTGATCTGCCACAACCCCGAGCGTGCCACCCGCGACCAAGCGATACGCGAGCAGATCCTCGCTCAACTTGACCGCAAGATCGCCGGCAGCGACAAGCTCACCGCGGCCAAACGCCGCGAGCTCTACGGCGCACTGTCGACCAAGCCCGCGTTCAATCGCTTCCTGCGCCAGACAGCCACCGGGAAGCTACGGATCGACCGTGGCGCGGTCGCTACCGAGGTCAAGCTCGACGGCAAGTTCCTGCTGCGGACCAGCGACGAGAGCCTGTCCACCGAGGACATCGCGCTCGGCTACAAGGCGCTCTATGAAGCCGAACGCGGCTGGCGGGACCTCAAGAGCACGATCGACCTGCGCCCCGTCTACCACCGCCGCGAGGACCGCATCCAGTCCCACGTCCAGCTCTGCTGGCTCGCGCTACTGCTCCTACGCGTCGCCGAGGTCGAGGTCCGCGACACCTGGCGCAACATCCGCAACGAACTCGACCGCATGCACCTCGTCACGCTCTCCACCAGCCACGGCACGATCGCCCAACGCACCGAGCTCACCCCAGGCCAGCGCCACACCCTCAACGCGCTCAAGCTCCCCGAACCACCCCGCTTCTACGACTTCGCCCCGGCCCCAGCGCCAGCCCTCGCCCCGTCGGCCCTCACGCCCGCGCCCGCCGCCGCGCCGCCGCAATAGACCGGCCCCCGGGCCCACCACCACCGCGCGGACCCCCGCGGCCGTAGACACACGAGCCGATCCTCGCCTAACGCCCGAAATGCCTGCTCACGGCCACCTTTTCGGGTACCCGTGTGCCCAGCTTCTGCGGAAGCCCTGGCGATGGTCCGCGACCAAAACAAGACCCGCTTTGCTCGCCCGCCTACTCATTCACGGGCCCAAACACAGTCTCGGCCCGCGCCGAACCCAGAGCCGCGAGATCCGCTCCCTGACGCTCGCTTTTGCGTTTCAGGACGGCCCTTCGCGGACTGCTCGTTTGCGACGACCCGAGGCGTCCGCTCGAAAGCGCCGCGGCGCTCGCTCCCGGCACCGCGATGGCCGGCGGACCCGGCGCCGGACGCATCCTCAAGGCGGTCCTGGTTCCTCGGCGCCGATCGTTCCCGACTGGGCGAGCGGAATGTCGCCATTGGGATCGTCCGGCCCGTGGCGGCGCGAAAACAAACGCAGTCGCGCCGACCTCGGACGGCAGACGCTCGGATCGGGGCGAACCAGCGCGGCCGCGTCCGTTGGCTAGAGCGCTCCCTCTTAGCTGCCTAGCTGCGACGATACAGACACGCGGAGGGCGGGTGGCCGGGATTAGCTCCCGGTCGCGGTGCCCACCTGCACGGCCGTGATGTGCGGGTAGTCGACCACGGTGGTGCCCGTTGTCGCAGGTGTCGCAGGCCATTGTGATGCCCCCTCCGGTGGCTGTCGTCATCGCGGCCGTCAAGGAGATCGTCGTAAA
>JBKQHH010000083.1:0-19694 GCA_052148875.1 Solirubrobacteraceae bacterium
CGGTGTGGCTCGGCAAGGACGTCGCCGGCAAGGCGATCGGCGCGGACCTCGCGAAGATGCCGCACATCCTCGTCGCCGGCACCACCGGCGCGGGCAAGTCCGGCGCGATCAACGCGATGCTCTCGAGCGTGCTGCTGCGTGCGACGCCGCACGAGGTGCGCCTCGTGCTGGTCGACCCCAAGCAGGTGGAGCTCAACCACTACGAGTCGATCCCGCACCTGCTCACGCCCGTGATCACCAGCCCGCGGATGGCGGCCAACGCGCTGCAGAACCTGGTCAAGGAGATGGAGCAGCGCTACGGGATCATGTCGCTCGCGCGCACGCGCAGCCTGATCGAGCTCAACAAGGCGCGCGCCAAGCGCGGCGAAGCGCCGCTGCCGTTCATCCTGTGCGTGATCGACGAGCTCGCCGACCTGATGATGGTGGCGCCGGCCGACGTCGAGGACTCGATCATCCGCCTCGCGCAGAAGGCGCGCGCCGTCGGCATCCACCTGGTGCTCGCCACGCAGAGCCCGCGCGTGGACGTGATCACGGGGATGATCAAGGCCAACGTGCCCTCGCGGATCGCCTTCTCGGTCTCCTCGCAGACCGACTCGCGCGTGATCCTCGACCAGAACGGCGCCGAGTCGCTGCTCGGGCAGGGCGACATGCTCTTCAGCCCCGTCGGCTCATCGCGCCTGCAGCGCATCCAGGGCGCCTACATCGACGAGTCGCAGATCGCCAAGCTGACCGACCTGTGGCGCCGCCAGGGCTAGCCCGAGCTGCGCGAAGAGCTGCTGGAGGAGGTCGAGCCCGACACGCCGGAGGGCGCGCCGGACGAGTTCGACCCCGACGAGGATCCGCTGCTCACCGACGCGATCAGGCTGGTCGCCGAAATGCAGACCGCCTCCACCTCGATGCTCCAGCGGCGCCTGCGGCTCGGCTACACGCGCGCGGGGCGCATGATCGACATGCTCGAGCGCAGGGGGGTGATCTCCGGCTACGAAGGCTCCAAGCCGAGACAGGTGCTGATCACCGAGGCCGACCTGCCGCGGGTGCTCGCGGCACTGGAATCCTCACCCACGGAGTCCGCCACGGCTCTCAGCGACTAGCCTCTTGGCTGAGATGCCCGAGATCGGAGCAACGCTGCGCGAGGCGCGTATGCGCGCGCATATCGACGTGTCCGAGATCGAGGCCAAGACCAAGATCCGCGCGAAGTACCTGCGCGCCCTGGAGAACGAAGAGTGGGGCCTCTTGCCCGGCCCGACGTTCGTCAAGAGCTTCCTGCGGACCTACGCCCAGGCGCTCGACCTCGACGCGAAGGCGCTCTTGGAGGAGTACCGGCTGCACCACGAGCGCCCGAGCGAGGCGATGCTCGAGCCGATCGTCTCCACGCCGCAGAGCAAACGCCCGCGCACCCGTTCGGGCACCGGCGGGCGGCCGGGATCCGGTCAAGGGTCCTCGCGGGGCTTCATGATCGCGGTGAGCGTGATCGGCCTGGTGATCGTGGTGCTGATCGTGCTGCTGATCACCGGCGGCAGCTCGCCGACGAGCACGACCGGCACCACGACCGGCGCCGCGACGCACGGCAAGGCGGCGGGCTCCAAGCACTCGAGCACGGGCACCGCGCGCCACCGCGCGGCCTCATCCGAGCTCGTGGCGCTGTCGCTGAAAGCGACCGGGGTGGTGTACGTGTGCCTGATCGGCGACGACGGGCGCAAGCTGATCCCGGGGACCGAACTGCAACCCGGCGAAACGACGCCGACGTACCGTGCAAGGCGCTTTGAGCTCACGCTGGGGAACAGCTCGGTGACGCTGCTCGTCGACGGCATACCGCGCACTGTGGCGCCCTCGAGCGGGGCGATCGGCTACTCGATCACGAAGGCCTACGGCCGCCGCCCGCTGGCCGCCGGCCAGCTTCCGACGTGCAAGTGAGCGCGCTTTGAGCGTGCGCGCCGGCATCGTCGTGACCGGCACCGAGGTGCTGACGGGCAGGGTCAGCGATCGCAACGGGCCGTGGCTGGCCGAGCGCCTGCGCGAGCTCGGAGTCGACCTGGCGTACACGACGATCGTGGGCGACCGCCCGCAGGACATGCGCGCGGCGCTCGCGTTCATGGCCGAGCGCGGCATCGACGTGATCCTCACCAGCGGCGGGCTCGGGCCGACCGCCGACGATCTCACGGCGGAGGTCGTGGGCGAGTTCCAGGGCCGCGAGATGGTGCTCGACGAGCCGCTCGCCGAGCGCATCGCGCGGATCGTGGCGCCGCTGCTGAGACGCTGGCCGAACATCGATCCCGAGGCGATCGCCGAGGCCAACCGCAAGCAGGCGACGATCCCCCGCGGCGCGACCGTGCTCGAGCCGGTCGGCACGGCGCCCGGGCTGGTGGTCGGGCCGGCGGCCGGCGACGCATCTCCCGGCCAGGCGCCGACGATCGTCGTGCTGCCGGGCCCGCCGCGCGAGCTGCGGCCGATGTGGGGGCAGGCGGTCGCGACCGAGGCGCTGCGGGCGGCGCTCGCAGGCGCGACGGTGTACCGGCAGCACACGCTGCGCCTGTTCGGGATCCCCGAGTCCGAGATCGCGGAGACGCTGCGCGTCGCCGAGCGCGAGGGCGTGCAGCTGGAGAGGCTGGAGGTCACGACGTGCCTGAAACGGGGCGAGGTGGAGGTCGTGACCCGCTACGAGCCCGACGCCCAGGACGCCTACGACGCGTTCGTCGAGGTCCTCGCCGCGCGCCACGCCGACACGCTGTTCTCGCGCGACGGCAGCACCGTCGACGAGCAGGTGGCGGCGCTCTTGAGAGGATCCCACCCACCCGACGACTCGCATCCGCGCCGCACGATCGCCACCGCCGAGTCGTGCACCGGCGGCCTGCTGGCCGCGCGGCTGACCGAGCTGGCGGGCGCCTCCGACTATCTGAACGGAGGGATCGTCGCGTACTCGAACGACGCGAAGGTCTCCCAGGCGGGCGTGCCGCGCGAGCTGATCGACACGCACGGGGCGGTCTCCGAGGAGGTCGCCCGGGCGCTGGCCGACGGCGCGAGGGCGCGCCTGGGCGCGGACGTGGGCGTGGGGATCACCGGCGTGGCCGGTCCCGGCGGCGGCACCGAGCAGAAGCCCGTGGGCCTGGTGTGGCTGAGCGTCACGCTCGACGGCGGCGAGCTCACGCGCTCGGTCAACCTCCCCGGCGGCAGGGCCGACGTCCGCGATCGGGCGACCACCGTCGCGCTGCACCTCGTGCGCCGGGCGCTGAGCGACGCCTGAGCTAGCATCGCTTAGCGCGATGTCCCGGGGTGCCACAGCGAGGCTGTTCGTGGCGGTCGATCCGCCCCTGGCGGTGCGCGAGCAGCTCGTCGAGTGGGCCCGCGACGTGGCCGCGGCGGCGCGGGAGGCCGGCAGCGCGCGCGGGTCGCTGCGGCTGCTGGACGCCGAGTCGCTGCATCTGACGCTGTGCTTCCTGGGCAGCCGCCCGGTGGGGGAGATCGACGCGCTGGCGGCGGCGCTCGCCGCGGGCGCCGAGGACGCCTGCGAGCTGTCGGTGGGAGCGCCGCTGTGGCTGCCCCCGCGCCGCCCGCACGCGCTCGCGGTGGAGATCCACGATCGCGACGGCGAGCTCGCGCGCCTGCATGAGCGGGTCAGCGGCGAGCTCGCGAGCGTCAGCGGCTGGCGCCCGGAGCGGCGGCGCTTCAGGCCCCACATCACGCTCGCGCGCGTGCGCGGGAGGGTCGGCGCCGGGCGCCGGGCGCGCTCCGATCGCTCGCACGCCGACGGGTCCGGGCGCGAGCGCTCGCTGCCGGCCACGCCGCGGCTGAGCTTCACGCCGGAGGCGATCGTCCTGTACCGCTCGTGGCTGGCGAGCGAGGGCGCGACCTACGAGGCGCTCGCGTCGCGCGGCCTCGCGGCGGCCGCGCGCTGAGCGCGCGCGGCCGGCGTCAGCTTTCGTCTTCGCAGACGAAGCTGGAGCTGTCGCCGGCGGCCGCTTCGCAGGCCTGTTCGCCAGAGCCGGAGCTCGAGCCGGGGGTGCAGCCGAGGGCTTCTTCTTCGCATTCGGCTTCGCCGGCGTTCGCTTCGTCTTCGGCGGCCACGGGGCACACGAGGCTCCTGCCGTTGTGGGAGGGCGTCGGCGTCGCGCCGTCTTCGCACTGAGGTTCCGAGCCGTCGGCGCAGGAGAAGGATCCTTCGGCCCGCACCGGCGCGCTGCCGTCTTCGCATTCGGCCGCCACGGCCGCAGCGGCGGGAGCGCTCGTCTTGGAGGTCTTCTTGGAGCTCGTCTTGGGCGTGCGCTTGGCGTGGTGCTTGGCGGCGTGACGCGCCTGCGCCCTGACCTTGTGCGACGGCTGCGTGCACGCGCGGGCGCCGCGCTTCTTGGCGTGAGCGGAGGTCGGGCAGGCGGGCTTGTGCGTCTGGGCGAGCGTCTGCGCGGGTCCGAGCAGCGCCACGAGGAACACGCCCAGCGTCAGGGCGAGCGTGATGGCCAGGGCGAGGCGTCGGGCGGGTGCGCGGTTGGTCATGGAGTGCATGGGATCTCGGCGGCGGATTGGATGCTCTGTTGGCCTATCGTCAGACCGGGCCGCCGACGCAAGCGCCGGCGGGGCCTTTGGACGAAGGGCCGGAGCCGCTCGGCGCGGCGGCTGCGAGGCAGGCCGCGGATCGCGTCGCCCGGCGGCCGCGAGGCAGGGCGCCGATCGCGTCGCCCGGCGGCCGATACGAACAACTGTTCCGTCCGAGGCGATGGCTAGCTTGTCCCGTCCATCTCGAACCGAGGAGTCAGACCATGCCTGTGACCGACCAGGAGAAGGCCGCCAAGGCGCGCGACGCCGCCCTTCAGGGCGCGCTCACGCAGATCGAGCGCGAGTTCGGCAAGGGCACGGTCATGCGCATGGGCGACGAGGGCGCGCAGGTGCGCTGCGACGCGATTCCCACCGGAGCGCTGTCGCTCGACCTGGCGCTCGGGATCGGCGGCGTGCCGCGGGGGCGCATCGTCGAGGTGTTCGGCCCGGAGTAATCGGGCAAGACGACGATGATCTACCACGTGCTCGCCGAGGCGCAGAAGCTCGGCGGCGTGTGCGCGTTCATCGATGCCGAGCACGCGATGGACCCCCTGTACGCGAGAGAGATCGGCGTCGACATCGACGAGCTGCTGGTCTCCCAGCCCGACTACGGCGAGCAGGCGCTGGAGATCGCCGACATGCTCGTGCGCTCGGGCGCCGTTGACGTCGTGGCGATCGACTCGGTCGCGGCGCTCACGCCGAAGGTCGAGCTCGAGGGGCAGATGGGCGACCAGACGGTCGGCGCGCAGGCGCGCATGATGTCGCAGGCGATGCGCAAGCTCGCGGGCAACCTGAACCGCACGCAGACGCTGTGCATCCTCACCAACCAGATCCGCGAAAAGGTCGGCGTGATGTTCGGCTCGCCCGAGACGCAGCCGGGCGGTCGCGCGTTGAAGTTCTACGCCTCCCAGCGCCTTGACATCCGGCGCATCGAGACGCTGAAGGACGGCACCGAGGCGGTCGGCAACCGCGTGCGCGTGAAGGTCGTCAAGAACAAGGTGGCCGCCCCGTTCCGCCAGGCGGAGTTCGACATCGAGTTCGGCAAGGGCATCTCCACGTCGGGCTGCCTGATCGACCTGGGCCTGGAGCACAACATCGTGTCCAAGTCGGGCTCGTTCTTCTCCTACGGCAACGACCGCCTCGGGCAGGGGCGCGCCGCCGCGAAGGCGCATCTCGACGAGAACCCGGAGGTGGCGAAGGAGATCGAAGACAAGATCTACGCGGCGCTGGGGCTGGGCAAGGATTTGGTCACGCCGATCGATCGGGACAAGGAGGCGACCAAGCCGCCGATAGTGAGCGAACCGGCGGTGGCGGCTGCCTAGCAGGCCGTGGACGCGGCGCGCGGCGGCGTCCTCGATCGGTCCCGGAGGTGCGTGCGTAGTTCCCGCAGCGTGCTTGCAGGATTCTGCGGTTGGCGGTGGATGAGAGCGGGCGTAGGGTCTGTCTCCCCGGATCTAGAGGAGGCTGGCCATGTCGACCGTTCTCGGACACCTCGCGCCGCGGTGGCGCGCATTCCTGGCAGGCGTGGTGCTCTCGATCGGCCTGGGCGCCGCAAGCAGCAACGTCGGCGTGGCGTATGCCTCCAGCCCGCTGCCCAGGGTCACGAGCGTGAAACCCGGCCACGGCCCGGGAACCGGGGGGACCTCGGTCCGCATCGGGGGCGCCAACCTCACCGGGGCGACGACGGTGAGGTTCGGCTCGACCGATGCCGCCGGCTTCACGGTGAAATCGGCCACCTCGATCATCGCCAAGGCCCCGGCGGGAGCCGGCACGGTGGATGTGACCGTGACGACCCCGGCAGGAACGAGCGCCACCAGCACGGCCGACCACTTCGCCTACCTGCCCGCCGTGACCGGGGTGGCGCCTGTCAGCGGCCCCTTGGGCGGTGGCACCGCCGTGACCATCAGCGGCGTCGACTTCACCGAAGCCACTGCGGTCGAGTTCGGCTCGACCGCCGCGAGCAGCTTCACCGTGAGCTCGGAGACCTCCATCACCGCGGTATCCCCGCCGGAGGCGATCGGCAAGGTCCATGTGACGGTGACGACCCCGGAGGGCGCCAGTCCGAGCTCGACGAAGGACACCTTCAAATTCACGCCCACGGTCACATACGTGAGCCCAAACGCCGGGCCTGATGCGGGCGGCACGAGGGTGACCGTGAGGGGCACCGGCTTCGCGGTGGGCACAGGCGCGACGCACCTCAAATTCGGGGTGGCGCAAGGCGTCTCGGTCGACTGTGCGACGACGACGGAATGCAGCGTCGTCTCACCGCCAGGCGGAGGAGAAACGACCGTGTACGTGACGGCGACGGTCCACGATGTGATCAGCCCGAAGGCGCCCGCTGACCGATTCACCTACCAGGGCTCCCCTCCGACGGTCGCCGTCGCCGGGGCGAGGGCATCGGAAACCCAGGCGACGCTGTACGCGACGGTGAACCCCAACGGCACAGAAGTCACCGAATGCTATTTCGAATACGTCGGTCGCGGCAACGGCCGATACGTGCCGTGCGATCGGCGGCCCGGGTCGGGCACCAGCCCCGTGGAGGTCTCCGCGACGGTCAGAGGGCTGTTCCCGGGCACGACCTACTCCTACACCATAGTCGCCCGGAACGCGGACGGCTGGAGCGAAGCAGAAGGGACGTTTGCGACGGAACTCGAGCTTCCCGAAGAACTGACCGTCTACACGTATGGGTCGTATGTGCTCTCGCCCACCTCGGCAGAATTGGTCGGGTACATAGAAAAGTACGGTCCCTGCGGAGGCTGCGAAGAATCCAAGCAGGAAATCGCGGAATGCTACTTCGAATACTACGGGCCCCATGCTTCGGGGTGGGTGCCGTGCCTCCAGCCTCTGTATGACCCGGAAGCCTACGCGGTCGTCACCGAACTCGCTCCGAACACGACCTACCACTTCCGGCTCGTCGCCGGCAACCTGGCGGGCACGAGCTATGGCAGATACGAGACGTTCACGACGCCGCCCGGCCCCCCGCCTACGGTGGTGACCGAAGAAGCGTCGGCGATCACCCAGACCTCGGCGACGTTGAATGCGACGGTCAACCCAAATGGCGAAGAAATCGAAGCGTGCTACTTCGAATGGGGAACGACGACCGGCTATGGCGAACTGACGGAATGCCCGTCGTTTCTGGAATTGTCGGGCACGACCAACGCGGCGGCGGTCTCCGCCGCGATCACTGAAGGACTGCGCGCCGGCACGACCTACCACTTCCGCATCGTCGCAAGCAGCCCGAGCGGCACCAGCTACGGCGAAGACCAGACGTTCACGACCGAATCGACGGAAGGCGAATGATCCGACGGTCCGACCGGCGTGGCCGCACGCCCATGGCCAGGGGCTCAGCGCGCGCCGCCACGCGACACTACCGCGCCGAAACCCGCAGCAGCACCGTGCTGTCGCCCGGCACCTCGGCGCCGATCAGGCCGCCCGTCGAGCTGACGTCGTGCGTCCAGACGTTGCGCACCGCGTAGCTCGAGGCTGACGGCAGGCCGACGGCGCTCGCGCTCGTCTCGATCCGCCTGGCGCTCGAGCCGCGGTTGAGCAGCGCCACCGCGCGCGAGCCGTCGACCAGCGGCTTCACCCATACCTCGCCGTTGCCCGAGGAGGAGAGGAGCGTGCCCTGCACGCCGCCGGGGTCCTGGTCGATGGCGGTCACTTCGGTGTTCTGCACGGCCGCGAGGCTCGCGGAGCCGATCTTGGTGAGGTTGTCGCTGATCATCAGCGGCGCCGCGAGCATCGACCACATGCTGAGCTGGCTGCGGAACTGGGCGGCGGACATGCCCTGGTCGGGGGCGAGGTAGTCGGGGTCGTTCCAGTGACCCGGACCCGCCGCCTGCGGCGCCGCCGCGTCGGCGTCGATGTTGCGCAGCACGTCCGCGAAGGGCACGTTGCCGGGGAAGCCGACGTCTGTGTCGGTGCGCCAGCTGTTGCCCACGCTCGGGCCGAAGCTGTAGGAGGAGAACGCCGATTCGTCCAGCGGCGGTCTGCCTTCGCCGTACTGTTCGGGCTGCAGGAAGTCGCAGATCGACAGCAGCATCGGCCGGTGGCTCGAGTTCGCCGCGATCGCCGCGTGGAACGCGGAGTACGCTGCCGCCGGGTTCAGGTGGTATTCGGCGCCGCCGCAGAAGTCGACCTTCACCGCGTCGAATCCCCACGCCGCGAACGTGTTCGCGTCCTGCTGGTAGTGGCCGTAGCTGCCCTGCCCGGCGCCGCCGCAGCCGTTGGGACCCGCGTCGGTGTACAGGCCGACGAGAAAGCCGGCCGCGTGCAGCGTGCGCGTCAACCACGCGAGGCCATGCGGCCACTGCCTCGGGCTGACCGTGATTTCGCCGCTGGCGCTGCGCGTCCCGTGCCACCAGCCGACGTCCAGCCACACGTAGCGGTACCCCCGCCGCTCGAGGCCCAGCGAGATCAGCTCGCTCGCCTGCCTCAGCACCGTCGCCTCGCCGTAGGACCCGCCGAAGGCGAAGTACGTGTCCCAGCCCATGTACGGGGTTGCGGCCAGCACGCTCGCCGGCGCTCGCGACGTGCCCGCCGCGATCGGGCGGCGCACGGCATGGGCGGATGCGGTGTGCGAGGAGCTGCTGAGCGTGATCAGCTGCTGGGCGAGCTGCGCTTCGATCACGCCGATCACCGTTCCGGTCACGTACACGTTCGCGGTGAAGCGCCGCTCGGCGGCGAGCAGGCGCCTGCCAGTCGCGTCTACGGCCGCAACGACGGTCGTGTGCGCGCCCGGCGCGAGGTGCGCGCGGACGCTCGCGAGCGTCACCGTGCGGTGGCGCAGCGCCGCGGCGCTGCCATGGGCGCTGCGCTTCGCGTGCGCCGCGACCGCCACGATGCGACCGCCGCTGAGCGTCTCGACGGCCGTCAGGCGCAGCGCCACCTCGCAGCCGCCGCTCGCCTGCGCCGAGCACGTGATCGGCACGCTCAGCCGGCCGCTCTTGAACGAGGCGGCGCTCACCGCGGTCTCTCCCGCGGACGCCGGCACGCCCCCGACGGGGATCGTCACGAACGCGCTGCTCGCCGTCGCGCTGCCGCCGCCGTCGGTCGCCGTGACCTGGCACTGGAGGTGGTGGCCGGTGTCCTGGCCTTTGACCGAGTAGGTGGACCCGGTCGCCCCCGCGATCGGGATCAGATCCCGCAGCCACGCGTAGGTGAGCTGCGCCGTGGCGCCCGCGGGCGTGCCCGGATGGCACGTGAGCACCTGGCCGTCCGCGGGCGTGCCCGTGATCGACGGGTGCGGGTGGACGATCGCCACTTCCGAGGAGACCCCGGTCGTGAACGCCACGCCAGCGCCCACCGTCGTCCCTGACGGGCTGGAGGCGAGCACCCTGTAGTGGTAGGTCGTGTTCGGGGACAGCCCCGACAGCTGTGCGGAGACGGCCTGGGCGCCGCCGGTCGCCGCCGGCAGTGGCGAGGAGCACGCGATCGACTGGCTGTACGGCGCGCCCACGCCGCCGGTGCCGTATTCGAAGGCGCATGTGCCGAGCACGGCGTCGTTCGGATCGACGACGCCCGCGAGCGTGGCGCTCGCGTCGGTGACCAGCGGCGGGGTCGACGTCGTCACGTCCGGCGCCGGCACCCGACCCGCGACGAAGCGCCCGTTCGCGTCGACCGCCATGCAGAAGCCGCCCGGCAGGCACGAGACGCCGGTGAGCGGGTCCGAGTCGGGGCGCGATGCGCTCCACGCCGGGATCGGCGCGGCCGGGTCGTCGCTCGCCCACGCTTCGCCGCTGTCGTCCACCGCGACGCATAGACCCGACGACGCGCACGAGACGCCGGTGAATGGTTTGGTGTCGATCGGCGTCACGCTCCAGGTCGGCGCCGTGGCGAGGGGGTCGGCGCTCACGAACGCGTTGCCGCTGCCGTCGACTGCGACGCACGCGCCCGCCGCCGAGCAGGACACGGCGAGCAGTTCAGTGGAGTCGAGCTTATGCGCGTGCCAGGCCGGGGCGCCGCCTTCGGGTTCGGCTGTGGAGAGCGCATAGCCGCTGCTGTCGACCGCCACGCACAGCGACGGGGAGGAGCACGACACAGCCGTCAGGTGGCGGCCCGAGTCGATGCTCGTTGCGTTCGTCCAGTCACCCGCTTCGGGGCTCTTGCTGATCGCCACGCCGCCTTCTTCGTCGACCGCCACGCAGAAGGACGCCGTCGGGCACGAGACCCCGGTGAGCTTGCCGGCGCCCGAGATCGACGTCTGGGACCACGCGGCCGCGTCCGGCCCGACGCTCGCGAACGCATGCCCGGCGCCGTCGACCGCCACGCACGGGCCGCCAGGCGCGCACGAGACGGCCTTCAACACCCCGCCGCTGTCTGGCTCGGCGTCGCTCCAGAGGGGGCTCGACGCCGTCGGTTCTGTCGTGCTGCGCGTGTGCCCCTGTTCGTCGACGGCGACGCACAGCGATTCGGACGCGCACGAGACGGCGCTCGGAGTCCTGCCGGAGTCGAACGCCGCCGGTGCCGACCAGCCAAGCGAGGGGGCGGCCTGGGCGGGCGCCGGCGCGAGCGCCGCGCCCAGGGCTATCGCCAGCGCGATCGCGAGCGCGATCGGCGCGTTGGAGTCCATGATGGACGCAACCCGGCGCGCGGCCGGGTGTTGCGGTCTGCGCATCCGCGCGGGGTACCCTTTCGCCATGAAGCGCTACCACGTTACGACGTTCGGCTGCCAGATGAACGAGCACGACTCCGAGCGGATGAAGGGGATGCTCGAGTCGCTCGGCTACGCCGAGGCGCACGAGCGTCACGAGGCCGACCTGATCCTGTTCAACACGTGCTCGATCCGCGAGTCGGCGGACAGCCGCTTCATCGCCCACCTCGGGGAGGCCAGGCGCCTGAAGCGCGAGCGGCCCGAGCGTGTCGTGGGCGTGGGCGGCTGCTGGGCGCAGTCGCTGAAGGAGGAGGTGTTCGAGCGCTTCCCGTTCGTGGACGTGGCGTTCGGCCCCGGCCAGGTGCACAAGCTCGCGGAGTTCCTGACGAGCGACTCGCTCACGGCGCAGGGCTTCTTCGAGTTCGAGGGCTTCACAGGGCATCTGCCGGCGCGCCGCGAGCGCCAGTTCCAGGGCTGGGTGCAGATCAGCGTCGGCTGCAACTGCGCGTGCTCGTACTGCATCGTGCCCTCCACGCGCGGGCGCGAGGTCAGCCGCCCGCCGGCGGAGCTGGTGAGCGAGGTCCGGGCGATGGCCGCGGACGGCGTCAGGGAGGTGACGCTGCTGGGGCAGAACGTCAACTCCTACGGCCGCGACCTGCGCGAGCGCAGCAGCTTCGCCGAGCTGCTGGGGCAGATCGACGGGATCGAGGGCATCGAGCGCATCCGCTACACGAGCCCGCATCCGAAGGACATGCGCGAGGACGTGATCCGCGCGCACGCGGAGCTCGCGAGCGTGTGCGAGCACATCCACCTGCCGCTGCAGTCGGGCTCGAGCCGCATCCTGAAGGCGATGCGTCGCACGTACGACCGCGCCCGCTACCTCGACCGCGTGGCGCTGATCCGCGAGCACGTTCCCGACGCGGCGCTCACGACGGACATCATCGTGGGCTTCCCGGGGGAGACGGACGCGGACTTCCGCGAGACGCTCGAAGTCGTGGAGGAGGTCGGCTACGACAGCGCGTTCACGTTCGTCTTCTCGCCGCGGCGCGGCACGGAGGCGGCCACGATCGCCGACGGAGTGGTGCCCCATCCGCTGAAGGTGGAGCGGATGCAGGAGCTCCTGGAGCTCGTCCAGCGCAGGGCGCGCGAGCGCGCCCAGCGCTTCGTCGGGCGCACGCTGGAGGTGCTGGTGGAAGGTCCCTCGCGCACCGACCCGGAGCGCCTGCGGGGACGCACGCGCCACAACAAGGCCGTCAACTTCGCCGGCCTGGCGACCCCGGGCGAGCTGACCGACGTGGAGATCGTGAGCGCCACGAGCCAGACGCTCGCCGGCGAGGAGCGCCTGCTGGCGCGAGCGGCGCCGTGAGCCGATGAGGATCCGCGCCGCCGTGCTCGAGGAGTTCGCGAGGCCGCTGGTCGTGCAGGAGGTCGAGCTGTCCGAGCCCGGCCCCGGCGAGGTGCTCGTGCGCCTGGTGGCGTGCGGCGTGTGCCACACCGACATGTACACGGCCTCCGGAGTCGACCCCTCCGGCTACGCGCCGACGGTGCTGGGCCACGAGGGCGCGGGCGTGGTCGAGCGCTGCGGCGAGGACGTCTCGCTGGTGCGCGAGGGCGATCACGTGGTGACGCTTTTCTCCCCTCAGTGCGGCGAGTGCGTGCACTGCGTGAGCCCGCTGACGAACCTGTGCCTGGCGATCCGCGAGCAGCAGAACCTCGGCTACCTGCCCGACGGCACCACCCGCCTCTCGCGCGCCGGCGAGCCGCTGCGCCACTTCATGGGCACGTCGACGTTCGCCGAGTACACGGTCATGCCGGAGATCGCGCTGGCGCGCGTCGACCCCGAGGCGCCGCTCGACCGCGCGTGCCTGTTCGCGTGCGGGCTCTCGACGGGGCTGGGCGCGGCGATGAAGACGGCGTCCGTCCGCGCGGGCTCGACGTGCGTGGTGTTCGGGGCCGGCATGGTCGGGCTGGGGGCGGTCGCGGGCTGCCGCCTGCAGGGGGCGGAGCGGATCGTGTGCGTCGATCTGTCGCCCGAGCGGCTGGAGCTCGCGCGCGGCCAGGGCGCCACCGACCTGCTGATCGGGGGCGAGGGCACGGTGCAGGAGATCCTCGAGATGACCGGCGGCTTCGGCGCCGACTACACGTTCGAGGCGACCGGCAGCGTCGCCGTCATGCGCCAGGCCGTCGAGGCGGCGCGCATGGGCTGGGGCCTGTGCACCGTCTGCGGCGTCGCCGGCCGCGGCGAGACGCTCGACGTCGTGCCGCGCCTGCTGATCACCGGCCGGCGGGTGTGCGGCTCCTCGTTCGGCGGCCTGAAGGGGCGGGAGGACGTGCCGGCGCTCGTCGAGCGCTACCTCGCCGGCGAGATCGACGTCGACCCGTTCATCTCGCATCGCCTGCGGCTGGAGGAGATCAACCGCGGCTTCGAGCTAATGGAGGCTCAGGACGGCATCCGCAGCGTGATCGAGCTCTGACGCGACGCACACGCGGTTGCGTCCGCTGCGCTTGGCCCTGTAGAGCGCCGCGTCCGCCTCGGCGAACACCGCGGCGTAGTCGAAGCGCTCCATGCGCCCGGAGGCTCCGACGCCCACGCTCATCGTGACCGACAGCCCGCCGCCCACCGGGTTGGCGGCGACCCCCTCGCGCAGGCGGTCGGCCAGCTCGACGGTGCGCTCGAGGTCGGATCCGGGGACGAGGATCAGGAACTCCTCGCCGCCGAGGCGGTAGGCGAGGTCGAACGCGCGCAGCTGCTTGCGCAGCAGATAGGCGACCTCCTTGAGCACCACGTCGCCGGTGGTGTGGCCGCATGTGTCGTTGATGCGCTTGAAGTGGTCGAGGTCGGCGACGATCACCCCGACCGGCTCGCCGGTGACCTCCGACTGCTGCGCGAGCTCGTGCGTGCGCGCGCCGAGCGCCTTGCGGTTGAGCATCCCGGTGAGCTGGTCGATGACCGCGTCGCTGCGGTGCTGGATGTCCGAGCGCATCAGCGGCGTGGAGAGGACGGCGACGCAGACGATCAGGGCGAAGGGGGCGATCACCACCTGGGGGCTTTCGAGGACCGTGTGCGTCTCGACCCCGAAGCACACGGCGAGCAGGAGCGCGAGGGCGATCGCGACGCCCGCGACGACACCATGCATCGAGAAGCGCGAGCTGAGCGTTATGACCGGGATGGCAAGCCATGACAGGGCGACCACGCGCGTGCCGCCCTCGAGCGAGATCGCGCCGGCGATCGTCAGCTCGCTGCCGATCCACGCGGCGAACATCACCAGCTCCGGGCGAGCC
The DNA here is from genome assembly GCA_052148875.1 of Solirubrobacteraceae bacterium. Taxonomy (GTDB): domain Bacteria; phylum Actinomycetota; class Thermoleophilia; order Solirubrobacterales; family Solirubrobacteraceae; genus Palsa-744. Next base: position 14,402 of record JBKQHH010000083.1, read on the forward strand.
GCTCGCGGGAGGATGCGGTCCGCCGCGGCGAAGAACGCGAGCGAAGGGATCAGAAACAGCAGCGGCCACCACCCGACCCACGGGGCCGCGAACGCGATCGCCGCCGCGAGGATGACGAAGGCCCGTCGCCTGACCGGACGCACGCGCTCCTCCATGTCGAGCATGCGTTCCCGGTCGGCGTCGCTGCGGCACAGCCACGACGACCTGCTCTTCGGCTTGCGATCGGGATATGGCGGGCGATCGGGGCTCACGGGTAACCGCTCGGCCGGCGCACCGATGACGATTACCGCTCCACGGCCGCGTGGACGTACGTTGATAACCGTAGAAACCCGTATTTCTCAAGGGACTCGCTACGGATCTCGCGGGACGGCGGCGACGGGGTGGGACCGCGCACGGTCCCACCCCGTCGAGATTGCCGTGCCGGCCGTGCCGGCGGGCGCGATCACTGGGCGGTCGCGCCCACCGGTCCGCCGGCGTAGCCGGCGCCCGAGTTGGGGCCCCCGCTGGAGCTGGAGCCCATGTTCGGGCAGGGTTTTCCGCTCGGGGAGCCCGATTTCTGGGACGGCTTCGGGGTCGTCGGCGACGTCGAGGTGCTCGGCGACGTGGAGGTCGTCGGGGTGCTCGATTGCGTGCTCGTCGTGGCCGTGCTCTGCGTCGTCGTCGCGGCGCCCGCGCTCGCGATGCCGGCGGCGGCGCCGCCGGTGGCGAGCGCGCCCGCGACCATGGTCGCGCCGAGCAGTCTGGAGATGGTCATCGGATCGAACCTCCTGGGGTCGATTGGGGGTGTGCCGACCATCGTGCGCGACGTCGCTAAGCGCCAGCGCAGGTGTGCGTAGGGCTTGTGTAAGGGGCGCGTCTCGCCCTGTCCGGGGCGAGCCGGGGCCTCGTCAGGCGCCTGGACCGCGCACGCGCCGGGCCCTATGCGAACATGTGTTCGTGGAGCGCCGGGATAAACCGGAACAGAGCAAGGGATGGAAGAGCCCGACACCGCAAGGGTTAGCGACCCGTGGTGGCCCTGAGTCATGCGTTGGCGTTCGTGAGGGCGTCGGCGAAGCGTTGGCAGGGGTACTCGTAGGCTGGGCTATGGACCCGCGAAATCAATGGCATCGGGGTGCCGACGCCGTCATGAAATGCGGAAGGCAACATCGGCGGCAGCGTTTTCGCGAGCTGTCGTCGGACCCCGCGCGGTCGAAGACCCCGGGCATGCGAGGAAGCTCTGTTCGCGAGAACCGGGAGGTCCCGTGGTCACCCGTGGCCGTCGATGATGCGCTGGCCGGGATGGCCGGGCTCGTCGGTCGAGGGTTGGCGGGTCGTGAGGAGAACGCGCAGTCGGGACGTCCTCGATGAACGACCGTGGGAAGTCAGACGGCTGCGTAGTACCTGCGATGCCGCCGAACAACGCCGGCGTGCCGGTGACGGAGGCGGTGGAGGGAAGGCGGCCGGCCGAGGGGAACGCGGCCAGCAAAACGCGTCCCGGACACAGAGCCGGGAGTGGCGCGCCAAGTGCGCTGGATCGCGTGCGCTATCGCGCGCAGCAGGACAAGGGAATGCAGTTGACTGCGCTGCTGCACCACGTCGATGTCGATCGTCTTCGGGCGGCGTATCGGGCGATCAACCCGCGCGCCGCTTCGGGTGTCGACGACGTGACGTGGAGCGCCTACGGGCAGAACCTGGAGGACAACCTCCTTGGGCTGCACCGGCGGGTGCATCGTGGCGGCTATCGCGCGAAGCCGACGCGGAGGGCGTACATCCCCAAGCACGACGGTCGGTTGCGGCCGTTGGGGATCGCGGCGCTGGAGGACAAGATCCTTCAGCGTGCCGTCGTGGAGGTGCTTAACGGCATCTATGAGACGGACTTCGTGGGCTTCAGCTACGGGTTTCGGCCGGGCCGTTCGGCGCATGATGCGCTGGACGCGTTGGCGGCCGGGATCTATGACAAGAAGGTCAACTGGGTGCTCGACGCGGATATCCGCGACTTCTTCACCAGCATCGATCACCGCTGGCTGTTGAAGTTCCTCGAGCACCGGATCGCCGACCGGCGGGTCTTGCGCCTGATCCAGAAATGGCTCAGCGCGGGAGTCATCGAGGACGGCAAGTGGTCAGCGACAACGGGCGGGACGGCGCAGGGGGCATCGGCATCGCCGCTGCTTTCGAACGTCTACCTGCACTACGTCTTTGACCTCTGGGCCCATCAGTGGAGGCGCAGGCACGCGCGCGGTGACGTGATTATCGTCCGCTACGCCGACGACTACATCGTGGGGTTCCAGCACCAACGGGACGCGCAGCGGTTCCTGGCCGACCTTCGCGACAGGCTCGCGCGGTTCGGGTTGGAGCTTGCGAGCGAGAAGACCCGGCTGATCGAGTTCGGGCGCTTTGCCGCCGCGAATCGTGCTGCCCGTGGGCAACACAAGCCGGAGACGTTCGACTTCCTGGGCTTCAAGCACATCTGCTCGAAGACCAGGAACGGGCGCTTCATGCTCAAGCGCATCACCGTGCCGGAACGGATGCGGGCCAAGCTGAGCGAGATCAATCTCCAGCTCAAGCGACGCCGACATCTCCCGCTCGCCGTCCAGGGCAAGTGGCTCGCGAGCGTCGTCAGGGGCCACATGGCCTACTACGCCGTTCCGGGCAACAGCGACGCGATCATCGCTTTCCACGACCAGGTCACGCGGCACTGGCTGCGCGCGCTTCGGCGCCGGAGTCAGCGTCACAACCTGCGTTGGTACCGGATGACGCTGATCGCGGCTCGATACCTCCCACCCGTCCAGAGGATGCATCCCTTCCCCAACGCGCGCTTTCACGCCAACACCCAAGGCAGGAGCCCGGTGCGTTAAATGCGCACGCCGGGATCTGTGCGGGGGGCCGCCGGCAACGGCGGTCCCTACCGCCATACGAGCGTCTCATCTTTTTCACGCCTCATTTGCGGGAACGGCCGTCGGGACGCGCCTGCGCCGCACCTAGACTCGCGCGTCTAGATGAGCGCCGTTTCGACAGCCAACGGCAACTCGCAGCCGTCCGCGGGTGTGATCGCCCCGCCGCACAACCTCGATGCGGAGCAGTCGGTCCTCGGGGCGATCCTGCTGTCCGACCGCTCGCTGTACGCACTGGTGATCGAAGAGGGCCTGCGCGCCGACGACTTCTACCGCGAGCGCCACGGCATCGTCTACGAGGCGATGCTGGCCCTCTACAACGAAAGCGAGCCGGTGGACGTGCTGACGGTCACGGACCGCCTGCGTCAGATGGGCAAGCTCGAGGCCGTGGGGGGCCCCGCGACGGTCGACGAACTGACGGGTGTGGTGCCGGCTGCCGGTCACGCGCGCCGCTACGCGCAGATCGTGCGCGAGAACGCCCTGCTGCGGCGCCTGCTGAAGAGCACGTACGAGATCCAGGAGAGCGTGCTCAGCCACGACGCGCCGCCGCGCGAGCTGGTCGAGCAGGCGGAGAAGGCGATGCTCGAGGTCGCGCGCGACGACCGCCAGCAGGACTTCCGCGCGATCGAGGAGGTGCTGCACGAAGAGCTCGACAAGCTGCACCGGCTGTCGCTCGAAGGCACCTCGCTGACCGGCACGCCGTCCGGCTTCAAGGACCTGGACGAGATCACCGGCGGCTTTCAGCCCGGCAACCTGATCATCATCGCCGCCCGCCCGGCGATGGGCAAGAGCGCGCTGGTGTGCAACATCGCCGAGAACGCGGCGGTCGAGCACGGTAAGCCGGTGGCGCTGTTCAGCCTGGAGATGGCCGAGGCCGAGCTGGCCCAGCGGTTCGTCGCCTCCCAGGCCCGGATCAAGGGCGAGGAGCTGCGCAAGGGCCGGGTGGCCGAGCAGCGCTGGCCGAAGATCCTCAAGGCCTCCCAGCGCCTGGCGGCCGCGCCGCTGTGGGTGGACGACTCCAGCGACGTCGGGCTGCTGGAGATCAGGGCCAAGGCGCGGCGCCTGCACTCGCAGTGCGAGGGCGGGCTGGGACTGATCATCATCGACTACCTGCAGCTGATGCGCACCGACAGCCGCTACGACTCGCGCGTGACCGCCGTCGGTGAGCTCAGTCGCGGCCTGAAGATCCTCGCGCGCGAGCTGGGGGTGCCGGTGATCGCGCTGTCGCAGCTGTCCCGCGCGGTGGAGACGCGCTCGCCGAAGGTGCCCCAGCTCTCGGACCTGCGCGAGAGCGGAAACCTCGAGCAGGACTCGGACCTCGTGATGTTCATCTACCGCGACGAGTACTACGACGAGGACTCCGAGCGTCCGGGCGAGGCGGACCTGATCATCTCCAAGCACCGCAACGGGGCGGTCGGCAAGGTGACGCTGACGTTCCAGAAGGAGTACCCGAAGATCCTGAGCTACGCCGGGGAGCGCTATTCACAATGAGAGCCACCAGCTGCCCATTCGACGCCTGTGACGGCAGCGGGTTCGTGATCGACGAGACCACGAACACGGCCTCCGACTGCGCCTGCCGGGCCGGGCGTATCGCCACGGCGCGCACCAGCAGCCTCGCCGCGCGCATACCGCGCAGATACCAGGGCGTCTCGTTCGATCGCCCACCGGTGAGCGACATCGCGAGAGTCGCGCCGGATCAGATCCAGTCCGTCCGCCGCTACGTGCGCGACATCGAGGCGAACCTCGACTCCGGGCGAGGGTTGTGGCTCCAGGGCGACGTCGGAACGGGCAAGACCACGCTGGCGATGCTGGTTTCGAAAGCGGCCCTGGACACGGGGCGCTCGGTGGCGATCTACTCGCTGCCGCGCCTGCTCAACCTGCTGCGCGAATCGATGGATTCCGATACGGGGATGCTCGACTTCATGGACCGGCTCACGGCGGTGGACCTGCTGCACCTCGACGATCTCGGGGCCGAGAACCAGACCGACTGGGTGCTCGAGCAGCTCTACTCGATCGTCAACGCCCGCTACGAGGCCGAGCGGGCGATCGTGGCGAGCACCAACCTCATGCCGGACGAACTCTCGGACCGGCTCGGCGCGCGCACGGTCTCGCGTCTGGTCGAGATCTGCGGCGATTTGATTCCCCTGTACGGAGCGGACAAGCGGCGGGAGTTCCGCGTCCCGGCGCCCTCGGCCTGATCCCCACGAGCCGGCACAGCCTGACCCCGGCGGCCTGATCCGATCCCGACCCGATCCGCCTGAGCGCCGCCTCCGTCCAGCACCCGACCGCCACCCCCCGCCTGGACCGACCCCGCCCCTACACTCATACGGCCATGCCCGGAATCGTGATAGTCGGCGCCCAGTGGGGCGATTAGGTAAAGGGAAAGATCACCGACCTGCTCGCCGAGCAGGCGGACGCGGTCG